>JALNWL010000093.1 GCA_023230905.1 Syntrophales bacterium
CCCCGAGGACCAGGCCGGTCAGGGAAGCGCTGAGCAGAACGGGTATCAGGTTGAGCGGACGGGAGGAGGCGAGGAGAATGAACGTCGTCGCAGCCAGCGAGACAAAACAGACCACCACCCCCCGCCAACGTCCCAATTTTGCGTAAAAGAGAAGCGTCGGCAGGGGCAGAAAGACGATGACGCCGGTCCCTCCCGCCGGGATCAGGGCGACGCCGACGAAAAACAGGGTGGAAACGGCGATTCCGATCCCAAGATCCAGATGCGACCGTAAACCCGTTCGATCGTTCAACTCCCCGTCCCGCTGATGAGGCCCGGTCAGCCTTCGGTAACGGCGAACGGCATCAGGGCGATGCTGCGCGACCTCTTGATGGCGGTGGTCAGTTCACGCTGGTGCTTGGCGCAATTCCCGGTGATGCGTCTGGGCATGATCTTTCCCCGTTCCGTCACGAAGTCGCGCAGAACGTCCGGGGATTTGTAATCGATGATCAAGGCCGAGTCCGTGCAGAAACGGCAGAATTTGCGGCGGTGGAAAAATCTTCTCTGAGGCCTGGGCGGACGCTGGTCTCTTCTTTCGGGTACGGCCATGTTACTTCACCCCCTCATCGACGGTTTTTGCGGCGGTTTCCTGAGCGGCAGCGGCGGGAATCACCATCTTTGGCGCAATCGGTTCGGCCGGCTGCTTCCCCGCGTCTCCCTCTTCGGCTTTCTTTGCGGCGTCGGCGATTTCCTTTTCAATCGCTTCTCGGGTGAAGGTCCCGTCCCTCCGGACGGTCAGATACTTCAGAATCCGCTCATCAATCTTGAAATTTCTTTCAATCTCGGTGATGGCGGCATGGTCGCTGACGACGTCGAACAGCAGGTAATAGCCCCGTCTCTGTTTCTTGATTTCGTAAGCCAGTTTGCGCTTGCCCCAGCGGTCGATCTTGACGACGATGCCCTGGTGATCGGTGATGAACGTGCCGTAACGCTCGCACATCGCGCTGATTTCGTCCTCGGGCAGATCGACCGGGACAATGAAAATGATGTCGTATCTCCTCAATGCGCTTCCTCCTCTCGGCTCTTAAGTCCGGGCACGGGACCCGGACAAGGAGTGTTCCCGCGGGTCTGCGGGAAATTAACACGCCGATCGCAGGGGAATGAAGGCCGCCCTGAATCGCGTGTCTCCAAAAAATGAACCGGGCCTATACCATGAGACGAAAAGGCATGCAACCATTATTTCCGCGCTCCCGACGCGGTCAGTCCCAGGGGGTTAGCGTTTAGCCCATCGTGGAGGAAGGACCGTTTGAAGTTCTTATCCGGCGGGGCGCACCACGAACAGCGATGACGGACCTTCCCGGGGATATGCCGGCGATCATGGCGGTGTTTTTCTGGAGGGTTGCGCGATGGTCGAACCATGATCCTTCATCCGTCGGTCGGAGAATGAATGAGGCGGGGAGACGTGGGATCGGGGCGGAAAATGAAGGGGGGAGGGCAGGGGCCGTCAAGGCTCCCGTCCTCCCCCGCAGGTGGGTCCAGATATTCGGAAACGACAGGTTAAAGCGGTGTTGACCTTCTCCAAGAACCGGGCTCTTGCATGATCTCTACGACCAAGGCTTTTCGGCCGCCGCGTTCCGGCCGGCGATGCGGCCGAAGACGACACAGTCAGCCATTGCCACGCTGCCCAGTCGCACGGCGCCGTGCACGCCGCCGGTGACCTCTCCGGCCGCGTAGAGTCCCGGAACAGGCTTCATGTTGAAGCCGGTAACCTGAGCGTTCGTATCGATCACCAGTCCCCCCATCGTGTGGTGCACCCGCGGCCAGAGCCGGGCGGCGTAAAACGGCGGCATCACGGTCGGTTTTGCGTCGGGAAAAATCATGCAGTCGAACTGGGGATCTTTCTTCTTTTCGACATACCCGTTCCAGCGGGCGACTTCCTCCAAGAGTGCCGCCCGGGGGATATTGTAATGCTGCGCCAGGGTCTCCAGGCTGTCAAATTTCCTGATGGCGCCCGAAGCCAGCCCCTTCTCCAGGGCGTTGGAAAAGACCTGTTTGGGGACGGCGTAGGCATCACCGAAGATCAGGACCGGATGCCCGAGGAGGATGATGGCGTCCGCCCGCACCTTCCGGTCGCCTGTTTCCTTGATAAAGCGCTTGCCCGTAGCGGGATCGACCATGGGGGCGTAGCCGACGAGCCGTTCGCAGAAAAGAGGGACGAGACCGAAGCCTTTCTCGTCCGGGCTGGTCCATGGGCCGAGCTGGATCCAGTCCATCTGTACGTCCATGGCCCCCACTTGGCAGGCCGCGAGCAGGGCTTCTCCGGTCGCGCCGGGTTGGTTGGTGGAATCGAATTTGTCGTTCAGACGGGGATCGTGCACCTGGCGCAGCTTGACGTCCTGGGAAAAACCGCCCGAGCCGAGGACGACGGCCCTTCTGGCCTTTAAAAAGGCGGCCTTCCCCGACGCTTCATTCGGAAACCGGTAGCCCTTGCGCACCTCGATTCCGACGATCCGGCCCGCATCGTTGAGGACCAGGCGGACGAGCTTGGTCCGGGTCTGGACACCGATCCCGAGCTCCTTGGCCTTGGCCAGCATCTTGTTCACCAGTTCCGACCCAGAGGCGTTGACGGTCTGAACGGCCCGCTTGACCGAGTGACCGCCGTGAAAGTTGAGCCGTGCAAATTGGGCGCCCACGTACTGCTGACACCATTCGAGGGCGGCGTTGGAGCCATCGGCGACCAGCTTGGCCAGTTCCGGATGGTTCAGGTACGACCCCGCCTTCAGCATGTCCTTCAGCATGAGTTCGGCGGAATCCTGGACCCCCTGTTCCTTCTGAAGCTTGTTTCCCGCCGCCGCGAAATCCCCGCCGTTGATGATCGAATTGCCCCCGGGGACGACCATCTTTTCGATGACCGTGACCAGGGCGCCCCCGTTGCGCGCCTCGATGGCGGCGGTGAGGCCGGCGAACCCGCTGCCGATCACGATGACGTCATAGGTTTCGTCCCATTTTTTGGGCATTTTGCCCGGCGCCGCCAGCGCCTGGCCGCCCAGCCCCACCCCGCCCACGGCCATGCCGGCGACGGCCGCGGCGCCTCCCACGGTTTTCATGAACTGCCGACGAGATACGCTTGCCGCCCTTTTCGATGCTTCGCTCATGGTTGACCTCCGTCTGTGTTTATGAGGGTTCGCATTCGGGTTCCGCTGTTTGCACAAGGGGAAGGATCCATCCCCACCATACGGTTTATCTGTAAGGGACGCCCCGGTGTTTGTCAACCCGAATATCGGGCGTCAGACCGCGGCCCGACGGTGCGCCGCTTGCCTGCCCCGCTTCCCCGGCGGCGCCTAGCGCCGAATGGCTTCCGGTAGGATGTAGACGTAGGGTTCCCGCAGGACGTGCCGATGCAGGAGCCGGTCAATTTTTCTGAAGGCGAGGTAGACCCGCCAGATCATGGCGTCTTGCCGGTAGTAGGCCGAGACCTCCTCCGCGGTGAGTGGGGCGATGCCGAACGCCGCCCCTTTGCCCGCAAAGAAGCCGTTGGCCGTTTCCAGGAGCAGGGGGATGAGCTCCGGGCGCTGCTCCTTGTAGACATTGGCGATCAGGTCGATCGTAACCTTGCGGAAATCGTAGTAGCGGGTCATGACGTCTTCGAGGAACAGGAGCCGGATCAGCCAGACGAGGAAAGAGGGCGTACAGCGGAGGAACAGCTCGGGATCGAGCTGTTCGACACCGTCCCGGCGGATCAGCGGGGTGCCGGTGTCGAGGTACCAGAGCTCCGACGCCTCCGTGATGGGGCCGTCCGACCGGCCGTGCTTCAGCGCCCAGTTCGAGATCTGGCCGTCGATCCCGAAGATCAGGGAGGGGTGGACCCGATGGCTCGCGAACACCTTCGCCAGTTCGCGGAGCACGCACCCGAAAAGAAGGCCGATGGATCCTTCCGCGAGCGTGTGGAGCAGGGCGTTGCCGATGGATGCCGAGGGAAGCCGAACCTGCGCCGTGTATACGATCCGGTTCCCCCGCTTGGGGACGACCCGCGCCGAGGCCCATTCCGGCACCTGAAGGCCGACCCGGCCCAGGCCCGTATTGTAGGCCTCGAACAGGCGCTCGTAGGCGTCCATCTCCGCGTTCGTGCGGAAGATGGGCATGCGCTTGTAGGCGATGTGCGCCTGTCCGGGATGGTCGATGACGAAGATGGTGCTCATCTCGCCGTAGCCGATGATCCTGGCGGAAATGGCGCTCAGATGGGGATTCCGGGGATCCAGCCCCGCCTCGAAATGGTTCAGGAGATCGGGGTCGATGACGTCTTTCAGCATATCGCCAGCACGCGCTTGGTTTCGGCCAAGGCCAGATCGAGCCGTTCGAGAATCTCCTGGGCGACGGCCCGGTCGATCGTCAGGGGCGGCAGGAGTTGGGTGACCTTCCGGTTGTTGTTCGCGTAGATGCAGAGCAGGCCATGGTCATAGGCGACTTTCGTGAGCACCGGGCCGCAGAGGTCGTTGACCATCTCGACGCCCATCATCAGGCCGAGCTGCCTCAGACCGACGACCAGTTCCGGGTGCCGGGCGCGGAGGGATTCAAAGCCCGTCCGGAAGAAGCCGGCCAGTTCCCGGACATGCTCGAGAAAAGGCGGGGCGGACGTAATCTCCAGCACCTCCAGGGCGACGGGGCAACCGACCTCAGCGCCGCCGAACGTGGACACGTGGATGAACGGGTTCTCATGAAAAAATGACTGCAAATCCGCCCTCAGGCAGGTTGCGCTTATCGGGTATACACCCCCGGAAAGCCCCTTGCCGATGACCAGGATGTCGGGCACGACATCGAAATGTTCGATGCCCCAGAGCTTCCCCGTACGACCGAGTCCCGTTTGGACCTCATCGATGATGAGGAGCGCCCCTACCCGTTCGCACAGCGCCTTGGCCGTCCGGAAAAACCCCAAGTCGGGAACGGGCATGCCGCAGGTGGCGGGGATGGTTTCGAAGATGACGGCGGCGGTCGTTGCATCGAGCGCCCCGGCCAGGGCCTCCGGGTCGTCGAAGGGGACCTGCATGAAGCCCGGGAGGTTGGGACCGAAGGGGGCGCGGTAGGCCTCGTCCCCCGTTGCCAGCGCAAGCCCTGTATGGCCGTGATATCCGCCCGCCGCGGAGACGATCTTCGTCCGACCGGTGGCCCCCCGGGCCAGCTTGAGGGCCAGGTCGACCGCTTCACCCCCTCCCACGCCGAAGACGGTGTACGAAAGATCTCCCGGGGTCAGGGAGGCCAGGCGCTCCGCCAGCCTCGCCCGCTGCTCGCTCAGGAGGTGATGGTTGCCGATGTCCAGTTCTTCCAGCGCCGCGATCAGGGTCCGGATGACCCGGGGATGCCGATGACCCAGGTTGAAGACGCCGCCGTTGCAGTGGCAGTTGATGAGCCGCTTTTCGCCCGCGGCGTCCCAGACGTATGGACCCTCACGCCGCCCGAAGACGAAGTCGATGCCGACGTTCTTGAAGAATTCGGCTTTGCCGGAGGAGACATGGAGGGAATATCGGGCGACGATGTCTTCCTTGGAATCCTGACCGATGTGCTTCATGGCTAAAGTCCCAGGTAGGTTTTTCGGATGACGTCCTCCGCGCGATCCTCGTTGCTGCGGCGTGACGCCGCATTTACCGCCGACCCCCTTGAAGCCGCTTAAAGATCAAAAGACAAAAGAACGCGCTGCCGGACTCGTGGAACGGTTTGTGTCTTGTGAACCTGTAATTGTTGAAGAAGGGGATGTGTTCGGCGGCCCGCGTACCGGATAAAGACCAGCCCCGCCTTTTTCCCGAGACGGGGTTTCGATCCTTCGTCCATCCATGCCGTTCCCTCGCGGAGACGTTGACGGGTCCAATCATCCGGGAGAAAATTACCCCAAAAATCTCATTGATCACTAGTCCGTTTGCCGGATAAAAGTCAAGAGGAGATTGATCGACGGAGAAAATATCATCAACCTTGTTGAAGAGACTTCATCACAATCGACCGTCGGGATGCTGGAAGATCATTTTTACGGCGGGTTTGATCGGTTTGCCCATGGCATTCCGGGGCAACGCCTCGAGGGACACCGTCTCCCTGGGGACCTTGTAGGAGGCCAGGCGCTGCTTGAGCCAAACGCGGAGCGAATCGGTATCCAGGCATCGTCCGGCCTCGAGGACGACGGCGGCGCAGACCCTCTCCCCCCAGACCGGGTCGGGTACGCCCACCACGGCGCATTCCCGGATATCCGGGTGGGTCCGCAACGCTTCTTCGATCTCCAGGGCCGAAATCTTTTCCCCGCCGGTCTTGATGATATCCACCTGGCTGCGCCCCAGGATGCGGTACACGCCGTTCTCGCACACGGCGACGTCTCCGGTCATGAACCAGCCGCTCCGGAATGCCTTCCGGGTCTCCTCCGGTCTGCGCCAGTACCCGGAGAAAACGGTCCGGCCCCGGACCGCGATCTCGCCCGGGATGTCCGGGGCAACCGCCGCTCCCGCCTCGTCCGTGAGCCGCACCTCCACGCCCGGCAACGGGACGCCGACACAGCCGGGGAGGCGCTTTCCGTGCAGGGGATTTGACAGCGCCATCCCGATCTCCGTCATCCCGTACCGCTCGAGGAGAACATGACCAGAGACCTCACGCCACTTCTCCAACGTACTCACGGGCAGGGCCGCCGATCCCGACACCATGAGCCGCATCTTTCGGCAGCCGTCGGACATGTCCTTCCGGTCGGCGGGAGACGACCGCACCCAGGCGTCGATGAGTTTCACGTAGATGGTGGGCACCGCCATGAACAGCGTCAATCGGCCGCGGCGGATGCGGTCCCAGACCTTCCAGGCGTTGAACGCGGGGAGGATCTCGCACACGGCGCCCGCCCAAAGAGCGCAGGAGACGACGTTCACGATGCCGTGAATGTGATGGAGAGGCAGGAATTCCAGAATCCGGTCGTTTTCCGTCCATTCCCAAGCCCGGATCAGGCTCGTGATCTGGGCCGCAAGGGTGTCGTGGGAGATGACCACGCCCTTCGGCCTACCCGTGGTTCCGCTCGTATAGAGAATCATGGCCTGCCGCGATGTCACCACCGGGGGCAATGCCTCCAAAGGGTGTTCCAGGATGTCGGTGCCGTGGGCGAAACGGAGACCCCGATCCCGGGCAACGGCCAGAAGAGGATCGGAAACGTCCGGATGGGCGATCACCGCTACGGGAGAGGCGTCCCCGATGACGTAGTCCAGCTCCGGCCTCGGGTGAGAGAGAGACAGCGGGACCGCGATGCCCCCGGCCCGCCATATCCCCCATTGTACCGCCACGTGCTGAAAGCCTGGAGGTGCGAGAAAGGCGACAGGACGCTCCTCAAGATCCAGCGATCCGTTCAGAAGAAAGGAGGCGACCCGGGCGGATGCGTCGAGGAGTTGCCGGTAGGTGAACGTGCCTTCCGGAGCGATGATGGCGGTCCGGTCTCCGAAGGAGCCGGCCCTTTCCGCGAGCAGGATCGACACCGCGCCTCCTCAAAGCGATACGGGGCTCGTCCTGGATCGACGGGGCACCCCCTCATCTTGCTCGAACGCCCCTTTCACTTTTCCTGAACGAGGGGTATCAACGAAACGAATCGGTGTCGAGCAGACGAGCGCGGAGAGTATACAGAATCGGATTTTTCGAGTCAATGCCGGTGTTGGCGGAAGCAAAAAAGGCAGAAGGGCGAGGCACCCCGCTGCCTGATTTTGTTATGGTGGGCGATGCGCGACTCGAACGCGCGGCCTTTGGTTCCGGAGACCAACGCTCTATCCAACTGAGCTAATCGCCCGTCACAACGGGAGTTGTCCTTGCCACGTTTTATCTCGCTTGTCAATCAGAATTCAGGGACAGTCACCCAGGCTGCCCGAGTGACAAAAAGTTGAATTCGTGCGCTAAACCTGATAGATAAACAACCTTATGAAGGCATTTAATCCCATCGGCAACGGCGTGGGGCTTATCGCGCTCGTCCTCCTGCTGCTCTTCCCCGCCGACGCCGCGGCGCTGAACGAGATTATCAACATCCGGCATTGGGTCGCCCCCGATCACACGCGCATCGTCATCGATACGCGGGATGAGCCGCAGTACACGGTGAAAGAGTTGCCCGAGAAGATCATTCTCGAGTTTCCGTCCATGGCGCCGCCCGAGGCAAAGAAGAAGTGGATTCAAATCCTGAATAAGCCGGGAATCAAGAAAATTCTCCTCAGCATCCGTCCGCAACAGGTCATCCGGGTGGAACTGGTACTCGCCGCGCACACGGAGACCACCGTCTTCCCCCTGAAGGCCATCGAGGACAAGCCGTACCGCGTCGTGGTGGATATCGAACTTCCGGAGGCGGTGAAGGAGGCGACGCAGGCGCGCGAACAGGTCCGTGTCCTGAAAAAGAAGCGGATCGTCGTCATCGACCCTGGACATGGCGGTGAAGCGCCGGGGGCCGTCGGCAAACACAAGACCCTCGAAAAGGATGTGGTGTTGGCCATCAGCAAGAAATTGCGCGACACGTTAAACCGCCGCAAGGGCTACCATGCCTACCTGACCCGAACGGGGGACTACTACGTCCCCTTCAAGAAACGAATGCGGATTGCGAAGGAATACGGCGCCGATCTTTTCATCAGCGTTCATGCGGATGCGGAAAAAAGCCGGCAGGCCCAGGGAATCTCCGTTTACTGCCTTTCCATGGGCGGTGCGAGCAACGAGGCCGCGCGTCTGCTGGCAAAGAAAGAGAACCTGGCGGATGTCATCGGGGGTGTCGCCAACGGCAACGGCAACGACGAATCCGATCCGATCATCCTGGACATGTTTCAGACCCACACGATCAACCGGTCACGGGCCTTCGGTGTCGCCACCCTTCAGAGCGTGCGGGCAGTCGGTCCACTGAAGTTCGATACCGTTCAACAGGCCCCCTTCCTGGTCCTGAAGTCCCCGGAGATTCCCTCCATCCTCGTCGAGACGGGCTACATTTCAAACCCGAATGAGGAGCGTCTGTTGAAGAAACCCTCCTACCAGCGGCGTATGGCCGAGGCGCTGGCGCGGGCGATTGTCAAGGTTCTCTCTTCCTCCGGCGAGGGGGTACCGACAGAGGTTGCATCTTCGACAGTGGGTGCGAACGACGACCAATCCGCATCGAAGGGGACGGATGCGTCGATCGGACCGCCAACTTCGGACAAGGCCCCCACGGAACGGATCGAGAAGGGTCCGCTTGCGGCGACGGGCACCCTCGACCCGTCGGGCGCCAGCACAACCGCCGCACTGCCCCAGCCCCGGCGGGAGGGCGAGGCCAAGGCCAGGACCAAGACCGAACCCAAGGCCGAGGCCAAGGCATTCCGGCGGCATATATA
>JALNWL010000094.1 GCA_023230905.1 Syntrophales bacterium
CAGCAAAAGCGGGGAGACGGCGCGCATGCCGGGTCTGAAGCTGTACCACAGCAACCGGATGGAGGTCCTGGCGGACCGGCTGGCGGAGGTCCTGGCGGTTCCCCTCGCGGATCCGTTCGCCCCGGAGATCGTCCTCGTCCAGAGCCGCGGCATGGAGCGCTGGCTGTCGATGAGGCTCGCGGACCGTCACGGCGTCTGCGCAAACGTCCGCTTCCCCTACCCCACCCATTTCGTCCACGCCCTCTTCCGGGCGGTCGATCCCGGGCTGCCGGCGCGCTCGCCGTACGAACCCGCGGTCATGACCTGGGATCTCGTCGACCTCCTGTCCGCCCTTCCCGACCGCCCGGAGTACCGGCCGCTCAAGGCCTATCTGGACGACGATGGCAACGGCCTCAAACGGTTCCAGCTCGCCGCCCGGGTCGCGGCGCTCTTCGACCAGTACCTCCTGTTCCGTCCCGATTGGATGCCGGCGTGGGAGCGCGGGCAGGAGACGCACTGGCAGGCGGCGCTCTGGCGGGAGATCGTCCGCCGCAAGGGGCCGGTGCACCGGGTGGCGCTCCGGCGAAAACTCCTGGCGGCGATCGCGGACGCGACCGTTCCGCTCCCCGGGGCCCCCGAACGGGTCGCCATGTTCGGCATCTCCTCCCTGCCCCCCTTCTACATGCAGATTCTCTCGGCCCTCGCGGCCCGGATCGAGGTGAACCTCTTCCTCGTCAATCCGTGCCGGGAGTTTTGGGAAGACATCGTCTCCGAGCGCGAGGCGGGCCGGATCGCGGAGCGTCTGGCTGGGTACGACCGCCGCCCCGAGGCGTATCACCTCGAGGCGGGGAACCGGCTGCTGGCGTCCTTGGGTCCCCTCGTGCGGGAGTTCCTGCGGACAATCGCCGAACTGTCCGCCGAGGAATTCCCGCAATTCGTAGATCCGGGCGACGCCACCCTGCTGGCGGCGATCCAGTCCGACATCCTGAACTTGACGGAGCGGGTGCCGGCGGGCGGCGACGCTCCCGCCGCGGACGACGGGTCACTCCGGGTGCACGTCTGCCACAGTCCGCTCCGCGAGGCGGAGATCCTGCACGACGCTCTGCTCGCGATGTTCGACGCGGATCGAACGCTCCGGCCGGATGAGATCCTCGTCATGATCCCGGACATCGCGGCGTATGCGCCGTTCATCCAAGCCGTCTTTTCGGCGGCGGCGGACGATCCCCGCGCCATCCCCTTCACGCTTGCCGATCGGGGATACCTGCACGAGAGCCATTTGATCGACACATTCCTCCACCTCCTCGACCTCGCGGGGAGCCGCTATGGCGCCGCTAAGGTGCTCGACCTTCTGGACGCGCCCGCCGTCCGGGAAAAATTTTCGCTCGCGGACGACGACGTGCGTCTCGTCCGGCACTGGGTCCGGGAAACGGGCATCCGCTGGGGTATCGACGCCCGGAGCCGGGAGGCGCTGGACCTACCGGCGGAGGCCGCCAACACCTGGCGGGCCGGCCTGGACCGGATGCTGCTCGGCTACGCCCTGCCGGCGGGCGGCGAGGCCGTCCTCGTGGACGGCATCTTCCCCTACGACGACATCGAGGGGGGCGCCGCGGAGATTCTGGGCCCCTTCCTCGCCTTCACGGAAGCGCTCTTCACGGCCATCCCCGCCTTGGAGACCGGGCGAACCCTCTCCGGATGGGCGCAGGCGCTCACCGCGCTTTTGGAGACGTTCTTTTCCGACGACGAGCGCTACGGTGCGGAAACGCAGGCCCTCCGCCGTCTTCTCGGGGAGCTGCCGGAACTGGAGGCGGCCTCCGGGTATGCGGGGGAAATCGGGATCGAGGCGGTCAAGGCCTTTCTCCGCGAGAACCTCACGGACAGGGGGTCCGGCGGCGGCTTTCTCGCGGGCGGCGTCACATTCTGCACCCTGCTCCCCATGCGCAGCATCCCGTTCAAGGTCATCGCGCTTTTGGGCATGAACGACGACGCCTATCCCCGGCCGTCGGTCCCGCTCGGATTCGACCGCATGGCGTCCGCGCCGCGCCCCGGCGACCGTTCGCGCCGCCAGGACGACCGCTACCTCTTCCTCGAGGCGCTCCTGTCGGCCCGGCAGCGCCTCCATATCAGCTATTGCGGGCAGAGCCCGAAGGACAACCGCCCCCGCCCCCCCTCGGTCCTGGTGAGCGAACTGCTCGATGCCATCGAGGCGGGCTTCGGCCCGCGCGTACGGGAAGACCTTTGCACGCACCACCGCCTGCAGGCCTTCGACCCGGCCTATTTCAGCGGCGATCCGAAGCTGTACAGCTACTCCACGGAGAACCTCCGAGGCGCGGCACGCGCCGCCGCACCGCGCCGGGAACCCGGGGCCTTCATCCCCTCCGGCCTTCCCGAGCCGGGAGCGGGCCTGACGGAGATCGACGTCGAAACGTTCTGCGCCTTCTTCGCACACCCGGCCCGCTTCCTCCTCCGCCGCCGGCTCGGCCTTTATCTGCGCGACCGGGAGGCGGCGATCCCGGAGGAGGAGCCCTTCACCCTCGAGGGCCTAGACGCGTACGGCCTCGGTCAGGACCTGGTCGCGCGTCTGCTGGCGGACCGCGATATCGCGCAGGCCTATCCCGTCCTCAAGGCCGCCGGGCGTCTCCCCCACGGCGCGCCGGGGGCGTACGCTTACGACCGTCTGCACGATGCCATGACCGGGCTCGCCGCCGACATCGGCCGTGCCGTCTCCGGCGGGCGGATCGAGGCCGTTCCGGTGGACCTCCGCCTGGCGGGGGTGCATCTCACCGGCGCGCTGGACCCGCTCTATCCGGAGGGCCTGGTCCGCTACCGGCCGGCCGACGTGAAGGCCCGAGACCGCCTGGACGCCTGGATCCGGCACCTGATCCTGAACCATCCCGGTTGCGCGGCACCCGTCCGCGAGACGCGCTTCATCGGCCGGGACCGCGGGGTCCGCTACGCGCCCCTCGCCGGCGCGGAGCAACCCCTGGCGGACCTGGTCACCCTCTTCCTCGCGGGACTCCGCACCCCCCTGCACTTCTTCCCCGAATCCTCGCTCGCCTACGCCGACGCAACCGCGGCGGGCAAGGATGCGGCGGCGGCGCTCCGTGCGGCGCGGGCCAAATGGGAGGCCTTTCGCTATCCGGAAAAGGACGATCCCGACAACGAGCTCTGCTTCGACCGGATCGACCCCCTGGACGACGCCTTCCGCCGCCTGGCCGAGACGGTCTTCCATCCGCTGCTCGCGGCCGAGGAGGCGCTGACCTAGCCATGGACGCCCCGGAGATCTTCAACCTTCTCGAGAGCCCACTGACGGAAACCAACCTTATCGAGGCCAGCGCCGGCACGGGAAAGACCTACGCCGTGGAGGGCATCTTCCTCCGCCTCCTTCTGGAACGGGGGCTTTCCGTGAAGGAGATCCTCGTCGTCACCTACACGGTCGCGGCGACGGAGGAGCTCCGGGACCGCATCCGCGGACGGGTTCGCGCCGCCGTCGCCGCGTTCACGTCGGGCGGCCACGACGATCCGTTTCTCGACGGCCTGGTCCGGCGCACGACGGCCCGCGAAGAGGCGCTCCGCCGCCTTCGGGCGGCCCTCCGGGATTTCGACGAGGCGCCGATCCACACGATCCATGGCTTCTGTCAGCGGGCGCTCCGCGAGCACGCCTTTGAAACGCGGGGGACGTTCGACGCGGAGATGATTCCGGACGACCGCGCCCTCAAGGAGGAGATCGTCCGGGACTTCTGGCGGCGGCACCTCTACGGGGGGGCGCCGGAGGTCCCGGGGCACGCCCTGGCGAGGAAGTTCGGCCCGGAAGGCTTTCTCGAACTGATCGAGGGACGCCTCTTCGATCCCGGCATGCGCATCCTCCCCGAGGCCCCGCCCGTCGTTCTGGACGCCCTGCCCCCCTTCCGGGAGGCGGTGGAAGCCGTGCGCCGGGCTTGGCCGGCGGCCCGGGATGCCGTCGCGGCGTGCCTGCGCGACCCCGGTCTGAAGCGGAACATTTACCGGAATCCGGACGCCCTTCTGGCGGAGATGGACGCCTACACGGCCGCCCGCAGGACGTGGCCCCCGTTCGACGGTTTCGACAGGTTCACCGCGACCGCCATCGAGCAGGGAACCCGCAAGGGCTGCACGCCCCCGGAGCACCCCTTTTTCGCCGCCTGCGAAACGCTCCGGGAGCGGGCGGCGGCGTGGACGGAGCAGGCCGACCGGCACCTCCTGTTCCTCAAGGCCGAACTCTTCCGCACCGTGCGGGCGGAACTCAGGCAACGAAAACGGCGGCGGAACATCCAGTGTTTCGACGACCTTCTCCTCGATCTGCGGGAGGCCCTGGCGGGCCCGGGCGGGTCGGCGCTCGCGGAAAAACTGCGCGCCCGCTACCGGGCCGCCGTGATCGATGAATTTCAGGACACCGACCCGATCCAATACGCCATCTTCGAGACGGTCTTCGGCCACGGGGACGCCACCCTTTTCCTGATCGGCGACCCCAAGCAGTCCATCTACAGCTTCCGGGGGGCCGACCTGTTCACCTATCTGCGGGCCTCCCACGACGTGCGCCGCCGCCACACCCTGCGGCACAACTGGCGGTCCGAACCGGCCCTGATCGAGGCCGTCAACGCGGTCTTCCGTCATCCGGACGGCGCGCCCTTCCTCTACGACGCAATCCCCTTCGCCGAGGCCATCGCGGGGGACGTCCCGGAACGGGCCGTCCTGACGGTGGACGGAAGGCCCTCCCCCCCGTTCCGGCTCTGGTTTCTCGACGGGGTGCGCCTCGAAGCGGCGGGGGCGGCGAAGAACCAGGACCGCGCGGCCGATCTGATCATCCGGTCCGTGGCGGCGGAGATCTCTCGCCTCCTCGACCCGAGGAAGGGGCCCCGGACGACGATCGGCGATGCCCCCTTGGTCGCCGGCGACATCGCGGTCCTGGTCCGCACCAACCGGGAAGCGCGTCGGGTGCGGGAGGCCCTCCGTACCCTGGGCATCCCGGCGGTCCTCCACAGTACGGGCAACCTCTTCGACACCCGTGAGGCCATCGAGATCGAGCGCGTCCTGGGGGCGCTGGCCGCCCCCCGGGACGAGGGCCGGATACGGATCGCCCTCGCGACCGACCTGATGGGTCTGAACGGAGAGGCGCTCCACGCGCTCAGCGGGGACGAGACCGCCTGGGAGGACCGGCTCGCCCGGTTCCGGGCCTACCACGCCCTCTGGGACGAGCGGGGCTTCATCCCCATGTTCCGACGCTTCCTGGCCGCGGAGAACGTCCGCGAGCGGCTCCTCGCCTTTCCCGACGGTGAGCGGCGGCTGACGAACGTCCTTCACCTCGCGGAGGTTTTGCATGCGGAAGCCGTCTCCGGACGGCAGGGCATGGCGGGCCTCGTCCAGTGGCTCGCCCGGCAGCGGGATCCCGTGACGCCCCGCCTGGAGGAGCACGAACTCCGCCTGGAAAGCGACGCGCGCGCCGTGAACATCGTCACCATTCATAAGAGCAAGGGTCTGGAATACCCCGTTGTCTTCTGCCCCTTCCACTGGAGGGGCACCAAACTCCGGCAGGGGGAATTCCTCTTTCACGACCCCGCGGACGACTGGCGGCCCACCCTCGTCCTCACGTCGGACGCCGGCACCGGCCGGGACCTGGCGCTCCGGGAAACGTTGGCGGAAGACATCCGCCTGCTCTACGTCGCCCTGACCCGCGCCCGGCACCGCTGCTACCTCGTCTGGGGGCCGTTCAAGGACGCGGGCGCCTCGGCCCTCGCGTATATCCTTCACCCGACGGCCGGGGAAACCGGCGACGGCACGGCCGCGACGGAGGCCGGAGCCACGGGACTCGACGGCAACGCCCTGCGCCGGGAGTTGGAGGCCCTCGCCGCATCCGTCCCGGGGGCGATCGCCCTGGAGGAGATGCCGCCGCCGGACGCCGCTCCCCGCGCCGCTTCCCCCGAAGCGGAGACAGCCCTGACCTGCCGGACCTTCACCGGCCTGCCGGACAGGGACCGGCCGATCGCCAGTTTTTCTTCACTCGTGGCGGACCGCGCCCTCCGGCCGGAATCCCCGGCCGAAATCGGCGACCCCGCCGACCTTCCCGACCGGGACGGTGAGGCCGGGACGACCACCCCGCTGCCGGCCGAGAAACCGTCCGGGGTGTTCGCCCTTCCGCGGGGGACGAAAACGGGCAACCTCCTGCACGAGATTCTCGAGGAGATCGACTTCACCGCCGCGTCGGGCCCAGCGGCGGAAAGACTGTTCGCGGACAAGCTCGCGGCGTACGGGTTCGACCCGGCCTGCCGGGAGACGGTCGCCCGGACAATCCGGCTCGCCCTCGACACGCCGCTGGACCCGGATCTCGATGGACTGACGCTCTCCACCGTCGGCCGGACGGATCGCCTGAGCGAACTCGGGTTCTACGTCCCCCTGAACCGGCTGACGCCGGACCGTCTGGAGCGCCTGCTCGCCGAAACCGGGATCGCGCCGACGTCGGGTTTTCCGGAAGGGATCGGCCGGCTCCGCTTCCAGCCGGTCCGCGGCTTCATGCGGGGGTACATGGATCTCGTCTTCCGACGCGCCGGGCGCGTCTATCTCGTGGATTGGAAAACGAACTTTCTGGGCGACACCGTGGCGGATTACCGGCCCGGGGCCCTGGCCCAGGCGATGCGGGAGGCCTTTTATCCGCTCCAGTACCACCTGTACGTGCTCGCCCTGCACCGCTACCTCAAGCGGCGTCTGCCGGGATACGACTACGACACCCATTTCGGCGGCGTTTTCTATCTCTTCCTGCGGGGCCTCGATTCGGGAAATTCGGGCGCTACGGGCATCTACCGCGATCGCCCGGCCCGGGAAACGATCGCGGCCCTCGAACGGGCCCTGCTCCCCGCCGCGGCCGGAAGCGACGGAAGGGAGGAGGTCCCATGAAAAACGATGCAGGCAGCCTCCCGCCCCGGTCGCGCTTCTCACCGCTTGACGAGGCCTTCGGCCGGTTCATCCGCCGAATCGACGGGCGGGACGCGCCGGAGCTGGCCCTCGCCGCGGCCTGGCTCAGCCGCTCCCGGGCCGAGGGCCACATCTGCCTCGATCTGGGGGCACGACCGGAAGACGGTTTTCCGGTCGCCGGGGAGGGCCTCCCGGCCCGTCCCGAGGCCGAACGCTGGAACGCCCTCCTGGAAACGAGCCCCGCGGTGGGAAGGCCCGGGGACCGGCTGCCGCTCATCCTGGACGGGACCCGTCTTTACCTGTTCCGCTACTGGGCCTACGAGCAAGCGGTGGTCCGCACGCTCGACACCCTGGCCGTCGATGCCGCGGGCGTCGCCGACGAGGCACGGCTGCGGGCGGCTTTTGACTGCATTTTCCCCCCGAACGGCGGAGCGGAGCGGATCGACTGGCAAAAAGTCGCCGCCTTCGCCGCGGCGAGACACCGGTTCTGCGTCGTCTCGGGCGGGCCGGGCACGGGCAAGACCTCCACCGTGGCCCGCATCCTGGCCCTCCTCGTCGCCCAGGACCCCGACCGCCCCCCCGCCGTCGCCCTGGCGGCCCCGACCGGAAAGGCGGCGGCGCGACTGCAGGAATCCATCCGGGAAGCCAAGGCGACACTCGCGCTTCCCCCCGCGCTCGGGGCGGCGATCCCCGAAACCGCCTCGACCCTCCACCGGCTGCTCCAGAGCCGCCCGGAGACGCCCTATTTCCGTTACCATGCGGATCGCCCCCTGCCGGCCGACGTCGTCATCGTCGACGAGGCGTCGATGTTGGACCTCGCCCTCTTCGCCAAACTGATCGGGGCACTCCGCACCCGCGCACGTCTCATCCTCCTGGGAGACAAGGACCAGCTGGCCTCCGTCGAGGCCGGGGCCGTCCTGGGCGACATCTGCGATACCGGGCGGGCTCACGGCTACTCCCCCGCCTTCGCCGACGCCTGCCTGCGGGTGACGGGGGAGCGCATCCCGGCAGACGACGTGTCGGCGCCCGGCCGCTTGAACGATCGCATCGTTTCGCTCCGGAAGAGCTACCGCTTCGGCGAAACGAGCGGCATCGGCGCCCTGAGCCGGGCCGTCAATGCGGGTGACGCGTCCCGGGCCGGGGCGCTCATCCGGGACGCGGGAACCGGCGACGTCGCCTGGCGGGAGCTGCCGCCCCCCGAGGCCCTGCCGCGGCTGCTGGCGGCCTGGATCGGAACGCACGACATCGCGCCCCCGACGGCGGGCGACCCGGCCGAACTCCTGGAGCGCTTCGGCCGCGCACGGATGCTCTGCGCCCTGCGGGAGGGGCCTTACGGCGTCCGGCACATGAACCTCCTCGCGGAGCGGGTTCTGCGGGAGACGGGACGGATCGGCGGAGGCAGCCTCTGGTACGCGGGGCGGCCCGTGATGGTGACGAAGAACGACTACGGCCTGGGGCTGTTCAACGGAGACATCGGGATCGCGCTGGCCGATCCGGAACACCGGGGCGATCTGCGGGTCTTCTTCCCAGCCGGCGGCGGAAGGGTGCGAAGCTTCCCGCCGCTCAGGCTTCCGGAGCACGAATCGGTCTACGCCATGACGGTTCACAAGAGCCAGGGTTCCGAATTCGACGATGTCCTGTTCCTGATGCCGGACCGAGACGTCCCGGTGCTGACGCGGCAGCTCGTCTATACGGCCGTCACACGGGCCCGGAGAACCCTGTGGATCGCCGGTCGGGAGGAGCTTTTCGCGGCGGCCCTGAGCCGCCACCTGAAGCGCGCCTCCGGACTCCGGGACGCTCTCTGGGGCAGCGGAACGACCTGCGCCTGACCCGGACCGGTCCGGTCGGCGGCGGCGGCCCTAAGCCACCCGTCTCAGTTTTCCATTGACACGAAGTCGACTTCCCGCTATCAACACGCCGTAAACGCTTTTCCCGATGAGCGCGACCCGCAAAGGACAGCACGGTGACGCACTTTCCTGGCCAACATCTTCCGGAACATCAGCGCGGCCTCCTGCATCGGTTTTACGCCATCAGCTTTCTGACAATTCTCATCCCCGTCCTCGTCGTCTCTTACCTGATCTACTCGACGGGTCTTTCCCTCGACGACAATCACCTGCTCATGTTTGCCATGACGCTGCTGCTCATGCTGGCGGGGCTGGTCATCCTCCGTTACGTCTTCACCGGCATCATGGCCGTGGTGGACATCCTGAAACAGCGCGACCCGGAGGACGGATCCCTTCCCCTGGTCATCCGGGAGGACGTTTCGGAGCTGAAAGAAATTTCCGCGTGCCTGGCGAACCTCATGAACCGGTTCGAGAAGACGACGGGCGAGCTGGACCGGCGGGTCTTCGA
>JALNWL010000095.1 GCA_023230905.1 Syntrophales bacterium
AGAATGCCGCCCTCGCCGCGCACCGCCTCGCTGATCAGAAAGGCCTTGGCGTCGGGGTGATACAGGCAGGTAGGGTGGAACTGGATGAACTCCATGTTGGCGATCCGCGCGCCCGCCCGATAGGCCATGGCAACACCGTCCCCGGTGGCGATGTCCGGGTTGGTCGTGATCAGGTAAACCTTGCCGACCCCCCCGGTGGCGAGGAGGATGAACTTCGCCCGGAAGCGGTGGACCTGTTGCCGGTCCACATCGAACACATAGGCCCCGAGGCAGCGATCCGGCGCCGGCGACCTGACGCCGGTCAATTTAGATTTGCGAACCAGATCGATGGCGAAATAGTTTTCAAAGATCCGGATGTTCCTCTTCGAAGCGGCCTTTGCCATCAGGGCTCGCTCGATCTCCCTCCCGGTCAGATCTTTGGCATGGAGAACGCGCCTCATGGAATGGCCGCCCTCGCGACCCAGATCGTAGGCGGCGGCGGTCGCGTTGTCCGAGCGTGTAAACGAGACCCCCCAATCGATCAGTTCCCGAACGCGTTCGGGACCCTCCCGCACCACGAAGGCGGCGACGTCCTCGTGGCACAGACCGGCGCCACAGACCAAGGTATCGTTGATGTGGTATTCGAAACGGTCGGCGGCGTCCTGGACGACGGCGATGCCCCCCTGGGCGTAGTTGGTGCTGGATTCGAACTGTTCCTTCTTGGTGACGATTGAGACCGTGCCGAGATCCGCCGCCCGGATGGCGAAACTCAGCCCGGCGATACCGCTGCCGATCACGAGAAAGTCCGTCGATATTTCCATCGTCGTTCCGTCGAGGTGCCGTCGGTCGTTTTCCGGTGACCTTTCCGCCGGACGTGAGCGTCGTGCACGGGAAGGGCGTAGAAAACGGGGTTTACAAAGCCCCGCGATTCCTATATACGCATTCACCGGAATTGTAAAAAGAAAAAGCCAAAGGGGTCGATTGTCATGCTCGTTCTGGGCATAGAGTCCTCCTGTGACGAGACCGCGGCAGCCGTCGTGCGCGACGGCAGAGACATGCTCTCCAACGTCATTGCGTCTCAGATCGACGCGCACCGCCTCTACGGGGGCGTCGTGCCGGAGATCGCTTCGCGCAAGCACATCGAGGCCATCCTGCCGGTGATCGGCGAGGCTCTCGAAGCCGGAGGGGTGACCCTGGCCGAGATCGAAGGCATTGCCGTGACCCGGGGGCCGGGTTTGGTGGGCTCGCTGCTCGTGGGCGTGTCGGTGGCGAAGGCCCTGGCGTTTGCCCTCCGGATTCCCCTGGTCGGGGTCAACCATCTGGAGGGTCATCTTGCCGCCGTTTTCCTGGATCGGCCACCGGAATTTCCCTTTGTGGCGCTGGTCGTTTCCGGCGGACACACCCATATTTATCTTGCCGAGCGCTTCGGTCGTTTCGTCGCGCTGGGGCAGACGAGGGACGACGCGGCAGGCGAAGCCTTCGACAAGGCAGCGAAGCTCCTCGATATCGGCTATCCCGGAGGACTCGTTGTCGATCGGCTGGCCAGGCGTGGGGACCGCAGCAAGATCGCCTTCCCCCGTCCGATGAGAGGAAGTCCCGACTTCAGCTTCAGCGGGCTCAAGACGGCACTGCTCACGCATCTGAAGCAGCGCGCCGCCCCCCCCGAAGGCGAGGCCCTGGCCGATATCGCCGCCAGCTTTCAGGAGGCGATCTGCGACGTCCTGGTGGAAAAGACCCTCCGGGCCGCGGTGGACCATGGCGTGCGACGCGTCGTGGTCTGTGGCGGCGTTGCCGCCAACAGCCGCCTCAGGGAAAGATTCGCCGTGGACGCGTCTCCACACGGCATAGAGATCTTCATCCCCCCGCCGGTGCTCTGCACGGACAATGCCGCGATGATCGCCGTCGTCGGGGATCACTTGCTCCGGGAAGGGCGCGCGGACGGGTACGATTTGAACGCCGTTTCACGCTGGCCGCTCGATGCGGGTCCGGAGGCCGGATGTTCATCCAGGAAAACCTGAAGGGCTGGTACCGGCGGTGTCTGAGCCTGAAGGGGGAGCCCCGCGCCCTGGCCCTCGGTTTCGCCCTGGGGATCTTTATCGGCGTCACCCCGACCATTCCCTTCCATACGGCCATCATCATCGGTCTGGGGATCCTGTTCAGGCAGAACATCACCGCGGCCTATCTCGCTTCTTGGCTGATCTCCAATCCCCTGACCATTCCCTTCTTCTATATCGCCGAATACGAACTCGGTCGGTATTTGCTCGGCATGCCGGGAACGATGCCCACCTTCAACAGCTACACCCTGGACGCCATGCTGTTGCTGGGATGGGAGATTCTCCTTCCGTTGCTTGCGGGCGGTTTTCTCCTCGCACCGCTCTTCGCCGTTCCGGGCTTTTTCCTCGCCCATCAGCTGTTCACCCGGATCCGAAGCGACCAAAGGCCATGAGACGTCTGCGCGACATCCTTCGTGAAGAGGACATCCAACCGAGAAAATCCCTGGGGCAGTGCTTTCTCGGGGACGAGGGGGTCACCCGCGGGATTGTCCAGAGGGCCCGCATCGGAGTGGGGGAAACCGTGATCGAAATCGGGGCCGGGGTGGGGCTGATGACGGAGGAGATCGCCCGCCAAGCCCGGCGGGTGGTGGCCGTGGAGATCGATCCGGTGCTCGTGCGGGTGCTGGAACGTCGACTCGGGGCCTTCCGGAATGTCGAAATCGTCGCGGCCGACATCCTCCGCTGCAACTTAGCAAGTCTGATCGGAACCGGCGGGGGATCCGAAAAGGTCAAGATCGTCGGCAACATCCCCTATCACCTGTCCAGCCCGATCCTGTTCATGATGCTCGCACAGAAACATCTGGTCGCCGAAATGATCCTGATGTTTCAGAAGGAAGTGGCGGATCGTCTGCTGGCGCCTCCGGGCACAAAGGCCTACGGGATTCTTTCCGTCGTGATGGACATGTACGCGGAAATGCAACCGGAGATCGAGGTCCCCCCGGAATGTTTTTTCCCGCCTCCTCGGATTCGATCCATCGTGCTGACGTTCCGGATGAGAAGCCGCCCCAAGTGTCCGATGCGTCGCGAAACGATTTTTATCCCCTTGGTCAAGGCCGCCTTCGCCCACCGGCGCAAGACCCTTTTCAACAACCTGAGGCAGACCGGCTGGCTGGACCTGTCCGAAGACGATCTCCGGAACCGTCTGGTCGTGTCCGGCATCGATCCCCGCCGGCGGGCCGAGACCCTAACACCTGAAGAATATGCCCTATTGACGGATGTCCTGACGACGAATAAATATTCTTGACATGGTAAAATCATTCTGGTAGGGAACGAAACGCCGCTTGGATCCGCATGTCGCGGACTGGGACGGAAGCTGGGTTCCTGACCGGCAGGAAAAGGTTGGGAGCCGAAAAATCGTGATACCCGATACGATCAGCCTCTCGTCAGCGACGGAGAGGCTTTTTTTTGGACCCGAGGCAGCGTACACGGATGCAGATCATCCACGCCGTCAAGGAAATGCGGTCTTTCGCGGATGCCGCTCGAAGCGCGGGCAAGCGCGTTGCCTTTGTCCCGACGATGGGATATTTTCACGACGGCCACCTCGATCTGATGCGGGAAGCCCGGCGGCGGGCGGATCGGGTTGTCGTCAGCATCTATGTCAACCCGACGCAGTTCGGACCCCAGGAGGACCTCGACACGTATCCCCGCGATTTCGAGAGGGACCGCCGACTGGCCGAGGGCGTGGGCGTCGACGTTATCTTCTTCCCCGACAACAGCGAGATGTACCCCCCCGATTATCAAACCCACGTGGACGTCGAGGGTGTGACGCGGAATCTCTGCGGCCGCTCGCGCCCCGGCCATTTCCGCGGCGTGACGACCATTTGCGCCAAGCTCTTCAACATCGTCAAGCCGCATGTCACGGTCTTCGGACAGAAGGATTTTCAGCAGCTCACGGCGATCAAACGAATGGTCGCGGATCTCAACATGGATCTTGAAGTCGTCGGCCGGCCGACCACCCGAGAGGCCGACGGGCTCGCCATGAGTTCGCGGAATGTCCATCTCAGCGAGGTAGAGAGGCTATCGGCACTTTCCCTCAGCCGATCCCTGAAGATGGCGGAGCGCCGGTTTCAGGAAGGCGAGAGGGATGCCGCCAAGGTGATTCGGGACATCCGGACGTTTGTCGAAGGGCATCCGTTCGCATCCGTCGATTACATCCAGATCTGCGACAGCCGGACCCTGCGGGATGTGCCCGTCATTTCCGAGCGGGCCGTTCTCGCCATGGCGGTCCATGTCGGAGAGACGCGGCTGATCGATAATTATATGTTCGGGGAGACCCTGAACCTGTCGTAGGGGCCACTATAGAACGAGGGGAGGGAACAGACGTGCAAAGATTCATGCTGAAATCGAAACTTCACCGGGCGACGGTCACCGATGCCGATCTGCATTATGAAGGCAGCATCACCATTGACGAAGGATTGATGGAAGCCGCCGACTTCCTTCCTTTCGAAAAGGTGTCGATTTACGACGTTTCCAACGGGGAGCGCTTTTCCACGTACGTCATCCGGGGGAAACGGGATTCCGGCGTCATCTGTCTGAACGGCGCCGCGGCAAGGAAAGTCTCACGGGGCGATCTGATCATCATCGCCAGTTACGTGCTCGTGGACGATGCCGATGCGGCGCGATGGTCGCCTCGCTGTGTGCTGCTCGACGAAAAGAACCGCATCAAGAAATGGCCGCGCAAGAAGCTGAACTGACATCCCTCAAAAAGCAAGAGACGATCCAGCCGGAATGAAGAAGAAACTCAATCTGGCCTTCATCACTGGCCTCGCCGTGATCATATCGATCGGGATCACGCTGTACGTCCTCGCCTTTCTGATCGGCGCCATGGATCGCTTTCTCGATTGGATTTCGACGCCCTACCATCCCGATACCCTGATCGGCTTTCATATCCCGGAACCGGGCCTGATCGTGATCGTGACGTTCATCCTCCTCAGCGTCGCCGCGACGCGAAGCTATCTTGGGAAACACATCGTCCGTTACGTCTTCGTCCCGACCACACCGAGTCCCACCTTGGGATATTATCTCATGGTGCCGACGACGGAGGTGATCGACGTGACCATGACCCTGGAAGAGGCGTTCACAAAGATCATCTTCTGCGGAATCGCGACACCTCCGGGAAACTCCCTTTTCGCATAAATCGGTTGATCGTGAACGGGGATTGATGTTAAAGGATCCTCATGCTGCATGCATTTTATATCACTTGAAGGGAGTGTTGCCCATGTCATTCTTGGAGATCGACCCAAAGCAACCGTATCGCGTCGCCGACCTGTCCTTGGCCCCCTGGGGACGAAAGGAAATGGCGCTGGCCGAGAAGGAGATGCCGGGCCTGATGGCGGTGCGCGAGAAATATGGTAAGAAGAAGCCCCTCAGGGGGCTGAAGATTACCGGCAGCCTGCATATGACCATTCAGACGGCGATGCTGATTGAAACCCTCGAGGAACTCGGCGCTGATCTCCGTTGGGCGTCCTGCAATATCTTTTCCACCCAGGACCACGCCGCGGCCGCCATCGCCCAAGCCGGGTCTGCGGCAGTTTTTGCGTGGAAGGGGGAAAGCCTGGAGGAGTACTGGTGGTGCACCGAGCAGGCGTTGACCTGGCCGGACGGATCCGGACCGGATCTGATCGTGGATGATGGCGGAGATGCCACGCTGTTCGTCCACCACGGGGTCAAGATCGAGAAGGATCCAAAACTTCTGGAAACGGCATGGGACAATCCGGAGATGGCCATTGTTTACGAACGGCTCCGCCGGGGCCGGGAAAGGAACGCACGACGCTGGCACCGGGCAACGAAACGCATCCGCGGCGTCTCGGAGGAAACCACGACCGGCGTCCATCGTCTCTATCAGATGGCGACGGCGGGGGAACTGCTCTTTCCGGCCATCAACGTCAACGACTCCGTAACCAAATCCAAGTTTGACAATCTGTACGGGTGCCGCGAATCCCTGCTCGACGGCATCAAGCGGGCCACCGACATCATGATTGCCGGCAAGAAGGTGGTCGTTTGCGGCTATGGAGATGTGGGGAAGGGCTGCGCCCAATCGCTGCGCGCCTTCGGCGCCCGGGTGATCGTCACAGAAGTGGATCCGATCTGCGCGCTGCAGGCGGCGATGGAGGGGTATGAAGTCCGACGGCTGGAGGAGGTGCTCGAAAGCGCCGATATCATCGTCACCGCGACGGGATGCTGCGATGTCGTGACGGGGCGGCACATGGAGATGATGAAGGACGAGGCCATCGTGTGCAACATCGGTCATTTCGACAGCGAGATCGAAATGCGCTATCTTGAACGCAGCAAGGTTTGCAGGCGCAGGAACATCAAGCCTCAGGTCGATCAGTGGACGCTGAAATCGGGCCGGACCATCATCGTCCTGGCGGAAGGCCGCCTGGTGAATCTCGGCTGTGCGACAGGTCATCCCAGTTTTGTCATGAGCAACAGCTTCACGAATCAGGTTTTGGCCCAGATCGAACTGGCGACAAAGGCGTACCGTCCGGGTGTCTACACCCTTCCCAAGAAACTGGACGAGGAGGTTGCGCGTCTGCACCTGGGAAGGCTGGGGGTCAGCCTGACGAAATTGACGAGTAAACAGGCGGAGTATTTGGGCGTCGATCTGGAGGGACCCTTCAAGCCGGATCACTACCGCTATTAGTCCGGTTGGGCCGTCAGGTCTGAACGCGCCGGACCAGAAACGCGGCCAAGACGAAAAACACGAGGTTCGCCGTCCACGCGGAGAGGAGCGGCGGGAGGGTACCTGATCGTCCCAGGGACAGGGCGAAGGCGTGGAGCAGCCAGTACGAAAACCCGAGGACGATGCCGGCCGCGATGCTCCGGGCCGCCCCGCCGCCGCGCTCCGATATCACGGAAAAGGATACCCCGATCAAGACCAGAATCAGGCTGACGAAGGAGAATGCCAGCTTCCCGTGTAGATCGGCAGTGTATCGCGTCACGTCATAGCCTTCGGCGCGCAGCTTGCGGACATAGGCGCCGAGCTCGAAGTAGCCCATCTGGTCTGCGTCTTTCTGAACGACCTGAAAATCCAACGGGGATTCCGGCAGATCCACGGCCTGGTGCTCGGCCCAGGTGAGTTGGGGAAACTCCCCGTCTGCGAAGCGGGCAATCATCACGTTGTGAAACTGCCAGCGGCCCTCCTTCCATTCCGCCCATTCAGCGTCGACGCGATGGGTGAGGTGAAAGCGGGCATCGAGGTAATTGATCGTGATGCCGTGCAGGGTCAGGGTTTCGACATCGAAGACCTTGAAATTGTAGATCCCTTTCTCGCCGCGATACCATAACTCATTGCGCTTGAACGTGCCCCGAGGCTCTTTTTTCTGGATTTCCACGCGCTTGATGTGTTCCGCACGCTGGTTGGCCTCCGGAACGAGAAACTCGCCATTCAAGAAATTGAAGGTGCTGAGCAGTCCGGCGCAGAGGATGATCGGAAGAAAGATGCGGTAGAGACTGACCCCGCAGGCCTTCATGGCGATGATTTCGCTGTTTCGCGACAGGGCTCCCAGGGTCAGCAGCGTGGCGACCAGGATCGCCGCGGGCAGGGTGAGAGAAACGATCATCGGCAGGTTGTAAAGAAAATAGGCGACCATCTGGGACGGCAGGGCGTTGTTGCTCAGGAACATCCGGAGGCGTCCGAAGAAATCGACGAGCAGGTACAGCAGAACGAAGACCGAAAGGATCAAGCCGAACCAGCGGGTGAATTCGCGGATGAGGTAGCGGTCGAGGAGCATCATGGGGTGCAACTCCGGTTTCGGTTGATGCTGGAAGACAGCCTGTCGGTCCATTGCCGGGGCAGCAGCGGTTCTTCCCGGGCGGTCCGGATGAAAAGATAAAGCGCCGCCGACCCGAAGAGGACATTGGGCGACCAGATTCCCACAACCGGCGCAAGGTAACCGGTTTCCACAAGGGCCTCTCCGCCTAGTTGAAGTAGATAGTAGAGGACCACGACCGTCAGACCCGTCGTGAAGCCCCGGGACTTGACGGTGCGCTGGGCCCGGATGCCGAGAGGGATGGCCAGAATCCCGAAGACGAGGCAGGAAACGGGAATGGTCAGACGCTGGTGAAGCTCGATGATCAATTCTCTTGCCGCCTTGCTTTTCATGTCCAGCCCGCTCACCTGATGCCGAAGTTCTCCCAGGGTCATCTCCTTCTCCGCCTTCTTGTCCCGGTCGCTCTGAAGCGCCGCCGAGATGTTCAGGTTCACGTCGTAGCTCCTGAACGACATCAGGCGATAGGATTTCTGGCGCAGGTCGACCATATGCGTGCTGCCGTCCTCGAGCCGTAACGTGACCGCCCGGGTATCGGGATCGGAAACGAGATAGGCTCGTTGCGCGACGATGGTGCTGGGTTCACCGGTCATGCGATGATCGTAAACGATCACCCCCTCCATGGTGTTGCCGTGAACCGGGATGCGGTCCGCGTAGAGCAAAAGGCCGCTGAAGTCGTCGTTGAAGACCTTTTCCTGTATGCCGATACTGGCTTTCTGCTGGGCGATGGCGAAGAGCAGATGTTTCGTGGAGGCGTTGCCGAACGGGACGAGAAAAACGGTGGTGATGAGGGTCAGGATGCAGACGATCAGCGACAGGAGGCCCACCGGAACGAGGTACGAGTAAAGACTCAAACCCGATGCCTTGAAGATCAGGATTTCGCTGTCCGAGGACAACCGGCCCAGACCGACGAGGATGGAGATCAGCAGGGAGATGGGCAGCGTGAACGCCAGGAGGGACGGCATAAGAAAGAAGACCAGCTGGGCGATGTCGAAGACGCGAATCCCCTTGTTCACCATCATGTCCATGATCTGGAGAATTTTCCCCATGAGCAGGACAAACGTCAGTATGAACAGAATCAGGACGAAAGGGGCGGCGATTTCACGCAAGATATAGCGAGGGATGAGCGTCTTCATCAGCGTTTCTTGGGGGACTTGCGCAGAGCGTGAGCGGCATCGAAACGGTGGGCTGCCGGACACGCCAGACGGTTGCGGGCGGCGGGGAGAAACTCAAGATCCTCCCGCGCCGCCCATTGTCCGTTTACAGCATGAGGGCCAGCGGTTCGATGAAAGCGGGGTCTTCCGTGTCGATTGTGCGGATGATCTCTTTGTGGAAGCGCTTCTTCATTTCCCCATAGATCGGACGTTTCTTGTTAAAGGTCTTGCCGAACGAGA
>JALNWL010000096.1 GCA_023230905.1 Syntrophales bacterium
ATTCGCTTCGACCAGCTTCCGCTTGGCGATTTCGGCTTTCCATTCCCCCTTCTCGATCGACAGCACCGCCCTCTTCAGTGCGGCCAGGGGAAGGCCCGTTTCCAGTAAAATCCTACGGATCTGCCGCTGCGCCTCAAGGACGCGGGGCTCCGTCGCCTTCAGTCTTTCGAGGGAGACGCGCCGTTCGCGGGCGGCCAATTTGGCCTCTTGGGGGGATTTCCTCAGGCGCACCCAGAGACGCTCCATCTCCTTGATGTTGAGGCCCGTGAGGTCCTTGGCCTTCTGAATTTCGCGCTCCGCCTCTTCGATCTCCAGGAGGTAGCTCTTCAAGCGGAACACCATCCGATCGATCTGACGCTTGCTGAAACGCACCTTTCGACAATACTTGACGATCCCCTTCGTATTCTTGGCCAGCTCTTCGTGAAACAGCGCCTTTTCCTTTTCGGCCAGCCCCTTCGCCCGAAGTTTCTGGCGCATGACGTCATTTTTCCGGTCCAGCATCGCGACCTTCTCGATCAGCTTGAGCACCCGTTCACGATGCAGGTCCTCTTCCACGAATCCGTCTTCATCTTCGAGGTTCTCCACTACGTTCTTGATCCGCAGTTCCTCCGCCCGGATCTTGGCACCGATATCGATCACATCCTTCACGGAAACCGCCATCCCGAAAATGGCGTCCATGATCTCCTTGTTGCCTTCCTCGATCTTCTTGGCGATCTCGACCTCCCCTTCGCGGCTGAGCAGGGAAACGAGTCCCATTTCGCGCAGGTACATCTTGACCGGGTCCCCGGTCTTTCCGGCCGAAATCACGCCTAGAACATCCTCTTCCTCCTTGTGTTCAACGAGTTCGCCCGGGCTTTTCTTAACGACGATCTTATCCCCCTTGTCGGT
Organism: Syntrophales bacterium; assembly: GCA_023230905.1. Lineage (GTDB taxonomy): Bacteria > Desulfobacterota > Syntrophia > Syntrophales > UBA2251 > UBA2251. The sequence continues at coordinate 889 of JALNWL010000096.1, forward strand.
ATCGATGATATCGATGTTCTTCTCTCCGAACAGAATGATGATATCGTCGATCTGGTCCGATGAGATCACATCCGATGGCAGAAGGTCATTGACATCGTCATAGGTCAAGAACCCCTTCTCCTCGCCCAAGGTCATCAGTTTTTTGAATTCATCCGATTGGATCTCTTTCGCCATGGTGATCTCCCCTCATCCTTTACTGCGATTGATATCGACGCCCTGCTCCTCCCTAAGGAGGCTTTCCTTCCGGCGCAGGAGTTCCTCGCTGCCCGCCTGATCCCCTCTGTCCTGGGCGTCGCGGAGGGCTTCGGCCAACAGCCGATGCTTCCCCCGGAACCACCGCCGCCGGATCCGGTGGATGGTATCGACCCGAATCTTGTCCACCATGCCGGGATCGTAGGGGCTCGCGGTCACGGAGAGTCTCTGCACCCGCTCCCGGATCGGGTCTTCGGGCCATGCGGCCAGAAGGTCCTGAATGGAGGGCGTCTGCCCGTGCCCTTCACACCCCTGCTTCACGAGATACGCGCCGAAGCGTTTCAAATCCTCATGCAGGAAACAGTCCAGAATGCCGCTTCGGGAAATTTCCGGAATCGTCTCCGGGTGTTCGAGCATCAGTTGCAACAGGCTCCATTCCAGGGGGTCGAGGGGGGCCGGTTTCCTACTTGCCGCCGAGACGGGAACCTCCGCCCGGGAAGACGGGACCCCACGCGAAACTTCCTTTTTCAGCAGGCCCTCGCCGATCCCTACCCGCTCCGCCACGCGCCGGATGAACAGCTCGCGGCTGACCGGATCCGCGATCCGGGCCATGAACGGAACGGCCGCCTGAATCGCCGCCTGCTTCTCCTCGAAAGAGCGCTGTGACCCGATCATCCGATCGATATAATAATCGACGGCCGACGGGGCGTGTGCGATGACCTCGAGAAAGGCCTCCGGACCCGACGCCCGCACAAACTCATCCGGGTCCCGGCCGCCGGGAAGAATCACCGCCCGGGCCTGCATCCCGCCAGCCAGAAAGACTTCAAGGCTCCGGGCCAGCGCCTTTCGTCCAGCCTCGTCCGGGTCGAACACGGCCGCGACATTCCGGGTATACCGCCTGAGAAGGTCCACGTGATCACGGGTCAACGCCGTACCCAGGGTGGCGACCCCATTCCGAATCCCGGCCTGATAAAGCGCAATCAGATCGAAATAGCCCTCGACCAGGATCACGCAATCCTGTCGACGCATCTCTTCCCGCGCCCGATTGAGCCCGTAGAGCTGCCGACCTTTGCTGAAAAGGATCGATTCCGGAGAATTGAGGTACTTGGGCTCCCCCTCGCCGATGATCCTGCCGCCGAAGGCAACCACCCGCCCGGCGGCGTCCTCGATAGGAAAGATCAGACGGGCACGGAAACGGTCGTAGAAGCCACCGTCCTTCCCCGGGATGATCAGGCCGAGTTTCTCCGCCAGGTCCACGGGCGCGCCCGACCGGGCGAGGTAATCCCGCAGCGAACGCCAAGCGTCGGGCGCATAGCCCAGACGAAACACCTGGATCGTCTCCTCGCTGATTCCCCTGTTTTCGAGATAGGCCCGGGCGACACGCCCCGCGGCCCCGTGTAGGTTTCGTGCGAAATGAGTTGCGGCCAGGCCGTTGACCCGGACCGCCTGCTCTCTAAGGCCGTCCTGCGCTTTCTCCTTGGCCGATCGGACCGGTTCGGGAATGACGACGCCCGTTTTTGCCGCAAGATGGCGCACCGCCTCCGGAAACGTCATGTGGCTCGCCTTCATCAGGAAGTCGAAGCCGTTGCCCCCCTCCCCGCAGCCGAAACAGTAAAACATCTGCTTTTCCGGGCTGACGGTGAAGGACGGCGTCTTTTCCTGATGGAACGGGCACAGCCCCAGGTAATTGCGTCCCGCCTTCTTCAACGTGACATATTCCGACACAAGAGCCACGAGGTCCGTGCGATCCCGGATCTCGGATATCTTGTCCGCGGGTATCGATCCCTTCAAGATCCGTCCGCCTCTCCTACGCCCCGGTCAGTTTTGCCTTGACCTTCTCTCCCACGGTCTTGCCATCGGCTTTCCCGGCGAGTTTCGGCATGAGGATTTTCATGACCTTTCCCAGATCCTTCGGACCGGCCGCTCCGGCTTCGTCGATGGCCAGGTCGATCTCCCGTTCAATCTCTTCGTCCGACAAGGGGCGGGGCATGAACTCCTGGATGATCCGGAGTTCCTCTTCCTCTTGGGCAACCAGATCGGCCCGCCCTCCCTTGCCGAACTGCTCGATGGAGTCCCTGCGCTGCTTGACCATGGAGGCGAGCATCTGGAGAAATTCGGCCTCATTCATTTCACGCTTGAGATCGATTTCCCGGTTGTGCAGGGCCGTCTTGATCAGCCGCAGGGTAGAGAGCCGTATCTTTTCCCGGTGCTTTGCGGCCTGAACCATGTCCTCGGTCATCTTTTCACGAAAATTCATGAGGGATCATCCTTCCGGCATAGGGTTAAGTTAGTACACCTCGATCGGTTGTCAATAGCGGCGAGCCCTTCAGGCCAGATCGTCCTTCAGGCGCTGCCCCCCCAGGATGTGGCAGTGGAGGTGAAAAACGACCTGCCCCCCGTCTTCCATGCAATTGATCACCATCCGGAATCCGTTCCGATCCAGGCCCTTGATCCTGGCCACCGCCTGCACGCCCTGGATCAGATGACGGGGCAGATCGTCCTCCGACGGCGCCAGATCGAGCAGGGTCGGGACGTGCCGTTTGGGGATCAGGACAACGTGGATCGGGGACATGGGATGGATGTCGTCGAAGGCCAGCACATGCTCGTCCTCGTAAACCTTGCCGGCGGGAATGGTCCCGCTGATGATTTTGCAGAAAACGCAATCCTCCATGACATCAACCTCCGTGCGATGCCGCCGGCGTACTTCCCTCCCGCAAACGGAGTGCCTCCGGCAGGGATATGGCGCCGGTGTACAGGGCCTTTCCGATAATCACGCCCATGACGCCGGCATTTTCGATTTCCAGCAGTTTCTCGATATCCGCGATTCCCGCCACACCGCCCGAAGCGATCACGGGCAGGCGGAGCGATTCGGCCAGGAGTTTCGTCGCCGGGACATTAACCCCCACTTCCATCCCGTCCCGATGGATGTCGGTATAAACGACGGCCGCGAGCGCAAGGCCCTCGTAGCGCCGGGCCAGTTCGATCGCCGTTTCCGCCGTGCTCTCCGTCCAGGCCTCGACGGCCACGCGTCCGTCGACGGCGTCCAGACCGAGAATGATGCGCCCCGGCCAGCGCCGGCACGCCTCCTCCAAGAGGGCGGCGTTCTTCATCGCCGCCGTCCCGAGAATCACCCACCGGACCCCCAGATCGAGATAGTCGGCGATCGTGTCGAGCGTCCGGATTCCTCCCCCGACTTCCACGGGGATGGGTACCGTTCTGACGATGTCCTGCACGGCCCTGCGATTCCGGGGTTCTCCGGCACGGGAACCATCCAGATCGACAACGTGGATCCGGGTCGCGCCCTGGTGACACCAGTGGGTCGCCATGGCCGCGGGATCTTCCCCATATACGGTTACGCGCGAGAAGTCTCCCTGGCGGAGACGCACGCACTGGCCGTCTTTGAGATCAATGGCCGGGATGAGGATCACGATCGTGCTCCATGAAAAAAATTCGGAATTTCCTGCCAACAGAAATTCCGAAGACGATAACGGGAACGAAGCGTCCGCCTAATTCAGTCCGGGAAAGTTTTGGAGAACCCCCTCCATCCCCTCGTCCGTCAGTTCCGCCGCCGATACCCACCGCCCCTTCTCCCGGTAGAAAGAAGCGGCATGGAGGATATTCTCCATCAGGGAGGCCTGGGTGTGGTCGTAAATACCCCGCCAGACGGAAGCGCCGTCGCTGACGCGGATCAGGTGGATCTCGAATGCTACCGATGCCGGACGTTCCGCGGCATAGGGATACCCTTTCCGCTCCCGAAGCCGGTAGACGTAGCCGGCCACAATGCCCTCCACCGCCAGATCCCGTCCCACCGCCCGCAGGATCTGCAGGGTCGTCTGTTTCAGGGCCGCCGCCTCAAGGCGCCGGTACACGGCCTGGGTCCGGTCGGACGGAACAAGATCGAATTTGCCCCCCGCCTCGATCCGCCGGAGAAAAGCGCTCTCAACGACGCCTGCAGCCCCTTCCGGCATCGCTTCCCCGCTGAACAGGGCACCGCACACGGGACACCGTCCCGAGCGTCCGGAGGTTTCATCGGGGGCGATTTCCGCAAAGGGCAGAACGGCAATCCGCTTCAGGACAGCCGTCTCCTTGAGCGGAACGCCGGCGGCAACCCCGGGTCGGGAAGCGCAGGCCGCCGTACCCCACAGGGCAACGACGATGGCCATAAGAAGGCAGGCCTTTCCAAGCGGTGTCACGCAGGTCTTCATGAACGATGCCGGCTGCCGGCCCGGCGGCGTCTCCCCCCGGCGGGAAGCGCCTTACAGGAGTCCTTTGGTCGAAGGAAGGTCCGTCCGACCTTCCGGAATCGCGACGGCCTCCATCAGGGCCCGGGCGAAGGCCTTGAAGGTTCCCTCCGCGATATGGTGGGTATTTTTACCATAGACAAGATTGATATGCAATGTCATTCCACTCCGGTCGGTCAGGGCCTTGAAGAATTCATGCAGGAGTGCCGCATCGAACTGCTTTATTTTCCGGTTTCCGAACTTGACATGGTACACCAGATAGGGCCGCCCGGACAGATCGAGGGCCACGCTGCAGAGGGTTTCATCCATCGGCGTCAGGGCGTTTCCGTAACGGTTGATGCCCCATTTCCCCCCCAAGGCCTCCTTCAGCGCGTTCCCCAGACAGATGCCCACATCCTCCACCAGGTGATGGTCGTCGACCTCCGTATCGCCCGAGGCCTGAACGTCCAGGTCGAAGCGGCCGTGCTTGGCGAACAGGGCCAGCATATGGTCGAGGAAGGGAATCGTCGTATTCACTCGGGCCACACCCGTTCCCTCGATCACGATGGTGATGGCGATGTCCGTCTCGCTCGTCTTTCTGTGTATCCGGGCCTTTCTTTTCATGGCCACCTCAAATGACTTTATACAGGGGATATTCGATGATGCCCTCCGCTCCCGCCTCCTTCAGGAGCGGGATGAGCTCCCGCACAATCGCCATATCGACGATCGTCTCCACGGCAAACCAATCTTCGGAATAGAGGCTGGAGACGGTCGGCGCCTTGAGGGAAGGCAACAGGAGCATGACCCGCCCCAGGTTTTTACGGGCGACGTTCAGCTTGATCCCTACCTTGTTCATGGCCTGCAGCGATCCCATGAGGAGGGTCCGGATCTGCTCGATCTTCTGCTTTTTCCAGGGGTCCTTCCAGGCCTCGGCATTCGCGATCAACTGGGTATTGGTTTTCAGGAGTTCTTGAACGATCCGGAGCTTGTTGGCCCGGATGGTGCTGCCGGTTTCCGTCACCTCCACGATGGCGTCCACCAATCCCTCGACCACTTTGGCTTCCGTCGCCCCCCAGGAAAACTCCACCTGCACGTTGATCTTTTGTTTCCTGAAATACTTCTTCGTGAAGTTGACCAGCTCCGTCGAGATGCGCTTTCCCTCCAGATCGGCCAGCGACCGGATCGGCGAATCCTCCCGGACGACGAGCACCCAGCGCGCGGGACGCATGGAGGCCTTGGAGTAAACGAGGTCCTGGACAACGACGACGCGGGATTCGTTCTCCAAGATCCAGTCCCGGCCCGTCAGTCCCAGGTCCAGCGTTCCGTCCTCGACGTAACGGGACATCTCCTGCGCCCGCACAAGGGTGCTGAAGAGCTCTTCGTCGTCGATGTCGGGGAAATAGCTCCGGCTGTCATAGGTGATCCGCCAACCGGCCCGCTTGAACAGGTCGATCGTGCTGTTTTCGAGGCTGCCTTTGGGAATTCCGATTTTGAGCCTGCGTCCCGGGGTTCCGCACACCGGCGCGGCCTGCGTTTTCTTCTTGGGGGCCATGCGTTTTTCCCTTTCCAGATTCTCTCTGCCCGGGCCGGGTCGGACGACGCCGAACCGGTTCCTCCATCAACCGGGCGGCGCCCGATGCGCTCTATCGCCTTCAGCCTTTGTTGTACACCGTTTCAGGGTCGAAAACCCGCTCTCCCACGACCGCTTCCGAACCCGGAGAGAGTTTCCGGTAGAAACAGGACCGGTATCCCGTATGGCAGGCCGCGTCTCCGACCTGGCGGACCCTGAGAAGCAGGGTGTCCCGGTCGCAGTCGATCCGAATTTCCTTCACCCACTGAACGTGACCGGAAGACTCCCCTTTCACCCAGAGGGTCTTGCGGGAGCGGCTCCAGTAGGTGGCCTTCCCCGTTCGGAGGGTTTCCCGCCAGGCCTCGGCATTCATATAGGCCAGCATGAGTACTTCCCCCGTTTCGCTTTCCTGAACGATGACCGGTATCAGGCCGTCGCCCTTGTCAAAATCCGGCTCTGTCATTGCACACGTTCCTATCCCGACGATGAGTTTCGGCGCCCCTTGAAAATCTATCTTACGGGTAAGCCGGCGCCGGAAAGGTTTTCAGCGGCCCCGGCCGATGCCTCCCGCCCGGCGGCAGTGCGAACGATGCTAATGGAAGGGGTGAAATTTATCAAGGATTATTTTCCCGATCGCACGACGCCGACCGGTGGAAAACATAGATCACCGCGGCGACAGCCGGAATGAATTCATCTTGCAGACCAACCCATTTTATGATAGTCGGCAACGGCAGAGGGGCTGTATGCGGGGTTCAGTTCGAACGTCGCGCGGATCGGGAAGCACCCGTGTCATGCCGGTGGCCGGCGATCCGCCACGCAATGGACCCGCCATGGAAGGAGGAGGAAAATGCCATTGAATTCTTTGATGTTGGGCGGCGCCGTCGCGGTCGTTCTCGGGCTGGTCGGTCTGATCGGATGGCATGAGGCGTTTTTCATCCTGCTCAAGGGCGGTCTCCCCATCGCCCTTCTCCTGGGAGGGATTCTGGCCGTCTACGTCGGATTTGACGACCTCCAGGACAAGATCCGCGAGGAGAAGCGCCGTCACGAGGAGAAGCTCGACCAAGCCAGGGAAGAAATCGAACTCGCCAAAGCCCGGGCGGAATTATACCGGGAAGAGCTGGAAAAGCTCAAAGATGGAAACCAGAAATAAATCGCTTGACAGTCCCGGTGAAATTTCATAAAGGCCGACATCGTGCCGAATGGACTCCGTAGCGGAGAGGACTTCATCCCGGATGAAACGTACCCCCAACCATGCACCAAGCGCCTTGATCTGTCGGCCAATCTATACGTATTGATGCCTGCTGTCCGCCTTCCGTGCGGTCCAGCAGGCGATCCGATCCCCATTCCCCGACTTCGTGTTTAAACAGTTCTGGTTGAACCGGGCGGCTTACCCGAGTTGTCCCGGTTGACGGTTTTTGCATAATTTTCCCGAAACCCAAACCCTTCGTCAAAGGAGCCTCGCCATGAAAAGAAAATGTTGCACGTTGCTGCTGATTGTCTCCGCGGTCCTCCTGTGGATGGTGAACGTCACGGCCATCGACTGTCGGGCCGCCGAGATCACCCTGACCTACAGCATCTTCTTTCCGTCCACACACGGGCAGGCCAAGGCGGCCGATGCCTGGGCCAAGGAAATCGAAAAACGCACCCAGGGACGCGTCAAGATCAACCTATTCTACGGCGGCACCCTGACCCAGGCCGATCAGTGCTTCGACGGCGTCCTGAACGGGATCTCGGACCTGGGCATGTCCTGTTTCGCCTACACGCGTGGCAGGTTCCCCGTCATGGAGGCTCTGGACCTCCCCCTGGGCTATCCCAGTGGACAGGCTGCCACGTTCGTCGCCAACGCTTTCTATCGACGCTGGCAGCCCCGTGAGCTCAGCGGCGTCAAACTCCTTTACATCCACGCTCACGGTCCCGGTCTACTTCACGCCGTGAAGCCCATCAGGACGCTGGAGGAACTGAAGGGGAAGAAAATCCGCTCCACCGGATTGAGCGCCAAGGTCGTCACAGCCCTGGGGGCCGTTCCCGTGGCCATGCCCCAGGGCGGAACGTACGAGGCCCTCCAGAAGGGCATCGTGCACGGGACGTTCGCCCCGATCGAAACCCTCAAGGGATGGAAACAGGCCGAGGTGGTCAAGAGCACCACGGAATCGACCGCCATCGGTTACACGACGGCGATGTTCGTGGCGATGAACCTGAAGAAGTGGCAGTCTCTGCCCCCGGACATCCAAAAGGTCCTGGAACAGGTCAGCGAGGAATGGATCGATGTCCACGCCCGCGCCTGGGATAACCTCGACGCCGAG
>JALNWL010000097.1 GCA_023230905.1 Syntrophales bacterium
GAGCGCTACCGCAACGAGGCCCTGGCCTTCCTCCGCGAACCCCTGGAGGACCTGTGCATCTCCCGCCCCAAGTCGCGCCTGACGTGGGGCATAACCCTGCCTTTCGACGCCGACTACGTCACCTACGTCTGGTTCGACGCCCTGATCAACTACGTGACGGCGTTGGGCTATCCCGACGGGGCGCGTTTCGACGAGTTCTGGCCCGTCGCCCAGCACCTGATCGCCAAGGACATCCTGAAGCCCCACGGGATCTACTGGCCGACGATGCTCAAGGCGGCCGGGATCGAACCCTACCGGAATCTGAACGTCCACGGCTACTGGAACGTGGACGCGAGCAAGATGTCCAAAAGCCTGGGCAACGTCGTCAAGCCGCTGGATCTGAAGGACAAATACGGGCTCGATCCGTTCCGCTACTTCCTGCTCCGGGACATGGTCTTCGGTCTCGACTCGAATTTCAGCGAGGAGGCTTTTGTCCAGCGGATCAACGCCGATCTCGCCAACGACCTAGGCAACCTCGTCAGCCGTACACTGACGATGGCGGCGAAATTCCTGTCCGGCCAGGCGCCGGCCGTGACGGAGGCAGAGGCGGAGGCGTCGCCCCTTCCGGAAACCGCCCGGCGGATCCTCGCCGAGGTGGAGGCGGACTTTGCCGAGCTGGGTCTGCACAAGGCCCTGATGGTCATCTGGGAGTTCATCAATGTCGCGAACAAGTACATCGTGGAGAACGAGCCTTGGACGCTGGTCAAGGAGCCGGAACGGCGGGGGCGGCTGGAGGCGGTGCTGTACAGCGTCCTGGAGGCCTTGCGCGTGATTGCCGTCCTGATCGCCCCCTTCATGCCGTCCACGGCGGAGAAGATCCTCTCCCAGCTCGGCATCGAAGGCGGGACGCAGGATTTCGATTCGATCCGAAGCTGGGGCGGCCTGCCGGCCGGCAGCCGGCTTACGCGGGGAGAGGCTCTGTTCCCCAGGGTTGAATTCAGGAAGGAGGCCGCACCGATGTCCGAACCGAAGGAGGAGATGGTCCCGGTCAAGCCGGAGATCGCCTATGAGGATTTTGCACGCGTCGATCTGCGGGTGGCCACGATCCTGGAAGCCGAGGCCGTCCCGAAGTCGAACAAGCTCGTCCGCCTGAAGATCGATCTCGGCGAGGAGCGACAGATCGTGGCCGGCATCGCGAAGGATTACCCCCCGGAGACCCTGGTCGGGAAGAAGATCGTCGTCGTGGCCAACCTGAAACCCACCAAACTGATGGGCGTCGAATCCCGCGGCATGCTCCTGGCGACGGATACACCGGAAGGCCTGACGCTGATCGGATTCGACCGCGATCCGAAGACGGGCGCCCCGGTTCGTTAGGGGAGCCCCCGCGCCCCCCCCCGTCTACGAGGCTGCGCTTACCTTCTTGGCCAGCAAATCCCGGAGGACCTTCGGATTGGCCTTTCCACCGGAGGCCTGCATCACCTGGCCGATCAGAAAGCCCAGGGCCTTTCCCTGTCCGGCCCGAACGTCGGCGACCGCCGCCGGTTGCTCAGCCAACACCTTGTCGATCAGCGCATCGAGGGCATCGGGGTCGGAAACCTGCCTGAATCCGAGGGCGCTGACGATCGCCTCCGGGGCTTTGTCGCTGTCGAACAACTGCCCCAGGACCTCACGCGCCGCATGGGCGTTGATTTCGTCCCGCGCCAGCATGTTCAGGAGGGCGGCGAAGCGCGCGGGGGGCACGGCCGATCCGCTCAACTCCTGCCCCCGGTCCTTGACGGCCGGGATCAGTTGCGTGACGAGCCAGTGCATCGCCGTGCGCGGCGAGACCCCCTGCCCGATCAGCGCCTCAAAATAACCGGCCACCTCCGGATCGGCGCTCAGGAAGACGGCTTCCTCGCCGGACAGTCCGTGCTGCGAGACAAAGCGCTCGGCCCGGGCGGCCGGCATTTCCGGAAGACGCGTGCGCATCCGTTCAATCCACTCAGGCGCCAGTTCAATGACCGGCACGACGGGGTCGGGAATGCAGGGCCCTTCGAATTTCCCGCGCATGGCCAGCGTGACTTTCTTGTCCGGGTCCCAGAGGCGGGTATGCAGGGTCACCACTTTGCCTGCCTGCACGTCCGCGCTCTGACGGTTGATTTCATAGGCGACGGCATCACCCACGTGACGGATGGAATTCATGTTCTTGACTTCCACCTTCGTATTCATCTGGCCGGTGCCTTTCGGGCGCACGGAAATGTTGGCATCGACGCGCATCGTACCGTTTTCCATGCTGCATTCGGACGACCCCACGTAACGCACCTGGGTCCGCAGCGCCTTGAGAAATTCCATCGCCTCGGAGGGCGTGCGGAAATCCGGTTCGGTCACGATTTCCACGAGCGGCGCGCCGGCACGGTTGAAATCCACCAGGCTGATCGGCAGGCGACCCTCCATTTCATGCACCAGCTTGGCGACGTCCTCCTCCATGTGGATGTGGTGGATGCGCAGTTTCCTGGGCCGGCCGTTTTCATCCGAGATGTCGATGGCGCCGCCACGCGCCAGGGGAAGGTGCGCCTGCGACAGTTGATAGCCTTTCGGAAGGTCGGGGTAGTAGTAAACCTTCTGGTCGAAGGCGCTTCTGGGCTGAAGTTCCGCCCCCAGCCCCAGACACAGGAGCGCGGCCTTTTCGAGCGCCTCCCGGCTCAGCCGGGGAAGGGCGCCCGGAAACCACAGGCAGGTCGGACAGATGTTCATGTTGGGTTTGTCGCCCGGGCGGTTGGAACAATCGCAAAACATCTTGGTCGCGCAGTTGAGCTCCACATGGATTTCCAATCCGATGACCGCTTCAAATTCCATCATGCATTCCCTCCCCGGCGCGCGTTTAGAAGGTGCTCGCCCAGCGCGAGCAGCCGCGCGTCGCTGAGCCTCGGACCCGACAGCTGCACGCCCGGGTGAGGTCGGCCTTGCGCCGGCGGCAGGTAAAGCGCCGGCAGGCCGGCGACATTGGCATAGGCCGTGAGCGCGAATTGCGCATACGTATCGGCCAGCGACGCCGGGGCGTCCGGGCCGCCTCTTTCCACCGGGATGGCCCAGAAGTCCGCCTGCGCCGCGAGCCGCCGCATGCCGGCCACGAGCCGCGCGCGGATACGGCAGGCGTCTTCATACGCGTCGTAGCGCTCGAACTGAAAAAACGTCCCCTGAAACAGATAGCTTTTCAACAGCGGGCCGAAGGCCGCACCGCGCGAGGAGAGATACATCTCGTTCCAGTTTTTGGCGCCCGGCACGCGCACGCCGTAGCGGACCGAATCGTACCGTCCGGTGCAGGAGGACGCTTCCACGGCGCCCACGATTTTATGGACCGGCAAAAAAAGCGGGAAATCGGGCAGGGACAGCTCCTTGACGGTCAAACCCGCATCCCCGAGCGTTTCGATTGCGGCACGGTAAAGAGATTCCTGCCGGGCAGGCAAGCTGCCCGGCGCCTCTTTGATGATCCCCACGGTTGTTTTTCCCCTGTCGATGTTCTGCGGGGAAAAATCCGGGGTCGTTTCATCGGGGAGGGAGAAATCCCGCTCGTCCGGCCCGGCGATGGCCTTCAGAATCTCGCGGATATTTTTCAGGCTGTCGGAAAGAATCCCGTAGCACTCCATCGATGGAATCAGACCGATGAGACCGAAGCGCGACACCAGGCCGTAACTGGGCTTGAAACCGCATACGTCGCCCGCCGAGGCGGCCAGACGACTCTCGCCCATCAGGTCCAGAACCAGCTCCGCATGGGCGGCGTTCCGTTTGATCGCCTCTCCGGCCCGGCTGCCGTCGAGACCGAATCCGAATTCGCTCATGCGGGTCGAGCCGCAGATTGAAGCCCCGGCCTGACGCAACCGCTCGACAACGGTGGCGTCTTCCAGGGCCACAAAACGGGCGAGGGCGTTGGAGCCGGCGTCCGTCGGCCAGCCTGCCGCCGAGACATTGGGCTGGATCGCGATGTTCATCCCCTTGAGCGGTCCGTCTGCGGGGACGGCGGCCTCGGGAGGGCGGTAGAAAAAGATTGAATCCATGCGGAGGTCTCCCTTTATTCCAGGATACTGGCAACCTTGAAGAAACGGCCTTTGACCGCGGGCGCACGGCTGAGCAGCTGGCCCGTCTCGGCGAGCGGCGAACATTTTTCCTGAATTCCCGGGCGCGTACGGTTGGCGACCGGGGCCACGGTGTAGAGCGCCTCTCCTTCGCCCGCGTTCTGGGCCGCCAGCAAGGCCAAGGCGTCCGCCTGTGCCAGGACGTCTTCCATCCCGGGGCGTTCGTCCGCGGACAGACCGATGCGCGACACCCAGGATAGGCGGTCGATCCGGTTTTCATTTTCCGCGGTGCCGGGCAGGACGTCCTGGCTGCCCAGATTCAGCAGCCCCAGTTCGGCAAGCTGCTCCCGCTTCACCGGGGAGGGCGCGCCGGTCAGGGGGCAGGCGGCGCCGCGGTTTTTGGGGAATGCGATCACCTCGCGGATCGACGGGGTCTTGAGAATCATCGAAACGGCCCGGTCCATGCCCAGTGCGAGCCCCCCGTGCGGCGGCGCGCCGAAATCGAACGCCCGCAGGAAAAAGCCGAACTTCTCCTTCGTTTCCGCTTCGGTCAATCCCAATGCGGCGAATATCCTGCGTTGCAGATCGCGGTCATTGATGCGGATGCTGCCGCCGCCGAGTTCCTCGCCGTTGATGACCAGATCGTAGGCCCGGGATCGCAGCGACAGAAGCTCTTCGATGTTTTTTGGATCGAAATCGGCCCGGTCCGGCGCGGTGAACGGATGGTGGCTGGAGGTGACGCCGCCTTCATCGGTCGCCTCGAACAGCGGAAACTCCGTGATCCAGACCGGACAAAAGCTGTTCGACGGAATCAGGCCGAGACGATTCGCCAGATGCAGGCGCAGTTGGCCGAGTGCCGATGTGACCGTCGCATGGGAAGGATCGGCGATCAGGATCAGAACGTCCCCGTCGGCTGCGGAGAATTTTCCACGCAGCGCCTCCAGCTCCAACTCGCTGAAGAACTGGACGATGTTCGATTCGAATTTCCCGTCTTCGACGCGCATCCAGGTCATCCCCTTCGCGCCGAACGACGGCACGATTTCCTTGGCGTATTCGTTCTGCAGGACATTCTTGCTCAGCTGGCCGGACTGACCCTGGATGTTGATGCCCTTGATGCAGCCGCCGCGCTCGAGAATCTGGCGGAAGATCGAATAGCGGGTCTGGGCGAACACCGATGTGACATCGACGAAACGCAGCCCGAAGCGGAGATCGGGGCGGTCGGAGCCGGTCGTGTCCATCGCCTCCGCATGGGTCATGCGGGCGAAGGGCCGGGGCAGCGTGATGCCGCCGACGGCGAACATCCGAACGGTCAGCTCCTCGATCAGCTCATAAAGGAATTCTTCATCGATGAACGAGGCCTCGATGTCGAGCTGGGTAAATTCCGGTTGCCGGTTGGGGCGCAGATCTTCGTCGCGGAAGCAGCGCGCCAGTTGAAAGTAACGTTCCATACCGCCGATCATGAGCAGCTGTTTGAAGAGTTGCGGGGATTGGGGCAAGGCGTAGAAATTCTCCGGATGAACGCGGCTGGGGACCAGGTAATCCCGGGCCCCTTCGGGCGTGCTCATCGTCAGTACCGGCGTTTCGATTTCGACAAAGCCCCGCGAATCGAGAAAGTCTCGGACGCATTGAAAAATGCGGTGCCGGGCGATCAGATTGTCCCGCATGGACGTCCGGCGGATGTCCAGATACCGGTACTGGAGCCTCAAGTCCTCGGCCACCGTGTCCGTGCCCGCGGACGGGGCGCCCGCGACCATGGCCTTGTCGGAAACGGCAAAGGGCAGCGCATCCGATTCGGACAGCACCTCCAGTTCGGTGACCAGCACTTCCATCGATCCCGTTTCGATATGGGGGTTTTCCGTTCCCTCACGGCGCTGTTTGACTTCGCCGCGAACCGCGATGCAATATTCGGCGCGCAGCCCGGCGGCCCGCCGGCAGACATCGGCTGCCGCTATTTCAGGGCTGAATACGATCTGTACGATCCCGCTGCGGTCGCGCAGATGGATAAACAGCAGACCGCCGTGATCCCGGAAGGCGTCCACCCAGCCCGCCAGAAGCACCCGGCGTCCGACCTCTCCCAACGTCAACTGACCGCAAAAAACCCGTTCGGAAAAAAGCATGAGACGTGTCCTTTCCCTTCCGACCGCCGTCGTACCGGCAAGCCTCCGCCCCGGCGTTGGGCTTCCGCCTGCCCGCCGCCGGATGATTAGAGCTTTTTACCGACCGAGGCAAGATAAATCGTGAATTCGTCCTGCCCGTCGATTTTTAGCAGGGCGTCCATCGCTTCCTGATCGTAGGCGGCGATCGCGCAGGCCCCCGCCCCGATGGCCTCGCAGGCCAGGTAGAGATTTTGGCAAACGTGGCCGGCGTCGAGGGCGATGACCTTGTGCGCCGCCAGTCCGTAACGCCATTCCATGCGGTAGGGAAGCGCCGTCCAGATGAACGTCACGGCCGCGCTGCCCGGATGGTGCTGGCCGAGAGCGGCGCGACGGATTTTCTCGTCCAGACGCTCCTCGGAGAATTCAAGCAGAAGGCGGTGCTCCATGGGCAGATAGCGGTAGATCCCCGGGGCGAGCCCCCGGACGTTCAGGACACACAGATACGTTTCGAAGGCGTGGCGGCATCCGGCGGAAGGGACCGTTCGCAGGGCATGCCCGGCGAACGGCGGCTGCCGGACGCCCTGGGTGGCCCACAGGAGAAACGACAATTCCTCACGGGCGAGGGGTTCCCGGCGATACGAGCGGCGGCTTTCCCGGTTTCGAATCGCCGTTTCGAGGTCGATCCTCCCCAGGGCCCCGAACCGATCGCAAGGGGTCAGGTCGATCCGTTCGGCGTCCGTTGGGCAGGGCTTCTGGACGGGCGGCGGCGCAACGCCTCGGTTCTGGTCCGTCCGCGAAAAATCGATGACCTTGCGGATGCTGTCCTTGAGAAACAACCGGTAGGCCTTGATGAGGTCTTCATCCATACGGGGGTCCGATTCCAAAAGAGAATCTGGGGTCTCGCGTCTACGGCCCTTCCATAACCCGGGTCCCGTCGAAAAGTCATTTTTTTTCGATTCCAGCCGGGGCCGGGGCTGCGCCCGCGCCGTGTCTTTTTGCGGCGGCCGGGGCATGGTTCAATCCGTTCGGGTTTTGACGGGCGGCAGGGGGCGGGAAGGGCCAAACAACGCCCGGGCCGGGGGAAAGGGGGCTTCCCGCGGCCCGGGTTTCGTGCCAGGGTCTGCGTTTCCTCAGGCCAGCGCCTTCATCAGTTTATCCGCCATGTCCGTCTTCTCCCAGGGATAGTCGTCCATGAACAGGGTCTTGGGTATCCGCCGGTAGAGGTCGCCGTTCAGGAGGTCGAAGCGCTCGATCAGCCCCTGGGGCCTGAGGTCGAACAGCTCCTCGACGACCTGGGCCAGGCGCTCGTCCGTCGCGCTGCCGCAGGTGCTGAAGGTGTTGATGTAGATGGAGAAGGGCCGCGCGATGCCGATCGCGTAGGAGAGCTGAACGGCGCACTTCTCGGCGATCCCGGCGGCGACGATGTTCTTCGCTACGTAGCGGGCGCCGAAGGCGGCGGAGCAGTCCACCTTCTCCGGCGACTTGTTGACGACGGCGCCGCCGCCCAGCTGCGCCCCGGGATAGCCCCCGTAGAACTGGACGACGAGCTTGCGACCGGTCACGCCGGAATCCGCGGCGCTGCACGAGTTGACGGCCTGCCACTCCCCGGTCGGGTTGAAGAGGAATACCGTGTCCTTGTCCACCCAGTCCGCGAGACACCCGAAGGCGATCTCCTTCGCCCGGGCCTTGATGGCCTCGCGGCTCAGCCCGTTTATCTGGCGGTAGTCCACCGCGTTGGACATCAGCACCTTGGCCAGCCGCCGGGGACCACACACCTCGGTGTTGTATTCCACCGACACCTGCCCCTTGCCGTCGGGGGCGAAGATGGGATCGCCGCACGTCTCGAAGGTGCGCATCATGCGGCTGGACAGGACGTAGGGCAGCGGGAGGAGCTCCGGGGTTTCGTTGCAAGCGAAGCCGTACATGATCCCCTGATCCCCGGCGCCGATCTCCTTGTCCTTGTTCAATTCGAGGGCGGTGCCCTGGTTGATGTCCGGCGACTGGGGGATGATCTCGTTGATGACCCGCATGGTCCGGCCGTCGAGGCCGACGGCCTCGTCGTTGTATCCCAGGGACAGGACCGCCTCGCGGACGCACGCCTCCACGTCGATCTTCACCCGGGCGCGGACCTCGCCGCCGATCAGGCAGAGGTTTTTCCCGAGGAACACCTCGAGACCGCAATGAGGCATCGTCGCGACGGTCAGGCCGAGGGCCTTTTCCTGATCGAGGATGCGGCCGATCACTTGGGCCGAGATCACGTCGGCCACGACGTCCGGATGTCCGACTTTTACGCTTTCCGATGAAATCTGCATGTAAAGCTCCTTGGCTTGAAATAAAAAACCTCTCACAAGGAGAGGTTCATTCCTTTTGTCGTTATGACCTCATGGTTCCCTTGCGGGCTGGCTTTGGCACCTTACGGATCAGGTTGCCGGGCGGTCACAGGGCCAGTACCCTCACGCCTCTCTTCATAACTTTATATCGGCGCGACCATACCACGGCCGCGCTAGATGTCAAGCATTATTTCCACCCCGCTCAGTCCGTCTCCTTCTTCCCGAGGGAGCGCTCGGGAAGTTTCCCTTTCATCATGTCTCCGAAGGAACCGAATGATTCCTTTGATTTAGGAACATATTGCTGGTAATCGCCGTTCCGGTCGCCTTCTCCTCCCGGCGCCGCGGCATCGGCGGCCGGCGTGAGCGAGATGCGCTTCTGGGCCGTTTCCACCTTCTCCACCCGCACCTCGATGGTCTGGCCCTGGGTGAGGACCTCGTTGGGGTGGTTGATCCGCTTCCCCCTGCCGATCTTGGAGATGTGGATGAGGCCGTCGATTCCCGGCGACAGGGTCACGAAGGCCCCGAATTTGGTCAGACGGGCGATCACGCCGGTATGGACCGACCCCTCGGGGAAGGTGTTCTCCACCGTTTCCCAGGGATCGGGCAGGGTCGATTTCAGGCTCAGGGTGATGCGGTCGTTGGCCCAGTCCAGCCTCAGGAGGACGGCGTCGATCTCCTGGCCGACGGACAGGACGTCCTGAACCTTTTCCA
>JALNWL010000098.1 GCA_023230905.1 Syntrophales bacterium
GAGAACGCCCCGGGCCCCCACGGCCGTCGCCCCGCAGGCCGCCCGATACGCCGCCGGGCCGGCATCCGGCCGCCCGTCCGGATCGGCCAGCCGGTCCGGCAGTCCCCTGTAGCCGCCCCGCCTCAGGGCGGGAAGCTCCCGCCGGGACGCGTGCACGGCCGCTTCCCCGTAAAAATAAACGGGCACGGCGTGCCGCTCGCCCAGAAGCCCGCCGAATTCGCGGGCCGCGCCCACCGCCGCCGCCATCGGGGTGTCCCCCAGCGGAACGAAGGGAACGACGTCGACAGCGCCGATGCAGGGATGGACGCCGTCATGCCGGCACATGTCGATCCGTTCGAGCGCAACGCCCGCCGCGGCGAGGGCCGCCGCCACCACGGCCTCCGGCGCCCCGAGAAACGTGAAGACGCTGCGGTGGTGGTCCGGGTCCCGGTGGACATCGGCCAGCTTCACGCCGTCCACGGCCGCGACCGCCCCCGCAATCCGGTCGATCGTCCCGGCGTCCCGGCCCTCGCTGAAATTGGGAACGCACTCCAGCAGCTTCATGGCGCGCCGTTGCTCTCGAACAGGGCATCCACGAACTCCTCGCTGCGGAACCGCCTCAGGTCGTCGAGACGCTCGCCGATGCCGATGTAGCGGATGGGAATCCCCAGCTCCTGGGCGATGCGGATGACGATCCCGCCCTTCGCCGTCCCGTCGAGCTTGGTCAGGACGATCCCCGTCACCCCGATCTCCTCGTTGAACATCTTCGCCTGGCTGATGGCGTTCTGGCCGGTCGTCGCGTCGATGACGAGCAGGACCTCGTGCGGCGCGCCGGGAAGCTCCCGCGCCATGATCCGCTTGACCTTCTTGAGTTCCTCCATGAGGTTCGTCTTCGTGTGGAGGCGCCCCGCCGTGTCGATGATGACGACGTCGGCCTTGCCCGCCTTCGCGGCGTGCAGGGCGTCGAAGGCGACGGCCGCGGGATCGGCGTTCATCTTCTGCTTCAGCAGGGGAACCCCGACCCGCTCGCTCCAGGCCTCGAGCTGTTCGATCGCCGCCGCCCGGAACGTGTCCGCCGCGACAAGGAGGACCGGCATGCCCCGCTTCTTGAAGCGGGCGGCCATCTTGCCGATGGTCGTGGTCTTCCCGGTCCCGTTGACGCCAACGACCATGATCGTGTAGAGCTCGCCCACGGGAATCTTCATGGGCGCCTCGTTCTTCTTGAGGATCGCCAGCATGCTCTCCCGGAGCACCTGCCGCAGCCGCTCCGGCTTCTCGAGCTCCCGGCGCTTCACCTGCTCCTTCATGGTCTCGATGAGTTCATAGGTGAAGGCCGGCCCGACATCGGCGCCGATCAGCGCCGCCTCCAGCTCGTCGAAGAGGTCCTGGTCGATCTTCTTCTCGCCCAGGATGATGTCGTCGACATCGGTCACCAGGAGCTTGCGGGTCTTGGCCAGACCGTCCTTGAGCCGGTCGAAGATTCCTTTCTTGTAGATATCGCCTGCCATGCCGAAAACACCTCCGCGTCGGCGATCCACGCCGCGCCTTCCCGTTCCCCGCACGGGGGAAACCGATCTTGTCGGGACTTATAATCGTTTTGCCGGCGGAAGTAAAGGGGAGCGGGGGGTCGATCAGGACTGCTGGAGGCTCACGGAAACGAGGGACGAGACGCCCTGCTTGGCCATGGTGACGCCGTAGAGGTTCTCCGCCACCTCCATGGTCCGCTTGTTGTGGGTGATCATGAGCACCTGCGAATGCTCCGCGATCTCCCGGACGAGGCGGTTGAACAGCGCGATGTTGGCGTCGTCCAGGGCCGCGTCGACCTCATCGAGGACCAGAAACGGCGTGGGCCGGTACAGAAGGATGGCGAAGATGAGGGCGATCGCCGCCAGCGACTTTTCGCCGCCGGACAGCAGGGTGACGTTCTGGGTGCGTTTTCCCGGAATCTGGAGGTGAATGTCGACGCCCGTTTCCAGCAGGTCCGATTCGTCGGTCAGGCTGAGGCGGCCCTTGCCGCCGGGAAAGATCTTGCCGAACACCTCCTCGAAACGTTCGTTGACCGTCGTGAACGTCTCGGAGAACCGCTGGCGGGAAACCCGGTTGATCCGGGTGATCGTCGCCTGGAGGGTGTCGAGAGAGGCCTGCAGGTCGGCCGCCTGCGCGGCCAGGAATTCATGGCGCTCCTTGAGTTCGGCATGCTCGTTCAGGGCAAGGAGGTTGACCTCGCCGAAGTTCTCCACGACCTGGCGGTTCTTGTCCAGCGCCTGGGTCAGCGCCTCGACCTCGGACGCTTCGAGCCGCTGGAAGGCGGGCATCGCCTGGTCCAGGTCGCAGGCGTGCCGGGCCTGCATCCCCTGTCGCAGGTGGTCCATGTGCACGCCGATCTCCCGGTACTCCATCTCAAGATCGCCCGCCTCCTGGACGGCGCGCTCCAGGCGCTGCTTGGCCTCCCGCGCCTCCGCCTCCTTCTCCTTGAGGACCCGTTCCCCGTCCTGGAGGCGGTCCCTCAGGCCGGTCAGGGCCGCGTCCAGTTCCCGCTGCCGCCGGTACAGGGCCGTCAGGGCCTCCTTGTCGCTCACGGCCTGGCGGGCCAGCTCCTCCGCCTGCCGGACGCCGGCCTCGAACTCCTTCCGCCGCGCGCCGATCTCCTCACCCATGGCGGCGCGGGTCTCCGCCATGCGGGCCAGGGCGCGCCGATCCGCTTCCCGCTTTTCCTCCAGCGACGCGAGACGGACCTTCCGGTCCGTGAACACGGCCTCCCGCCGCGCGAGATCCGCCCGCAGGGCCTGCCAGCGCGCCTGCACGTCGGTGATGTCCGCGTTCAGATCGCCCTCGCCCTGCTCCAGTTCCCCGATCTCGCGGGTCGCCTCGGCGATCTTTCCCAGGATGTCCTGCTCTTCCGATTTCAACTGCTCCCGGCCCAGGGCAACCACCCGCAGCCGCTGCTCCAGACGCTTGAGCTCGTCGTCGAACCGCTCGATGTCCTTGCGGAGCGTGGTCGCCTGAAGCTCCTGCCGATGCAGCTCCGTCCGGAGCCGGCGAAGGGTTTCGTCCGCCTGCGCCAGTTCGGCGGCCGCCTGCCGTCGCTGATCCTCCGCCGCCGCCAGCCGCTCCCGCAGGCGCGTCACCTCGCCCTCGAGCTCGGAGATCTCCCGCTTGTTCTTGAGCAGGCTCTTCCCGTTCCCGTTGGCGCTCCCGCCGCTCAGCACGCCCTGGGGATGGATGATGTCCCCCTCCGGGGTCACGAAGGTGCCCGTAAAGCCGTTCCGCTCCCACAGCGACAGCCCCTCCGACAGGGTCGGGATGAGCAGGACGTCCCCGAGCAGATAGTCGGCCACGCCCCGGAAATCCGGCGTGACCCCGACCGCGTCGACCAGGCGCACCGTGTCCCCGAGATAAGAGGGCAGGTGGCCGTCCGGCGGGTGGTTGCGCACCTCCCGGGGGATGAAGCTTCCCCGGCCGAGGGCGTGATTCTTCAGGTAGTCGATGGCCTGGATGCCGTCGCGCTGGCTTTCAACCACGATGTACTGCAGTCGATCGCCCAGAACGGCCTCCACCGCCGTTTCATAGGACCGCGGGACGTCCAGGTGGTCGGCGACGACACCGAAGAAGGCGTCCGTGGGGGGCGGGTCCTTCTGCCGGCGGGCGGCGAGGAGGGACTGGGTCGCCTCGTTGCACCAGGCATAGCCTTCCTGGAACTCCTTCAGGGAGGCGAGCCGCGCCGCCTTCCGGCCCAGCTCGTCCTTGAGGGCGCCGATGCCGTGTTCGATCCGCGGCAGTTCCCGGCGCAGGCGCGCCTCCGCGGCGGCCGCCGTCTCGGATTCCGCCCGCAGCGAACGCTCCGCCGCTTCCTGGGCCGTCAGCGACGCCCGGAGCTCGGCGAGGGAGCGGCCGAGAACGCCCCGGCGCTCGTTCTGCTCCTCCTGTTCCCGGAGGTCCCGCTCGTCCCGCCGGCGCAGATCGTCGAGGCTGCGGTTCAGGCCCAGGATGAGGTTCCGGCGCTTCGCCTTCTCCGCGGCGGCATCGACGAAGGCGATCTTGCGCTCCTCCAGCTCCTTCTCGAGGCGGTCGCCCTCCCGCCGCAGGTCCTCCACGGCCGTTTGTCCTTCCGTAACCGAAGCCCGCAGTCCGCGTAGCGTTTCCTCCGCCTCGAGGATCGCCCGGTTCAGGTCCGCCTCTTCCTGTTCGAGTTCCTCGCGGCGCCGCTCGAGCTGGCCGATCGCCTCCCGGTGCTTCTCCTGCCGCGCGGCCGTGTCGGCCGTCCGGCCCCGGTTGAATTCCAGGCCCTGTTCCTTGATGCCGATCTCGTTGCGGATCCGGTAGAGCGCCTCCTGCTGTCCGGCGAGAAGCTGCTCCGTTTCGAGGACCTCGGCCTTCAGCGCCTCGAGCGCCGCCTCGAGCGACTGGAGGGAGGTCCGGATGTCCTCCCCCCGCTGCCGGGCGCCGTTCCGCTCGCCTTCCAGGGCGTTGCGCTTCTCGATGAAATCGGCGTAGCTCTGCAGGGCGAGCGACAGTTCCGCCTCCCGGACGTCCTTCTTCAGGGCCTTGTAGTGCTCGGCCCGTTTGGCCTGCCGGGAGACCGCGTTGAGCTGGCTTTTCACCTCGCGCAGGACGTCGTGGATGCGGAGCAGGTTCTGGCGGGTCGCCTCCATCTTGCGGATGGCCGCTTCCTTGCGGCTGCGGTATTTCGCGATCCCGGCCGCCTCCTCGATGAACCGCCTCCGGTCCTCCGGCTTCGCCTCGACCAGGGTCGCGACGCTGTTCTGCTCCACGATGGAATAGGTGCGGGCGCCGACCCCCGTGTCCAGGAAGAACTCCTTCACGTCCAGGAGCCGGCAGGTCATGTTGTTGATGCCGTACTCGCTCTCCCCGTCCCGGAAGACGCGGCGGGAGATCATGACCTCGCGGAATTCGCCATAGGGATCCGGGAAGGGGCGGTCGTCCGCCTCCATCGTCATGGACACCTCGGCCATGCCGACGGGGGCCGCCTCGTCGCTGCCGTTGAAGATCACGTCCTCGGTCTTCTTGCCGCGCAGGGCCTTCAGGCGCTGCTCGCCCATGACCCAGCGCAGGGCGTCGACGATATTGCTCTTCCCACAGCCGTTGGGGCCGACGATGGCGCTGATCCCCGGCGTAAGATCCAGGACGATCTTGTCGGCAAAAGACTTAAAGCCGAGGATTTCCAGACGCTTGAGTTTCACCGGACCCGCTTCTCCCCGTTTTTAGGGGGAAATGTAGCAAAAGAATCCGGCGTTGTAAAGGAAAAATACAACAAAATGTGGTCGGTCGAAATCACCACCACAACATCTTGTGTCCGTCACGAATTCTCTTGGCCGCTTCCCGGAGCCATGTTAAATATGTTTCGGCTTTTGAAAATCGTCGCCCTTTGGCGTGCCGGACAGACGGATGAGGCCACAACGATCTCGCGTCGCGAATGTCCGCGACGGGAACGAAACGGGAGGGTCGGAATCTATGGAGGCGGAGGACTGGGGGGTCGTCACCGCGGCCTCGGGCTTGACGAACGCCCGCATCATCACGGGCCGGCTCGAAACGGAGGGCATCCCGACCCGCCTGCGGTATGAGGCGGCCGGCGCCATCTACGCCATCACCATCGACGGTCTCGGAGAGGTGAAGATCCTCGTCCCGGCCAGGGAGCTGGCGCGCGCCCGGGAGATCCTGGAGCGGTCGTACGACGAGGCGGACCTGCACGGGAATGGGGCCGGACCGGAGCCGGACGGCCTATGAAAAGACGCCCGCCAGCGGGGTCCGGCAGCGCGGGCAGCGCGCCTCGTCCAGATCGATGCCGCGGATGGTGTAGCCGAAGCGATCGATCAGGAGCTGTCCGCAGCCGTGACAGAAGGTTTTCTCCCCTTCGTCTCCGGGAAGGTTGCCGCTGTAAACGTACCGGAGGCCCTCCGCCCGACCGACGTCCGTCGCGAGACGGATGGCCCGCGGCGGCGTCCGGGGCGTGGTCCGCATCCGGAACTGCGGGTGAAACCGGCTGACGTGCCAGGGCGTCTCCGGCCCGAGGCCGTGGATGAAGCGGGCGATGTCGCGAAGCTCCTCCTCGCCGTCATTGAGCCCCGGAATCAGGAGGGTCGTCACCTCGACCCACACGCCCGCCGCCTTCAGCGCCCGAAGGCTATCCAGAACCGGCTGGAGCCGGGCGCCGCACTGCTCCCGGTAAAATTCGTCCCGGAACGATTTCAGGTCCACGTTGGCGGCCGTCAGATAGGGGGCGGCCGTCGCGACGGCCTCCGCCGTCATGTAGCCGTTCGTCACGAAGACATTCCCGATGCCCCGCGCATGGGCCAGCTTCGCGATGTCCAGGGCATACTCGAAGAACACCGTCGGTTCCGTGTAGGTGTAGGCAATCGTCCGGCTGCCGGTCTCGGCGGACGAGAGCACGACCTGCTCCGGGGCAACCGGCCGGCCCAGGACGTCGCCCGTTTCCCGCGGCATCTGCGAGATGTCGTGGTTCTGACAGAACGTGCAGCGGAAGTTGCACCCCACCGTCGCCACGGAAAAGGTACGGGAGCCGGGATAAACGTGGAAGAGCGGCTTCTTTTCGATGGGATCGAGGTTTTCGGCGATCAGGTTGCCGTAGACCAGCGAGTGCAGGATGCCGGCCCGGTTCTCCCGGACCCCGCAGATGCCTCGCCGGCCGGGGCGGATCCGGCAGCGGTGGGCGCACAGGCCGCACCGGACCTCGTCATCCGGCAGTCGTTCATACAGCAGGGCCTCCCGGTTCATCGTTCCATCTCCCGAACCGCCCCTTGCACGGGGTTGCGCTGATTTGCCTTCATTTTGAAAGGGTCCCGGATCGGGTCCTGAACCGTCCGATAGCGGAAACGCATGGGGAAAGACAGGCCCATGAAGGCCCCGAAGGGATTCTTCACGACCGGGAGCCGCTCTTCCAGCATCCCGGCCGCGGGGTACCACGACGCGGGGAAGAGGATGACGCTTCCCCACGCAAGCGGCGTCGATCCCAGTCGATCGCGGATCATCCCCGACACTTTTCGCAAGCTGAAGAGGCGCGCCCGGTTATAGACGGTGTCGCGGAGTCGGCCCTCCAGGCCGCGATGCACGGCGAGCAGCGAATACGGGTTGAGGAGTCCCAAGAAGACGCGATCGCGGCAGACGCGGATGGCCTCCGAGACGGCGCGGGCGGGATCTTCGGTAAATTCCAGGGCGGTGATCAGCACGACGTGATCGAATTCGTTGTCCGAGAAGGGGAGGTCTTCCGCGCGCCCCTCGTGGAGCTCCGCCCGGCTGCCCAGCTTTTCCCGCGCCTGTGCGATCATGAACGGCGAGGCATCGAGGCCGGTGACGTCGCACCCCTTCTCGCGGAACATCCGCAGGTGCTCCCCCGTGCCGCACCCGACGTCCAGGAGGCGCTCCCCCGGCCGCGGCGACATCAGCGACAGGATGAAGGCCTTTTCCCGGGCGTCGATGTAGCGTCCGGACGGGGTCTGAAACCAGTCGTCGTAAGATCGGGACAGCGCCTCATCGAAGATCATCTGCGTCCCCCCTTCTCCGCCGGACCCTAAAGCCCGCGGTCTAACCGCCGATGGCCGACATGTCGCGCTGCCGCGCGCATTTTTTCAGTTGCGCCTGCCCGCGGGACAGCTCGTGCCGCGGGGGCTTTTTCGCGATCGCCCCCCGGATCAACGCCTCCAGGTCCGCGTCGCTGCATCCGTCCCGCAGGGGGCGCTTCAGATCGACCTCGTCGTCCCTCAGGAGACAGGCCCGGAGGCAGCCGTCCGCCGTGAGGCGCAGGCGGTTGCAGGTCTCGCAGAAATGGTGGGTGACGGGGCTGATGAAGCCGATCTCGCCCTGCCCCCCGGCGGCCCGGTAGACCTGGGCCGGCCCGGCCTCCGGGTTTTTCCCGTCGTTCACGGGTTCGAGGGCGTACCGTTCGCCGATCCGTTGCCGGATGACGTCATTGGACAGGAAGTTGCCGTTATTTTCCGTCCCGGCCTCCCCCAGGGGCATCAGCTCGATGAAGCGAATCTGATACGGCCGCTCCAGGGTCAGCGCCGCAAAATCGAACAGCTCGCTGTCGTTGAACCCCTTGATCGCCACCACGTTGATCTTGATCGGATCGAACGCGCATTCCCGGGCCTTCCGGATGCCCCGGATGACGGCCTCCAGGTCGCCTCCCCGCGTGATGTGGCGGTACTTTTCCGGATCGAGCGAATCGAGGCTGACGTTGATGCGCCTCAAGCCCGCCGCGTAGAGCGCCGGCGCCATTTTTTCGAGCAGGATGCCGTTGGTCGTCAACCCGATGTCGTGCAGCCCCTCGATCTTCCGGAGGCTGGCGATGAATTCCGCCAGGCCGCGCCGCACGAGCGGCTCCCCCCCCGTGAGGCGGACCTTGCCCACGCCCAGCCGGACCGCGACCCGGACGATGCGGATCATCTCCTCGTAGCGCAGGATGTCGTCGTGACCGATGAGCGACAGCCCCGCCTTGGGCATGCAGTACCGGCAGCGCAGGTTGCACCGGTCCGTCACGGAAACCCGCAGATAGTTGATGTCCCTGTTGAACCGGTCCCGCATCCCACCTCCGCCCGCCCCGTTTTCGCGCGCGGCGTTAAGTGTCTTCAATCCCGCTGGTTTTCTAACACAGTTGGCCCCGCCTGGCAAGCGGGGAAGCGCCGGCGTAAACCGGCGCGCAGCGGCATCAGGCCATCCGCGGACGAGGACCGGCCGGCGGGGAACCCGCTCGGGCAATACGGCGCACAACAGTCATGGGCAAACCGGCGGCCGATGGCGGCCGGGCAGGCGCGACACGGCCCTCGGGCGAATGGCGCTTGACAGGGAACCGTTTGTCGTCTAAAGCTAGGCCGGATCAACGGAACGCGGCGATAACGCAGGCGCCGCGCCGCGGAGGATGAGACCCCATGGAGAAAATGCCCATTACCCGGGCCGGCTACGAAAAGCTGAAAAAGGACCTGGAAGCCGTCAAGAACGTGGACATCCCGCAGAACATCCGGGACATCGAGATCGCCCGCGGCCACGGCGATCTCTCCGAGAACGCCGAATACACCGCCGCGAAGGAGCGGCAGTCCTTCCTGCACGGCAAGATGCAGGAGCTGGAAACCAACCTCGCCTGCTCACGGGTGATCGATCTGGCGGGCATGACGTACGAGAAGGTGGTCTTCGGCGCCACTGTGACCATCGCC
>JALNWL010000099.1 GCA_023230905.1 Syntrophales bacterium
ATCCTTTCCTCTCTACTTATATCACACCCTGTCATTGATTCACAAATTGCCGGACATCGTGGAGTTGCCCTTCATTGAGCAGAGGAGTTCCCAGGTGTCCGGGCACAACGGGGGCTACGCCATATCCGAGACTTCTCCGGGTGTGACGGGTTTCACGCCGAGGCGCATCGCCCCGCCCCTCGCCGGATATGGAAGCGCTTTCGAAGGGTTTCCAGTTCCCGCGACAGGTCGGCGGCCAGCCGGTCACCCGCCGGCGTTCCGCAAAGGTTGTTCATCTCCCGCGGGTCCCGCCTCAGGTCGTAGAGCTCCGGGGGGCGGCACATTTCCCATTCGATCAGTTTGTGGTTTTCCGTCCGGATCGCCTGGTGGGGCGGAACCCGCCCGCCGAAGGGGAAATCCCGGAACAGCTCGTATACGAAGGCCGGGCGGCCGGGGGCCGACGGCGACCGCAGGAGGGGGACGAAGCTCTCCCCCTGCATGGCGTCCGGGACGGGAAGCCCGGCCAGATCCAGGAAGGTCGGGGCGAGATCGATGTTGAGGACCATCCGGGATATCCGCCGCCCCGCCCCCGACACAACCCCCGGGGCGCGGACGAGGAAGGGGATGCGGATGGATTCCTCGTAGGGGTAGTGCTTGGCGTAGAGGCGGTGCTCCCCTCAGAGATAGCCGTTGTCCCCGGCGTAGACGACGATCGTGTCGTCGAGCAGGCCCTTCGCCTCGAGGGCCGCGAGCAGCCGCCCCAACTGTTCGTCCACGGATTCGAGGCATTCGGAGTAGCGGCGGTAGACGTCGTGCATGTTGCCCAGGGTGCCCTCGAGCCAGTTCAGGCCGCTCAAGGTGTTGTACCGGTCGGACTCAGGGGCGAGGAAGGACAGGTCGGCATGGCGGTGCCTTCCGCGGAGGTGGCGCGGCGGTTTCCAGTCGTGGTGTACGGCCTTGTGGCTCAGGCACAGGCAGAAGGGGTTCCGGCGCTTCTGCCGCACGAAATCGAGGGCGTACTCCGTCAGTTCCTCCGTGATGTAGGGCGTGCGGTTGGGCGTGAGGCGGCCGTTGACGTACAGGGGGCAGTTGAAGTAGTCCCCCTGGCCGTCCTTGCGGGTGAAGCTGACGAACAGGTCCGCCTCCGGGAGGCGCGGCAGGCCTCCCCCCGGCATGTGCCACTTTCCCACGAAGGCCGTGTCGTAGCCGGCCCGCTTGAGGTGGCGGAGAAAGGTGACGTTGCGGGTCTCGTCCCAGCGGCTGAAGTTGTTGGTGACGCCGTGCACGCTCGCGTACTGGCCGGTGAGAAAGCTGGCCCGGCTGGGGCTGCACAGGGCCGTCGTGGCGAAGGCGTTTTCGAAGCGGACCCCCTCGCGGCAGAGGCGGTCCATGTGCGGGGTCTTGAGGAACGGATGGTCCGCTGCGCCGAGCATGTCGTAGCGGTGGTCGTCCGTCAGAATGAAGATAAAATTCGGCCGCCGTGGCTTGCTTCGGAACGCGAAGGCGGAGGGGACCCCCAGGGTCAGCCCGCCCGCGGACAGGGCCGCCGCCCCGAGAAACCCCAAGGCCTGCCGCCGGGTGACGGGGGACTCGGCGGGACCCCGGTCGATGGCCGTTGCCGGAGGGGATGTTTTTCTTGACCGTGACATGGCGGACACCTCAGGGGAGGGCATGGGTGGCATAGTGGTGGACCACCTCGTAGACCCATTCCTGTCCCCGGATGAGGCCCAGATACATCCCCGCAAGGCCCCCGACAATCAGGAGCCAGACGACAGGATGCCCGATCCGCGCCGACCCGGGGGCCTTGCGCCGATGGACGAGGCGGCAGGCCAGCTCGCTTAAACCCAGTTCGAAGCAGGTCACGCACACCAGGCCGAAAATCCAGGGAAGAAACAGGAAGTAGACCAGCTCCACCGCGCTGAACTGGCAGGCCACGCGGGCCTCCACGCGGGCGATCCAGATCAGCGGGTTGGCGAAGGCGAGGAGGGCGCGTTCCGGAAACGTGGCGCCCCGGAGATACCCGAGGATCGGGCCGATGAATCCCGCTCCCCATACCGACAGGAAGAGGAGGGGCGCAAAGAGGGCGACGACCGCGGTGCGCAAGCCGCCCGGGGGCAGCGACCCGGCGGACCCCTCGTAAACCGCACGGGAGACGGCCCAGAGGCCGACGAGCGCTGCCAGCGGGATGAAAAACCGATTGACGATGCCCTCTTCCTGCATGGGGTTCCTCCCGGAGGCAGGGGCGCCTTCAGATAACGGTGATCGTTCCGTCCGCGCCGGGCGAGGCGGTGCCGGCTTCGCGTTCCGCCTTCAGGGCCCGGGGCAGGGCCTCCAGGATGTCCTGGGCGGTAAGGCCGTCCATCCCCTTTTCCGCGGCGGCCAGATCGCCGGCCAGGCCGTGGAGATAGACCCCCATGCGGGCGGCCTCCGTGGCGGCTAGGCCGAGACCGTGCATGGCGGCGATCGCCCCGGTCAGGACGTCGCCCGCGCCCGCCGTGGCCATGCCCGCGTTGCCGGTCAGGTTGATGAAAACGCGCCCCTCCGGCGTTCCGATGAGCGAATGCGCCCCCTTGAAGACGATCGTCGCCGCGAAATCGCGGGTCGCATCCCGAAGACACCCGAGACGGTCCCGGCGGAGTTCGTCGGCGCTCTTTCCCGTGATTCTCGACATCTCCCCCAGGTGGGGGGTGAGGATCGTCGGCGCCTTGCGCCCCCGGAGGATCTCCGGATGCCCCGCCAGGGCGGTGAGGCCGTCCCCGTCGATCAGGAGCGGCGTTTCGATGGCGCCGGCGAGTTCCCGGACGAGGACCTGGGTTTCCTCCGCGAGCGACACCCCCGGTCCGATGACGACGAAGTTCATCCGGGCGGCCGTTTCCAGCAGGGCGGCCTTGTTCTCCTGGGCGATGCTGCCGGCGGCTGTTTCGGCCTGGGGCAGGAACACGATCTCGCTCCCCTTCTGGGCAATGAAGGGGGTGATCGCGGCCGGGGCGGCAAGACGCGCATACCCGCCGCCCGCCTTCAGGAAGGACAGGGCGGAGAAGTACGGCGCCCCGTAGTAGTTCTTCGCGCCCGCGATGAAGAGGGCCTCGCCGAACGACCCCTTGTGGCCGTCGGGATGCCGGGGCGGCAGGGTGAGAGGGGCGTTGATTTCCGCATGCAGGGCCTCGCCGGCGGTCAGGGCCGGCGGGAACGAGATGTGGGAGACATAGAGGCGGCCGCCGTAGGCATGGCCGGGGTAGAGGAGATTGCCGATTTTCGGCAGGCCGAAGGTGACCGTGCAGGCCGCCCGGACGGCGATCCCCATGACAGCGCCGTTATCGCCGTTGATTCCCGACGGGATGTCGAGACTGAGGACGGGCCGGCCGCTCTCGTTCAAAAACTGGATGACCTCGCGGTACAGACCGCCGATCTCCCGGTCGAGGCCGGTGCCGAGGAGGGCGTCCACGATCCGGTCGGCGTGCAGGACGTCCCGGCGGATGTCCTGCAGGGCTTCCACGCGCGTGACCGGCACGGGCAGCTTGCCGAGGACCTGGAAATGGGTCCGGGCCGCTCCTTGAAGTTTGCCCGTATCCCCCAAGGCGAAGACCTTGACCCGGCCGCCCCGGCTGTGGATGGCCCGCGCCACGACGAAACCGTCGCCGCCGTTGTTGCCGATGCCGCACAGGACGACAAATCTTTTCCCGGCGATCCCGGTCTCCCGGTCCAGGACGGCCACTGCCGCCAGACCGGCGTTCTCCATGAGGATCATTTCCGGAATGCCGAGCGTTTCAATGGCGTGGCGGTCCATCGTCCGCATCTGTTCGACCGTGGCGATCTTCATGTGTTCCTCTCTTCCGGTTCGTTCAGCGTTCGCGACCCCGCAAAGACCGCGATTCCTCTGCACCGGTTTCCGCGGGGGTTCCTTTCCCGCCGCCGGTCCCGCGTCTTCGCCTTGACGGATATAGCGGATTTGGCGTACAGGATCAACCAGAGCTTTTCGAACGCCGGATGTCCCGGCACAGCCCGACCCGCGAGACCCGATCCTCCCGGAGCCGCCATGAATGAGAAAAAAAGGACCCTTTCTCCGATCCATCCCGCCACCCGCGCCTTCTACCGGGAGGGGCGGCGCACGCCGGGCTATTCTTTCATCGACTTCCTCCACGGCTATCTCTACGGCCGCTGGCCCTATTTCTATCTCGGCCTGGGGTTGAGCAACCGCCCCGTCTTCCGTGTACTGCGGCCGCTCGCGATGGGGATCGGACGGCTCCTGGGCCTGTGGTCCGCGGAGGGAACGGCCGCGGGGAAAAAGAGTCGGACCTTTGCCGACACCTACCACGGCAAGGTCCTGCCGCTCGAGGGGGCAACGCGCCTGATCTCCGTCGGTGAGGACGTCCGCCTGACCGACCTGGAGCACGTCATCCCCTATGCCACGGCCCGGGACATCATCCTGCAGCATCCCGATCACATCGTGGCCCTGGAGTGCCCCTGCCGAGCGAACCGCGAGCACCCCTGCCTACCCCTCGACGTGTGTCTCGCCGTGGGAGAGCCCTTCGCGAGCTTCACCCTGGCCCACCACCCCCGGCGCAGCCGCCGGCTGTCCGTGGCGGAGGCCGCCGCCGTGCTTAAGGCCGAGCACGAGCGCGGGCATGTCCATCACGCCTTCTTCAAGGACGCCATGCTGGGTCGCTTCTACGCCATCTGTAATTGTTGTTCCTGCTGTTGCGGAGCGATGGAGGCCCATCGGAACGGGACCCCCATGCTGGCCGCTTCGGGTTATGTCTGTCGGGTGGACGGGGAACGCTGCCTGGGGTGCGGGGTTTGTGTCGAGGCCTGTCCGTTCCAGGCGCTGACCCTGGAGGAAAACCGCGCCTCCGTCGATCCCGATCGATGCATGGGGTGCGGGGTTTGCCGGGACCGCTGTCCCGAAGGCGCCCTCGCGTTGGTGCGGGACCCGATGCACGGCGAACCGCTGGAGATCGAACAGCGGCTGCACGAAAGACACGGCGTCGGGGGCGCGTCCTGAAAACGATCCGCCGCGCGTCCCCTATTTCGCGGTTGCGACCGCCGCCGTGAGTGGTTCGCGCGGCTCGAAGGCGAGGGCCTCGCGCCGGCATGCCGGACACGCTTCGTTTTGACTGGTCCACTCGAGATAGCTCTTCCGGACTTCGGCCTTGCCGAAGATCCAGACGGTGGCGGAATGTCCGCACTGGTACTGAAGCGTGCATTTTCCCATCTCTGCTCCTCCTCTGCTTTCAGCCCGTGAGGCCGGTCGTGATGTTGACGGCCCCTTCGGGTTCGATGAACCTCCCCCCAATTATGTCACGTCGCTATACCATTTTTCCCGCCCTGTCAAATGTTTCAGGAGTCGGTGACGGTCCGCGGGCATTCGACATTTTTTTCAATGCCGACGATCGGTTTATCGAAATGACGCTTCGGTCCCCCGTTTTCGGGTCGCCGGCTCCCCTGCGCCGCCGCGGCGCTCCGGATTCCCCTGGTGATGGACGCTTTTCCCCGTGGCGGGTCTGATCTGGATAAATGCATTCAATATCCATATGTTGAATCCTTGATCGGTGTGCCGGACAGGCCCGGCGCGAGGCCCCTTGCCGGGTCCTTTCCGGGGAAATTCATCCCGCCGCGGTTGCTGGCACGATTTTTCCAAGGAATCAAAACAGCGAACCGAAACCGTCATCAAACAGGAGGAGGGTTCCATCATGAAAGAACAGCCAAAAGTGATCCGATATCGGGGAAGATCCCTCGGAGACCTTCTGCTTGTGGGTGCCTGGCTCCTGTCGCTCGTCGTCGCCGCGGGCCTTTTCCTGTACGCCGGCCATTGGCTGGACGCCTGGCTGGGGACGTCGCCCTACTTCATGTTCGGCCTGTGCCTTCTTGCCATCATCACGACGGTAGGGAGCTTCTACGAAGATCGGTCGGTCCGCCGCCGGAACGCCCCGTTCCGCACCTTCAGGATCACGGACCGGTTCGTGTTTCTCATCGGCCCGCCCCGGAAACGCCATTCCCGATAAGCGCGTGGGCCCCCCCGGACGACCCCCCGTCCCGCCTCGGGGATTTGGAGCCCCCCTCCAAACGCCTGAAGGCCGGTGCCTGTTCTTGGGCCGGAAGCGCCCGTCCGCGACAAAACGGGTGCCGATCGCGATGTATTCGTGTATGATGGATGGGACCTTGAGTCGGTCCTACGTATCGACGCTCCACGAGCAAAGGGGGGGGTGCCATGAAAAAGATCTTCATAGCGCTGCTTGTCGTTCTGGTCGCCGTCGTTGGCGGATATTACGCGTTTCCGGAAAAGGTCGCCGATTATTTCGTCCGGTACGGGCGAAGCCAGGCCGGGCTGGTCAAGAAGGAGATCCTGATCGATGACCACCGCATCGTCTACCTGGAAGGGGGCCGGGGACCGGCGGTTTTACTCCTGCACGGCTATTCCGCCGACAAGGACCATTGGACGCGCTTTGCCGCCGGCCTGACGCAACACTACCATGTCGTCATCCCCGATATCCCCGGCTACGGGGAGAGTACCAAACGGATGAACGCAAAATATGACCTCTCGAGCCAGGTCGGCCGGCTGCATCGATTTGCTCGCGCCCTCGGTCTGGAGCGTATCCACATCGCAGGGAATTCCATGGGGGGATTGTTTGCCGGCGCCTACGCCGCGCGCTATCCCGGGGACTTGATCAGCCTGGGATTGTTCAATGCCGCGGGTGTGAAATCCCCACGGAAGAGCGAGGTCATGATACGGGCGGAGCAGGGGGAGAACCTGCTGCTGTTGAAAGATGAAGCGGATCTGCCCCGGGTCATGGGCATGGCCTTTGTAAACCCGCCCCCTCTGCCTTACCCGTTCAAGAAGCGGTTCATCGAAAAAGCCCTGGCCGACAGGCGCTTCCATGAAAAGGCCCTCGAGGATTTCAAGGGCGATCTTCTCTCTCTGGAGAAAGACCTGCCAAAGATCAAGGCACCGACGCTGATTCTCTGGGGCAGGAACGATCGGATCATCGACGTCTCCAGTGTGCCCGTCTTCGAGCGAGGATTGGCCCGTCACCAGACCGTGATCATTGAGAATTGCGGCCATCTGCCGATGATCGAAAAGGTCGGGGAAACGTCCGATGCCTATCTCGCATTCATCGGGAACGTCCGGCGCTGAGCCGCCCGCCATTTTTTTCTTGACAGTAGAACGATGGTTCTATATACGGGACCCATGAAGGGAAAACGCACCCTCCAGTCGGTCCAGAAACTCCTCCTCGCCTTCTTCCGGCAGAACCGGCGCATGCCCTCCTTTTCCGAGATGGTGGATCTGCTGGGCGTCCGGTCCAAAAGCGTCGTGAATTTCTGGATCGAGAAGCTCGTCGAGGCCCGGATCCTGGAGAAGGATGGCAAGGGTCATCTGAGCTTCACGAAACAGGCGTTGGCCATCCCCCGGGTCGGCAGCGTTCAGGCGGGCTTTCCGTCTCCCGAGGAGGAGGTCCTCTCGGATGCGATTTCCATGGACGAATATCTGATCGCCCGGCCGGACGCCTCCTTCCTGTTGCAGGTCAGCGGCGATTCCATGACCGGGGCGGGCATCATGGAGGGGGATCTGGTCATCATCGAAAAGGGGCGCGCCCCCAAGACCGGCGACATCGTCGTCGCCGAAGTCGACGGGGAGTGGACGATGAAGTATTTTCAGAAGCGGGGGAGGCAGGTTGTCCTGGTGGCGGCCAATCCCAGATATCCCGACATCCGGCCTCGGTCGGAACTGCGACTGGGGGGCGTCGTCACCGCCGTGGTCCGGAAATACCACGGATAGCGCTCCGCCAAGGCACCGGTCGGATCCCGCCGGTTGAAATATCAGGAGGACAGAGACCATGCGTACCACAGCGGCAACGTTACCCGGATACATCGGGCAGCCCGGGGCCACGGCCGTCCGGGCCCTTCCCGGGCAAAGCCGTTTCAAGCGCTGCCGCCGTCTGACGGCATCCCCGGATTGGGATGAACGCTTCCTTGAGCAGGAGGCATGGATCAACCGGATCTGCGTCGCCGTCGTCACGATGGCCGGTCTTTACTTCATCCCGGTTCTTATCGGGTCCCTTCTGAAGTAGGGGCGGCGACGCGTTGCGAGCGGGCCGATGCCGGCCCGGATCGGTTTTCCCACGGAAAGGAGGCGGTAATCCCATGATGTTCCATTCCGCATTGTTGTCGATTATAGCGTTGGCGACCCTCGCCACGGGCATGCCCGCACCGGAATTCGAGGCGGTTTCCCAGGACGGGCGCACCGTCCGGCTGTCGGCGTTGCGGGAAAAGGGCCCCGTGATGCTGATCTTCCTGCGGGGGTTCGGCTGACCCTACGCCCGCAAACATCTGGGCCAGATGAAACAGGATTTCAAGGAGTTTACGTCGAGAAACGCCACCGTGGTCGTTGTCGCGCCACACGACGCGGAGCAGGTGGCGGCGTACTGGAAGAAAGAGGCGCTGCCCATGATCGGCGTTCCCGACGCGGAGGGGAAACTCGCCGATCTTTACGGCCAGGAATGGAAGCTGTTGAAACTCGGGCGGATGCCCGCCCTGTTCATGGTGGACCGGGGGGGCGCCGTGGTCTTCGCCCGCTACGGAAAAAGCATGACCGACATCCCGTCGAACGGCGAGATGTTGAAGCTCCTGGACGGCTTGAGGGAGTAGCGGGGAGACCGGGGAACGCGGCCGTAAAGAAACCCCCTTCACGGGGATCCGTGAAGGGGGTTTCTAACAGATCATGAAAAGGGCGGTTTTATCCGCTGTCCGTGGAGGCCTCAGAGGCATTTCCGTCTCAGCCAGGCCTCTTGGTAGAGGCGGCCGATGGTGGTCACGATGGCCAGGAAGAACAGCCCGAACATGAAGTTGGGCGCCGTTCCCAGCCACTGATCCAGCAAATGTCCGACATAGAGGAACAGGAGGGAGGTGATGACGATCACGAAGCTCCAGGCGGAAAGCATCAGGACCGGACCGAAGTGCTGCATCTGACGGAGTTGATCTCTTTGCGTTGTTTGGGTCGTCATGGCTCTTTCCTCCTTCCTCGGTGTGGCGGGGACGGGATCGAATCCCGCCCCCTGCGTTTGTTGTCAGCTGACGAGGTTTTTCACCATTTCGACGACGGGGTTGGTGAAGAGGGCCATCAGGACGGTGTAGAGGGCGAATGCGCCGACCGCCTCGTTGAGGTACATTTTTTCGTATTTGTGTTTG
>JALNWL010000100.1 GCA_023230905.1 Syntrophales bacterium
GAAATTTCGGGCAGGATTTTCGCCATCGGCACCGGCAGTTCATAGTGATTGAGGGCATTGTGATCCAGATCGATCAGATACAGCCACCCCCCCGAACGCAGGCTGGCCGCAATATTCCGGACGATCTCAAGGCTTTCCCGCTGGAAATACTCCAGGACGAAACGGACCCAGGCGCCGTCAAACGTGCCGAAGCGGCTTAAGGATTCTCGCAGGTCGTGGACGGCGAATTCGATCCCCGCACGGGAGCCATAGCACCGTTGCGCATGGGCGATCCGCTCCGGCGAGGCGTCCAGTCCGACGATCGACCCGCCCGGCTGAATCAGGTCGTGAAGGATCGCGGTCGTCTTGCCCGGACCGCAGCCCAGATCGATGAGGCGCTGTCCCGGTTTAATCCCGCACCATCGGGCCTGTCGGCGTATGTCTTCGGGACGGGTCTTCGATTCGAGGCGGTACGTTTCCTCTTCATGCTCCATGAGGTAAAAATCCCGCGGTATTGCCAAAGGCATCTCCTGCATGGGGTTTGTCCTTGCCAGAGAAATGGCATGCCTGCCGCACCCCCTTTAACGGCTTTGCCGGCGGTTGTCAAATTTTTCGACGGGCCGCACCCTGATCCATGGAAAAGGGTCGGAAGACCGGGGGCGCGATCCGTTGCGCCACTTAACGGTTGCATTCATGGATGTCATTGAGGTAAGAGCGGACACGATGAAACGACTTTTACTGATCAGCCCGGTGGGGCAGAAAAGCGGATACCTGTTGAGCCGGATTACCACCTTTCCGCCGCTGGGGCTGGCTTACGTGGCGGCGGCGACGCCGAGCGACTGGGACGTCCGGATCCTTGATGAAAATTTCGAGACGTTTGCATTCGAAGAAGCGGACCTGGTCGGCATCACGTCCTTCACGAGCAACATCCGCCGGGCCTACGAAATCGCCCGCGTCTATCGGGAACGCAACATCAAGGTGGTCATGGGGGGAATCCACGTCTCCATGAATCCCGACGAGGCCCTGCGTTACGCGGACGCGGTGGTCGTGGGAGAAGTGGAGGGGATCTGGAAGCAGGTGCTGGACGACTTCGGGCAGGGGCGGCTGGCCCCGAAATACAGCGGCCCTCAAATCGATCTGACGCGCTCGGGCATCACCCCGCGGCGCGATCTGCTGCACCCGAATTACCTGTGGCAGGCGGTGCAGACCTCCCGCGGCTGTCCCTTCGATTGCGATTTCTGTTCGGTCTCCCGCCATCTGGGGAAGCATTACCGTCAGCGCAGCGCAGCGCATGTCCTGGACGAGCTGTCTCAGTGCACGGGGGACTATGTCGTTTTTGTCGATGACAATCTGGTGGGACACACCCGGGAAGACAAGCACCGGGCGACGGACCTGTTCCAGGGCATGATTCAGCGCAAACTGAACAAGAAATGGTGGATGCAGACCTCCATCAATGCCGCTGACGATGAACGACTCATCGAATTGGCGGCCCGTGCCGGGTGCATGTTCGTTTTCATCGGCTTCGAATCCATCAGCGAAGACATGCTCCGGGGAATGAACAAGCGGGCCAATTTGAAGATCGGGATCGAGAATTACCGAAAGGTCGTCCATGCGTTTCACCGGCACGGCATTGCCGTGCTGGGGGCGTTTATCATCGGCAATGACCGGGAGTCTCCCGATTATTACAAGAAACTGGCGGATTTCCTCGTTCATTCGGGCATCGACATGGTACAGATCAGCATCCTGACCCCCCTGCCCGGCACCCGGCTGATGGAGCGGATGCAAAACGAGGGGCGGCTGATCTACCAGGACTTCCCGGCGGACTGGGACAAATACCGGTTCTCGTACGTCGTGCACCGGATGAACGGCCTTGAACCCGAAACGGTCTACACGGGCAACAACTACATCAAGGGACAACTCTACTCATTCCCAACCGCTCAGTATCGCCTGATGAAATCCCTCTGGAGCCTGAAACGGATTCCAAACTTCTACACCGTCGTGAAGTTGAATCAGGCCCTCAAGAAAAGCTGGCAAGGGTCCCATTACCAGGGAAAATATCCGGCCTGAAGCAAGGAACCGGATTTCTCCCGGCAAACGCTCACGACGCCGGGGGAACCATCAGCGTCATGGCCCAGAGCGCATGGAGCCGGTTGGACGTCCGGACCGTTACCCCCTCCAACTCCTCGCCGGGATGAAGGGTCGTGATGGCCGCCTGACCGACGATGACTTTCTGTTGGACACGGCCCTTGCGGTCCCGGGCCTTGACGGACCAGAAGTTGTGAAACACCAGAATCTCGTCCTGGACGCTGCCGACGTACAGCATGATGTGGCCCGGTTCCCACAGCAGCGTCAGAAAGGGGATGCCCCGCGACAGAATCTGCTCCTTCCGGATCTCCGGCCTGAGCCGCTTCAGATTGATGACCCCGCCCCCCTGACGGGCCTGTTCGGAGGAGTTGCGGGGCAGCCAGATTCCAAACGGGGCGAAGAGATCCCTCAGGGTCGCCGAACAGTCCCGGCTGCCGTTCAGGCCACCCCAGCCATAGGGCTCACGGATCAACTCGTTGATCTGCCCGGCGATGTTCCGCGGTGTCAGCGGCAGAGGTTTTCTGGTGACCGGACCTGAAGCCGCAAAGGCCAATCGGGTGACGGCCTCGCGCTTTTCGTTCGCCACCGTCACGAAAACCTCCCAGCCGTCGTCCCGGGCCTTCGCCAGGGGAAACATCGCCCCGAGGGGTGCATGGAAGAGGAACATCCCGTCGGCCGCCCCGTACACGGGAACCCCGTCGCGGAGAATCGTCACGTAGGGCCCCCGCTCCCAAGCCCGGATGCCCGCCTCGTTCATCCGGGCGACATCCTCCGCGGGAATCCAGCCGACGAACCAGGCCGTTTCCACCAACAGCCAGTCCTTGTCGCGCGTCGCGTGCACCACGCAAACCGGTGTATTGACCGGCAGGGCCGTCTGCTGGAAGAGATCGAACGGATAACCGTTCAATCCTCCGAAGCGCGGCTTTTTCGTCGGCAAGACTCGGACGTCCGTCGGCCGAATCGTCATCCCCGCATAGACGGCATTCGGATAGGTTTCGAATTGGGCCGAGGCCCTGAGTTCGTCGATCCATTCGGGTGTGTGGGGGCGGCCGTTTTCCGCGTAGCCCGGCGCCTTCCGGTACCGCTTGAAAGACCGATCGAGTTCCTCGACGCCATGCCGGGGTTGCGTCTGGCGCCAGGGGGAAAGAAACTGCTCGTTATACCGGGCGTCCAGGCGGTCCTGATCTTCCGCGGTGACGGCGGGCCGCGCCTCGCTTGCGGGGGAAAGATAGGCACGCGCATCCTGGGGCAGGGTGCGGAGATCCCGGATCGTCTCGGCCGCGTCACTCCACCCGCACCCCGCGATCAGCGCCAGAACGACGAGCGGTACGATCCCTCTGATCTTGAGCATGATCTCCTCCAAAAGCCGACGCTGATGACGGGCACTATATGCGGTTGCCCGTTGCACGTCAAGTGCCGGCCACCTGAGGCGCGGTCGGATTTTGTGTGGCGGAAAGAAAAAAAGATTGGTATAAAAAAGAAAAACGGCGCTGAGCGTCCTCCCCGCGCGGGAGGACAGGATCATCCCGATGATGGACGGCGCCCGGGGACCCCGATGTCGGAAAAGGTCATCATCTATGGAAAGGCGGGCTGACCCTACACCCAAAAGGCCAGGTCGGCCTACGGGGAGCGCGCCGTCTATGTCGATGTCCGACAGGACGCGGAGCGGATGCAGGACATGCTCCGGCATTCCGGCGGCCGTCGGGAGGTGCCGGTCATCGTGGAAGGGTCCAGGGTCGTGATCGGATTCGGCGGGGCCTGAGGGGTCTGAAGCCGATCGGGCACCGGCGTCAAAGAGGAGAGGGACACCATGAAACGGACGGAACGGGTTTTTCGATTTTTCACGATCGTTTTGTTCGCCGCAGGCATGCTTCTGCTCACCGGAGGATTTGTCGCCCCGTCCGCGGGATGGGGGCCGGCATGGGCCCTGTCCTTCGGAAAGGCCGATACGGCGGGCGCCCCCGCGTCTTTTGCCGACCTGGCGGAGAAGCTCCGCCCCACGGTCGTCAACATCTCGACCACCAAGGTGCTCAAGGGCCGGCAGATGGGCCCGATGGGGGGCGAGATGCCCTTCGGGCGCTTTTTCGGCAACGACGAGTTTTTCCGGCGCTTCTTCGGCGACCTGCCGGAGCGTGAATTCAAGCAGAAGAGTCTGGGCTCCGGATTCATCATTTCCGAGGACGGCTACATCTTCACCAACAACCACGTGGTGGAAAAGGCCGACAAGATCCTGGTGAAACTGGCCGACGGCAAGGAGTACGAGGCGGACGTCAAGGGACGGGACGCCAATACGGATCTCGCCCTCATCAAGATCGATTCCCCGGGGAAACTGCCGTACGCGCGCCTGGGGAATTCCGACCAGGCGCGGATCGGCGACTGGGTCTTCGCCATCGGCAATCCGTTCGGTCTCGATCATACGATCACGGCGGGAATCATCAGCGCCAAGGGGCGGGTCATCGGCGCCGGTCCCTACGACAATTTCATCCAGACCGACGCGTCCATCAACCCCGGCAACAGCGGCGGTCCGCTGTTCAACCTGGCCGGAGAGGTAGTCGGCATCAACACCGCCATCGTCGCCCAGGGGCAGGGGATCGGCTTCGCGATTCCCATCAACATGGCCAAGGACATCCTCGACGACCTGAAAAGCCGGGGAAAGACCACCCGCGGATGGCTGGGCATCGCGATTCAGGACATCACGGAGGACATGCGGGAGGCCCTCAAGCTCGAGGACCGGACGGGCGCCCTGGTCGGCGACGTCTTCCCGGGAGAGCCGGCGGACAACGCGGGGATGAAGACCGGCGACGTGATCCTGGAGATCGCGGGAAAACCCGTCAAGGACTCGCACGAACTCCTGCGGGTCGTGGCGGCGCTCAAGGTAGGCAGCGTCGTAACCGCGAAGGTCCTGCGCGACGGGGCCGAAACCTCCCTGAGGCTTACCGTGGCCGAACGCAAGGAACGTCGGGAACTCGCCTCCGGGAACGCCATCGACGAAAGGCTCGGCATGACGGTCCAGGAGGTGACACCGGAGATGGCCCGGCACCTTTCCCTGCCGGATAAAACCGGCGTGATCGTCACGGAGGTCGAGGAAGGCGGTTTGGCCGATGAGGCCGGCCTGAAGCCCCAGGACATCCTCCTGAAGGTCAACCGGACCCGCATCTCCGGTTTGAAGGATTTTCAAAAGGCCATCAGCGACGGCGAGGCGGGCGACGCCCTGCTGATCCTCGTCCGTCGGGGGAAAACGAGCTTCTTCATCACCCTCAAAACAGAAAGGAAATAAAGACGACCATGGACATCCGGGAGATCATCCTTCAGCGGCGCAGCATTCGTCGATTCCGGCCCGATCCCGTTCCTCCGGACCTTCTCCGGGAGTTGCTGGATCTGGCCCGTTGGTCCCCCTCGTGGGGCAACACCCAGCCCTGGCAGGTTTACGTCCTGACGGGCGAGCCCCTCGAGCGCTTCCGCCGAGACAATCAGGAGCAGCTCCGGAACGGGGTGGCGCCGGCGCCGGAAATCGAGATGCCCCAGGAGTGGCCGGCGAATCTCAAATCCCGCTACGTCGGAGTGGGAAAGGACGTCCTCACCGCCCTCGACATCCCCCGTGAAGACAAGGCCGCCCGGATCCATTACGCCCTGGACATGTTCGGCCTGTTCGGCGCGCCATGCCTGATCGTCGTGTGTGTCCCCGCCGCTCTGCCGCGCGCCTATGCCACGCTCGACGTCGGCCTGTTCCTGCAGACCTTCTGCCTGGCCGCCGCGGCGCGCGGACTCGCGACGTGCGCCCTGGCCGCGTCCGTCAACTATCCGCAACTGATCCGCCGGCTCGCGCCGGTCCCCGAAGACGCGACCATCGTCATCGGTGCGGCCGTCGGCTATCCGGACGCCGACGTCCCTGTCAACCGGTTCTCGCGCTCCCGCGCCGAGCTCGACGAATTCACGGTCTGGGTCGGTTGAATGGAGCCCCGCATTCTCGCACAGGACATCGGCGACGCCTCGCTGTCCTATCTGCTGTACGAGGGTGACGGTCCGGCGATCGTGATGCTCCACGCCACCGGGTTTCTGCCCTGGCTGTGGCATCCCGTCGCCCGCAAGCTGGCCCCGTCCTTCCGGGTAATCGCCCCCTACTTCTGCGACCACCGGGACACGGATCCGAACCACGGCGGCCTGAGCTGGCTCGAGATCGCCCGGGACCTGACGGAATTCTGCCGTCGCCTGGATCTCGACCACCCGCTCTTGGTGGGGCATTCGATGGGGGCGACCGTCCTGGCCATTGCCCACGCCGAGTGCGGACTCGCCGCGCGGGGAATGCTCCTCGTCGAGCCCATCTTTCTCCCCCGCGACTATTACCGGACCCTCATCACGGTGGAAGACCATCCCCTGGCCTCCAAGGCCATCCGCCGCACGAACCACTGGCCGGACGAGAACGCGGCCCTCGCTTATCTCCGCTCCCGCGCCCTGTTCGAGAAATGGGACGAGGAGATGCTCCGCCTCTACATCCGCTACGGGATGATGGACGACGACGCGGGCGGGCTGACGCTGACCTGCGCCCCCGAGCGGGAGGCGGCGCTTTTCATGGGGGGCATGCAGTACGATCCGTGGCCCGTCCTGCCCCGCGTGACGTGTCCGGTCCTGATGCTCGAAGGAGAAGCAAGCGAAAATCGCGCCTTCATCGACCTGAAGGAGGCCCTGTCCCACATCCCTCACACGCCCGAATACCGGCTGATCCCGGACGCCGGACATCTGATCCCCATGGAGCAGCCCCGGACCGTCACGGAAATCCTCCGTGACTTCATCCACCGCCTGTCCTGACATGAACGTCCTGATGCTCGCTCCGACGGCCTTTCCCCGGTGTACGGGAAACGCCGTCACGGTGGATCGCATCGCCCGTCTGCTTTCCCGGCGGAATATTTCCTGCGAGATCCTCGACCTGTCGCGGACGTCGCCGGAGACCCTCCGGAAACGCGTCCGGTCCGCCGCACCCGATCTTCTGCACGCATTTCACGCCGTCAAGGGCGGCACCACGGGACTGCGCCTGCAAGAACAGCTCGGCGTCCCCCTGATCACCACCCTGACGGGAACGGACATCAACCTGGATTTCGCCGACCCGGACAAGCGACGGGTCATGCGGGAGGTTCTGAACCGGTCGGCGGCGGTGACGGTCTTTCAGGAAACGCTTCTCCCCCGGCTCAATCGCCTGGGGATCCCCCGGGACAAGATCCGTGTCATCCATCAGTCCGTGGATTTTCCGGAGCGCAGGGATTACGATTATCGGGCCGGGCTCGGCCTGTCCGGCGACACGCCGGTGATTCTGATGCTGGGCGGATTGAGACAGGTCAAGCAGATGGACTACGCCGTCGCCGCATTGAACAAGGTCCGTCGCCACCATCGCACGTTCCAGCTGCTCATCGCCGGTCCCCTCCTGGAGCCGGCGGCGACGGAGGCCCTGCACAAGGCCCTGCGTATTCATCCCTGGATCCGCTATCTCGGCGAGGTTCCCCGGAATCAGGTCCCCTCCCTCCTCGAGCAGAGCAACCTCGTTCTGAACACGTCCCGCTCCGAGTCGGAATCCAACGCCATCCTGGAGGCCCTGAGTTTCGGACGCATCGTGATCGCACGGGACATTCCGGGAAACGCCCATCTCGGAGCCGGCGCGGCCGGACTCCTGTTCCGCAACCGGGAAGAGCTGGAGCGGCATCTCCTGACCATCCTTGAACAGCCGGAGCGATGGGCGGCCGTCGGAAAAAACGCGCGACGGCGGATCGCCGCCTTCCATCGACCCGACCGGGAAATGAAGGCCTACGCCGCGCTCTACCGCGATGTGTCGCGCCCGTCCCGACACGCGCGACGATAATTTTCTTGAAATATCGGTCCGCTTCGGATAAAAGAAAATCGGATCTTTGCAACGGGTATGTTTTCGAATCGGAGATAAAAACCATTTTATCTAAGGGAGGAGACAGGCATGGCAAAGGCAAGAAAAGGGGACATGTACAGTTGTGAGGTCTGCGGTCTGATCGTCGTCGTCGATGAAGTGTGCGGCTGCGCGACCGCGGATCTGGTGTGCTGCAAGGCACCGATGGGCAGGGGCAAGGCCGCTGCCGCGAAAGCCAAGAAAAAGGCCCTGGCCCAGCCGGCAGCCAAGGCGCCGGCCCTGAAAGCCCCCGCAGCCAAACCGGCGGCAAAGGCCAAGACGAAAGTCAAGCCGGCCAAGAAAGCGGCGCCGAAGGCCGCCGTCAAAAAGGCCGCACCCAAGAAACCGGCGGCAAAAGCCAAGAAACGCGCCTGATCTCCGTGTGACGGACGCAAGGAAGGACAAGAGACCCCGCCCCGCGTGCCCTTCATGATCAGGGAGGCGGGGTTTCGTTTCCAGGGGGGAAAGGCCCGTCGGAACGAACCATGAAAGCGCGGTCCGGCAAAGAACACCGGTGGTGCGATCGTCATCACTACTTCATCGATCTCGACGCCTGTGAGGCCCGTGCCGATCAGAGCCCCCGTTGCCGCCGCTGCATTCATCAATGGAACCAGCTTTGCCTACCCCTGCCGGAATTTTTGAACCCGCCCGTTGCCCTCCCGCGGGGAGGCGCCCGGACCGGCAAGAACGG
The DNA here is from genome assembly GCA_023230905.1 of Syntrophales bacterium. Classification (GTDB taxonomy): domain Bacteria; phylum Desulfobacterota; class Syntrophia; order Syntrophales; family UBA2251; genus UBA2251. Next base: position 8,661 of record JALNWL010000100.1, read on the forward strand.
CTTCCGCTGAGGAGGCGGACGTTCGGGAACGACCCCGACAACATACGTACAGACGTTCGTCGTGAGGATTCGTCCCGAAGCCTTCAGGGAGAAACAGGAACATGCGGCGCATCCTCGTCGCCGCCCCCCATCCCGACGACGAGTGGATCGGGTGCGGCGGCAGCCTTCTGAAGCACATCCGCCGGGGAAACCCCGTCACGGTGGTCTATATGACCTCGGGGGAAGCGGGGGGCCTCGGCCGCACGAGAGAGGCACTGGCCGCCGTGCGGGAAGCGGAAGCCCGCGAGGCCGCGGCCTTTGCGGGGATCACGGATCTGATCTTCCTCGGAAACCCCGACGGCTACTTGGCGTACGATCGATCGAACCTCGTCGGCCTCGTGGAGATTGTTCGCCGTATCCGGCCCGA
>JALNWL010000101.1 GCA_023230905.1 Syntrophales bacterium
CCGCTCCCGCCAGCGGCGCTCGGGGACATTGTAGACGCCGAGGTAAAAGCGGATATTCTCGTAGGGGGTCAGGTCCTCGTAGAGCGAAAACTTCTGGGACATGTAGCCGATCGACTGCTTGACCGCTTCCGGTTCGGCGAGGATGTCGTGACCGGCCACCCGTCCCTCTCCGGAGGTGGGCGTGATGATCCCGCAGAGCATCCGGATCGTCGTCGATTTCCCCGATCCGTTCGACCCCAGGAAACCGAAGATCTCGCCCTTCTTCACGTTGAAGGAGATCCGGTCGACGGCCACGAAGGCGCCGAAGCGCTTTTCCAGCTCCCGGACGGCGATGGCGTCAGTGTTGGAAGGCGTCATGGACAAGCTCCTGATCCACGGCCTGGATGCGCGCGATGACGGCCTCCTCCAGGTCCGGGGCGGCGCCCCGGATCGTCTCCGGGTCGCCCTGGGCGAGCAGGCGCGCCCGGTGCATCAGGCCGAGACGGTCGCACCGCTCCCCTTCGTCGAGGTAGGCCGTGGAGACGAAGATCGTCATGCCGTTCGAGCGCATCCGTGCCAGGATCTCCCAGAACTCCTGACGCGAGACGGGATCGACGCCGTTGGTCGGCTCGTCGAGAATCAGGGCCCTGGGTTCGTGGACGAGGACGCAGGCCAGCCCCAGCTTCTGCTTCATGCCGCCGGAGAGGTTGCCCGCCTGCCGGTCGAGGAAGGGGAGCAGGTTCGAGAACCCCAGGTAGCGCTCCTTGCGCGCCTGCCGCTCGCGTCGCGGGATGCCGAAAATCTGCATGAAAAATTCCAGGTTCTCCTCGACGGTCAGGTCCGGGTACAGGCCGAAGCGCTGGGGCATGTAGCCGATGAGCGGCTTTACCCGCCGTCTTTCGCGGACGACGTCCAGTCCGCCCACGGTGATGCGTCCCAACGCCGGCTGGATCATGGTCGCGGCCATCCGCAGGAGCGTCGATTTTCCGGCGCCGTCGGAGCCGACAAGACCGAAGATCGTCCCGGCGGCCACGGACAGGGTGACATCCCGGACGGCCTCCGTCGCGCCGAAGTTCATGGAGACGCGGTCGATCGCGATCAATCCTTCGCTCATTTCAGCCATGCGTCGGCCGGCATGCCGGGTTTAAGGCTGAGGTCGGGATTCGGGACCTTCACCTTGACGAGGTAGACCAGCTTCACCCGCTCCTTTTTGGTCTGGATGATCTTCGGCGTGAATTCGCCCTCGGGAGACACGAAGGTAACCGTACCGCGGAAGACGCGATCCGGAAAGGCGTCCACGCGGACGTCGGCGGCCTGGCCGGGGCGGACGCGGCCGATCTCCGTTTCGTTGATGAAGATCTTGAGGTCCACCTCGGCGAGATCCGTCAGGGTGAGCACCTCGCGTCCCGGCGAGACCGTTTCGCCGGGCTCGATGTTGCGGCTCGTGATGATTCCGGCGAAGGGGGCGCGCAGCTCGGTGTACCCCTGCTGGATGCGCACCTGTTCGAGGGCGGCCCGGGAGGCCGCCACGAAGGCCTCGGCGGCGTCCAGGTCCTTCCGGGCCGCCTCGATCTTCTTCAGGTTGCCGCGGGCCTGCGCCAGCGCGGCCTCGCCCTCGTCGAGGCGCGCCCGGGCGGTGTCGTGGTTCAGGCGCAAGGCGTCCCGTTCCTTCTCCGCCACGACGCCCCGCTGGAAGAGCTGCTCGTAGCGCCGGTAATTCTTGTCCGCCTCGGCGGCGATCCCCCGCTGGGCACGCACGTTCGCCTCCGCCCGGGCGATGTCTTCGGGCAGGGTGCGCCGGTAGAGGTCCAGGACGATCCCGATCTGGGCGCGGTTCTGGACGGCCCGCTCCAGGTTGGCCGCCGCCTGGGCCACGCGGCTGTTGAATTCCTCCGGCGCGAGCCGGGCGAGGCGCTGGTCCTTCCCGACCCGCTCGCCTTCCTTCACGAACACGTCCCCGACGCGCCCCGCCGCCTGGAAGGACAGGTTGGCCTGAGTCGCTTCGATCGTGCCGGAGTAGGACAGCTCCGCCAGCCGGTTCTGCCGCTGTCCGAAATAGACGAAGAGTCCGGTGCCGACGAGCAGCACGGCAAAGACGATGATGACGATGCGTTTTTTCACGGCGGCGTCCCCCTCGATTTATTGCACGCCCATGGCGCGGTCCAGCCGGGCCTGGTAGAAGTGATAGTCCGCCAGGGCGTTCGCGTGGTCCGATTTGGCCCGGGTCAGGAGCGTCAGGGCGTCCAGGACGTCCGTTGAGGTGGCGACCTGCTCCTTGTAGCGCTCCTCGTTGATCCGGAAGTTCTCCTCCGCCTGGGCGATGATCTGCTGGGCGACGAGGACCTGTTTTTCCGCTTCCCGAACCTGGAGCCAGGCGTTCTTCACGTCGAGCGTGATCCGGTCCCTGAGCGTCGCCACGGCGTCCGCCGCCTGGCGCTCGCGGCTCCGGTTCGCCTCCACCCGGTGTTTCGTTCGGCCCCACTCCCAGAAGTTCCAGTTGGCCACGGCCATGACCTGCCAGCTTTCGGCGTCCTTGTAGTCGCTGCCCGAAACGTTCGCCTCGTCGCCGAAGCGGGTGTAGTTGCCGACGAGGTTGACGTTCGGGAAGTAGTCGCTCCGGGCGGCCCGCACCATTTCCCTCGCCTGGTCCTGCCGGAGCTGGAGCTGCTTCAGTTCGCCCCGCCTCTCCAGGGCCGTTTGCAAACACGCCTCGAAGGTCCTCGTGAAGGGCCGGTACTGCAGGATGTCCACCAGGCGGATCGGCAGATCAATGTCCCGTCTCAGGATCGTGTTGAAGGTCGTCCGCGCCAGCGCCAGGGCGTTCTCCGCCCGGAGCACGGCCTGGACGCCGTTGGCGAGCTGCACCTCCGACTGCAGGAGGTCGTTTCGGGGGATGACGCCCACCTCGAAGAAATTCCGCGCCACGTTCCGGTGGGCCTTGAGCTGTTCGTGGGTCTGGTTGGCGACCGTGAGGAGCTTCTCCGCCTTCAGGGAGTTCAGATAGGCCGCCTTGACCTCCAGGACCGTGTCCTGGACCGACAGGGACTCCTCAATCCGGGAGATCTCGGCGCCCAGGCGGCTGGCCTCGTAGTTGGCCAGGATCGCCCCGCCGGCGAAGACGGGCTGCCGGACCTCGACGCCCCAGTTGTAGTTGTCCTCGGTGCCGGATTGGACGGTCATCGGGGAGGTCGAGAGGGGAGGGACCGTCGACAGGGTCATCCCGGGCATCGTGAAGCCCGGCGCCTCGTTCAGGCGCGTGTAGCTGTAGGACGTGCTGAACTTCGGCAGGAACCCCGTGAAGGCCTCCTTTTGCGCGGCCTCCGCCCCCTTCGTTCCCTCCCGGGCGGAATGGATCAGGAGGCTTTCCCGGAGCGCGAAGTCGATGCTCTCCTGAAGCGTCATTCGGTCTTCCGTCTGCGCCGGCGCGGCCGGCGGCCAGAGAAGAAACAGCGCCAGCGCGACGCCCACCGCAACCGGGACCGGGCCGGATTTTGTCCTGAAGCCTTTCATCTCTATCCTCCCCCTTTGAAAAACTGATGCATTCAATCTTGACGGACGTGGGGAATCGCGGTCCCGGTTATGCAGAGGGATCGCGATTCCCCCGCATGCTCTTCCCGCTATCCGGCTTCTCCGGGCGTCTTTCTCAAGGCCCGGAGGACGAGCCGCTCCACCTCGGTGGCGACGGTCCCGGACACCCGATCCTCCCCGGCCGGCCAGTCCCCGCCCAGCCCCGCCTGGCGCTCCCGGAGCGGGGCGCTCGTCTTGAAGAAGGCGAAGGCCCCCACGATCATTAGATGGATGAGGGGGGGCGGGGCGGGGACGAAGACGCCCCGCCGGACGCCCTCCGCGATGATCTCCCCCAAAATGGTGAAGATCCGCGCCAGCCCGAGGACGACCGTCTCCGGGAAATTCCGCCCTCCCGCCGCCATTTCCCGGAGCATGATGGGCGGCATCCAGGGGTTCCGGTCCATCGCCTCGGCAACATTCCGGATGTAGGTCCTGAGTTTTTCCTCCGGTGACGTCGCGTTCTGGATCTCGCTTGCCGTGGTGTCCGCCGCGCTGCCCATGACGTCCAGGATCACGCCCGCATAGAGGGTTTGCTTGTCGCCGATCTGGTAGTAGAGCGTGGCCTTGTTGACCCCGGCGCGGCGCGCGATTTCATCCACCGTCGTGCCGGCAAACCCGCGCTCGGAAAAGACGTCGCGGGCGGCGGCGAGGATCTTGAGCGCGGTGTCGCCGCGCCGGTTCTGTGCGGATACGGGATCCATCATGGCGACCTGGGTTCAAGGGGCCGAAGGGAAACGACGCGGGCTTTCGGGCCGGGTGCCGTGTCTGGGGATTCGGCCTTTTTCAACCAAAAGTTTAAACTAACCGGTTGGTATAATATCCGGACGGGCCTGTCAAGCGTTTTTTTTTGCCCGCGACCGCGCTCCGTCGGGGCGCTCGCCGTAAACGTTCCTTCCGCCGCCCCGGGCCGGCCGGGGAATGCATGCAATTAATTGCACGCAGTGACAGGTCTCGGGTCAAAGTTTGGCCCATCCGCCATGACGGACATGCCGCATTTTGTCGTCAATTTTGATTGAAAAAAGAGGGGCGTTCCCCTATAGAGGAATCACTGTTTCCTGACGGTCTCCGACTGGGGCCCCATTTGTGGGGGAAACGCGTCCATCTTCCAATTCATCAAAGCATCACGGAAGGCCCGAACGGGCCGGTCACACGGAATCCACACCTAGGAGGGCGTTATGGGCATGATCTACGGCGGTCATCTGTTGGCGAAGTATCTGAGGGACGTCGAGGGGGTGAAGACGGTCTTTTCGCTCTCTGGAGGCCACATCGACCGGATCTACGACGGATTTCTCGAGTACGGCGTCCGGATCATCGACGTCCGCCACGAACAGGCGGCGGCGATGATGGCCCACGCCTGGTCGATCTACGGACCGCACGCCGGCGTCTGCCTGGTGACGGCCGGCCCCGGGTACACCAACGCCCTGACGGGCCTCGTCAACGCGAGCCTCGACAACGTTCCGATCGTCGTGATCAGCGGCATGGCCCCCCGCCGCGACTGGGATCGCGGCGCCCTGCAGGGGATGAATCAGGCCGCGATGGTCCAGACCCTCGTCAAGTGGTCTGGCGTCTGCCACGACATCCGGCGGATCCCCGAGTACGTGGCCAAGGCCTTCCGCCACGCCGTCGCGGGCCGTCCCGGGCCGGTCCTCCTGGAGATTCCCCCCGACGTTCTGAACGTCAAGGTCGAGGAGGCCGAGGTTCCCGTGCCGCGGAGCGGCGGTCGCGTCTACCGCTCCGCCGCGGATGACGAGGCGGTCCGGGAGGCAGCCGGACTGATCGACGCGGCGCGGAAGCCCTTCATCCTGGGCGGGAGCGGCGTCGGCTTCAGCGACTGCGAGGCGGCGCTTGCAGCCTTCGTCGAGAAGACGGGCATCCCCTTCCTCCTGATGGACAACGGTCGGGGCGCCCTCCCGGACGACCACCCCCTGTCGCTTTGGGACGGCGGCCAGATGGCCCTGATGACCGCCCTGTCGACGGCCGACCTGATCGTCGTTTTCGGGATCCGCTACAACTGGCTCCTGATGTTCGGCCAGATCTTCCCGCAGGCCAAGGTGGTGCGGGTGGACATCGACGCGACGGAGATCGACCGCAACCGGGCGTCCGACGTCGGCCTCGTGGGCGACCTGGGGTTCGTCCTGGCCCAGCTGAACGGCGCGGTCGCAAAGCGGGAACACAGCGCCTGGCTGAAGACCCTCAAGGACATGTACCTGCCCATGGTCGCGGCGGAGGTGGAGCTCCGCGGTAAGGCCAGCGACCCGATCCACCCGGTCCGCCTCGTCGAGCGGATCCGCGAGACCGCCCCGGACGACGCGATCTTCATCGCGGACGGCGGCGACACCTGCTATTTCGCCCTGATGGGCCTCACGGCGAAGAAGAAGGCCGGCGTTCTCGTCGGAGCGGGCGGGCTCTTCGGCTGCCTGGGCACGGGGATTCCCTTCGGGATCGGGGCCAAGCTCGCCCGGCCGGAGAAAACCGTCGTCGTCGTCAACGGGGACGGCTCGTTCGGCCTGAACGCGATGGAGTTCGACACCGCGGTCCGCCACGGCATCCCCTTCGTCTGTGTCATCTGCAACGACCAGGCCTGGGGGATGATCAAGCACGGTCAGGAGATGACCTACGGCAACGACCGGTGCGTCGGCTCCGGCCTCGGGGTCGTCCGCTACGACCGGGTGGTCGAGGCCCTGGGCGGTCACGGCGAGTTCGTGACGAAGGACGATGAGATCGTCCCGGCGCTTGAGCGTGCGTTCGCCTCCGGCAAGCCGGCCTGCGTCAACGTCATCACCGACCCGTGCGTGACGAGCCCGGCGACGCTGATGTTCGTGGATGCCCTGACGATGGAGAAGTGATCGCTTTTCTAACAGGCTGTTGAAAAACGCTCATCCGCGGCGTTGCATTGCAAACCTCATCACTCGACGTATGTCCATATACGTCTCGCTCTTCGGTTTTTGCGCGCCTTGCACCTGAGCATTTTTGAACGGCCTGTACAATCCGGGTGTCTTTCGACACCCTGCTCAAAAAGGGGGGGGGATGATGAAAGCGCTGCTGTTTTCCGCGTCCGCGGCGAAGTTCGTGGTGCTCAAGCCCCTGGGCGCCCTGTTTCCGTCTCTCTTCTACAAGGGGCCGATCGCAACGGTCCGGCTGGCCGAGATCCCCGAGCCCGCCCTGCCGGGGCCGGACTGGGTCAAGCTCCGGACGCTCCTGTGCGGGTTCTGCGGCTCCGACCAGAGCCTGGTCTTCCTCAAGGATTCCCCCACCGCCTCGCCCTTCACCTCCTTCCCCTGCGTCCTGGGCCACGAGCTGTGCGGCGAGGTCGTGGAGGCCGGGGCGGGCGTCGCGGGGGTTAACGTCGGGGACCGCGTGACGCTGTCGCCGGGGCTTCCCTGCGCCGCCCGCGGGATCGATCCGGCCTGCCCAAGCTGCCGGGCCGGACGCCCCGGGAGCTGCGAGAACACGGCGCGGGGACGCCTGTCGCCGGGGATGTTCACGGGAATCTGCCGGGACGTCAACGGCGGCTTCGCCCCGTATCTCGTCGCGCACGCCGGTCAGATCTACCGGCTGCCGGAAGGGATGTCCGTCGAGGCCGGCGCCCTCATGGAGCCCCTGGGCGTGACCCTCCAGGCGGTGCTCGACAACCGGCCGGAGCCGCGGGACCGGGTGCTCGTCATCGGCGCCGGGGTCATCGGCAGCCTGGTTGTCCAGTCGATCCGGGCGCTCGGCATCCCCTGCACGATCACGGTGGCGGAACCTTCCCGGTTTCACGCCGAGCTCGCGGCGAAGGCGGGCGCCGACCACGTGGTGACGGACGGCGACATCCCGGGGGCGGCCGTGCGCATCGCGGGCGCGGCGTCCTACAAGCCGCTCCTCGGGAAACCGATCCTGATGGGCGGCTTCACGAAGATCTTCGACTGCGTCGGCCACACCGACACGCTGCGGCCGGCCATGCGTTCGCTCGCCGGGGGCGGCACCCTGAGCGTCGTGGGCATCGGGGACGAGGTCAAGCTGGACCTCACGCCCCTATGGCTCAAGCTCCAGACGATCCGGGGCGTCTATGCCCACGGCGTCAACTCCGTGGACGGCCGCCGCGAGCACGTCTTCGAGACGGCCCTCCGCTTCGCCGCCGAAGGCCGGGTGAACCTCAAGGGGATGATCACTCACACCTTCCCCCTGGAGCGCTACGCGGACATGATCGAGGTAAACATGCGCAAGGCGGCGAACCGGGCGGTCAAGACGGCCGTGTCCTTCCCGGCGGAGTCACCGTAAAGTCCGACTTCCGTTCCCCTGAATCATGAAAAACGGGGGAAAGGCGTCATTTCCGGATTGACAACCGACGACAAACCATGGAAGAAAAGGACGAGCGACCTTCCCAAGGTGGTTCACCCGATAACAGGAGGAAAGAATGAGCCCGGGCAGTCTCCTCAAGAAGATCAGCATGTTTGAAGCTTTATCCATCAAAGACCGGGAGGAATTGGCGCAGCTCCTGCGATATCAGACGATAAAGAAGGGGGAGATCCTTTTTCGCAAGGGCGACGAGGGAACAGCCCTGTATCTGATTAAAAGCGGGCGGATCAGGATCGTCCTGAAGGTCCGGCTGGAGGACGAGATGACCCTCGCGGTCCTTTCGGACGGGGATTTCTTCGGCGAAATGTCCCTTCTGGATGGTTTGCCCCGCTCCGCGGATGCCTCAGCCCACGAAGATACGGAACTTTATGTCCTCAATCGCACCGACTTCATCCGTTTCTTGATGCATAGCGAACATGCCATGAAGGCCATTCTCTACACCCTCTCCACGCGGTTGCGCAAGACGGACGACCTGCTGGGCGAGACGGCCTTTCTCAACATCTCCTCCCGCCTGGCCAAAAGGCTTGTGGAACTGGCGGAGACCCGGGGGATCCATCAGGCGGGTTCGATGCACGTTGAACTCACGCTGACTCAGAAGGAACTGGCCAGTCTGGTCGGCGTCAGCCGGGAGAGCATCAATAAAGAACTGAAGCGGTGGCGGGCAAGAAACCTCGTCGCTACTTCCCGCAATCGCCTCATCATCACCGACCTGGCCGCTATTCGCAAACATGTCCGGTGAGGAGGGACGATGCGGGTTCGGCTGGCGTACGACAGGGACGGACTGACGGTCGATTTTCCCGACGACGGCGTCGACGTGATCGCGCCGCGCTTCGTGGCGGGGCTTCCGGACGAGGCGGCCGCCTTGCGGAGCGCCCTGCGTGCGCCCCTCGGCGCCCGGCCGTTGAGGGAGGTCGTGGCCCCCGGCGACGACGTGGTCATCGTCTTTCCCGACGGGACCCGGCCGATGCCCTCCGCCCGCCTCCTCCCAGTCCTTCTCGCCGAACTCGACGCCCTGCCCCCCGAGCGGATCACGCTGCTCAACGCCCTGGGCGCCCACCGCGCCAACACCCGCGCGGAGCTGACGGACATGCTGGGGGCCGAAATCGTGAGCCGCTACCGCATCCTGCAGCACGATCC
>JALNWL010000102.1 GCA_023230905.1 Syntrophales bacterium
GTTGTAGAAAACCTTAAGAGAAGAGCCATTGAACTCGGCTTTACCCTGGTAAAAACCACGATCCCATGTCCAGAAATGTGTACCGAATGATCTCATATATTTACGGTGAAGTTACTTAGAAGGCAGTTGTGCAAAGGTATCGAATCAAGAATCTTGAAGGAGGCGTTATGTTTCAGGGAGCGATCGTCGCCATCGTCACACCGTTCCACAACGGGAAAGTGGACGAGGAGAGGCTGAGGGAGCTCATCGAATTCCAGATCGCGGGAGGGACGGATGGCATCGTCCCATGCGGGACGACCGGCGAGTCGGCGACGCTGTCCCACGAGGAGCACGACCGGGTGATCGAAATCACCATCGATGCGGTGAAGAAGCGCGTTCCCGTCATCGCGGGCACGGGGTCGAACAGCACCCGGGAGGCGCTCAGGCTCACCCGGCATGCCCATGAATGCGGCGCGGACGGCGCCCTGATGGTCTGCCCATATTACAACCGCCCCGGTCCCGAGGGTCTCTACCAGCACTTCAAGGCGATCGCGGAGGCCGTGCCGATTCCCATCATCCCCTATAACATTCCGGGACGCACCGGCGTCAACATGTTGCCGGAGACAGTGGCACGTCTGGCCAAGATCCCCAACATCGTGGGCGTTAAGGAGGCCTCCGGCTCCCTCAAACAGATGAGCGACATCGTGCGGCTCTGCGGGGAGAGGTTTTCCGTCCTGTCGGGGGACGACTTCTTCACCCTGCCGCTCATGGCCATCGGGGGCAAGGGGGTCATCTCGGTGGCATCGAACGTGGCGCCAGCCGACATGGCGGCGCTTGTGGATGCGGCCGCCTCAGGCGACATGGCCCAGGCGAGGTCGCTGCACCACAAGCTCACCCCGCTGATTGATGCGCTGTTCGTCGAGACCAACCCGGTCCCCGTCAAGGCGGCCTTGAAGCTGATGGGCAGGATCGACGACGAAGTCCGGCTGCCGCTGAGTCGGCTTTCGGACGCGAATCTGGACAAGCTCCGGGGCGTCATGAAGGCCTACGGTTTGATTTCATAGGAAGCGTTCGGGCCGCCGATGAGAGGGGGGCGGACGTCATCCCTCGCGGCGGTTGACCCGGTACATTTTCTCATCCGGAGGGCAGGTCATGGGAGTCAAGGCCATTGTAACGGCGGCGGGAGGACGGATGGGGGGGCGGATTATCAGCCTCATCGACCAGACGGACGGGATCGAGCTGTCGGGCGCGGTCGAGGTTAAGGGTCACCCGCTCGTCGGTCGCAAAGCCGGAGAAGTTCAGGGCGTCGGAAGGCCCGGCGTGATCGTCCATGACGATCTGTCCGCGTGCATCGACAAAGGCGATGTGATCATCGATTTCACCCATCATGCCGCCTCGCTTGCCCATGTGAAGATCGCCGCGCAGCACGGACGGGCCATCGTGATCGGAACGACGGGGTTCAGCGCCGTAGAGCTGCAGGAGATCCGCAAACTGGCGAAGGATGTCCGCTGCGTGCTGGCGCCGAACATGAGCGTGGGGGTGAACATCCTCTTCAAGGTCCTGCATGAGGTCGCCCGGATCCTGGGGGACGAATACGATGTCGAGATCGTCGAGGCGCACCACAACCAGAAGAAGGACGCGCCCAGCGGCACGGCCATGAAAATGGCGCAGGTCATCGCCGAGGCCCTGAACCGCGACCTGGGAAAAGCGGCCGTCTATCACCGCGAGGGCATGATCGGGGCGCGGACCCAGAAGGAAATCGGCATTCAGACCCTTCGCGCTGGCGACATCGTCGGCGAACATACCGTTCTTTTCGGCGGCGCGGGGGAGAGACTGGAATTCACCCACCGGGCCCACAGTCGGGACAATTTCGCGCGCGGCGCCATCCGGGCCGCGAAGTGGGTCGTCGGACAACCCAACGGACTGTATGACATGCAGGATGTCCTCGGCCTGCGTGAAAGGAAATAGGACGTCAGGCCGAGCATGCGTTCGGGAATCATCAGCTTCATCGGGGTGGGCGCGAATCTCGGGAGGCCGGAGGAACAGTGCCGGGATGCTCTCCGGCGCGTGGGGGAACGGGACGGCATCGCCCTGCTTCGGGTGGCCTCGCTTTACCGCACCGAGCCGCTCGGCGATCCGGATCAGCCGTGCTTCGTCAACACGGTCGCCGAATTGCGCACGACATTGTCGCCGCTCGGGCTGCTGTCAAAGCTGGCGGCGATCGAGGGGGAGATGGGACGGCGCCGCTCCGGGCGGTCCGCGGAGCCCCGGTTGATCGATCTGGATTTACTGCTCTACGGCCAGGAGGTCGTCGCCGAAGCCGATCTGGTCGTCCCGCACCCGAGAATGCACGAGCGGCGTTTCGTGCTCGTTCCCATGAACGAAATTGCCGCCTACGTCCTGCACCCCGCGTTCGGCGTTTCCATGCAGGGCCTGCTGTCGCGATGCCGCGATTCGGGCCGGGTGGAAAAGATTGGGGAAGGGGAGACACACGAGAGGACTGAATAAAATGTTTAATCTCCTGAGATTGATCGTCATCATTCTCATCCTCTATTTTCTTTACCAGGGGGTTCGACGGTTTTTTCTCTCCGACGGTAAGAAGATGCCGATCCCGGGCGAAGACCGGGCCAAACAGGTCCGCGGTGAAGATCTGGTCGAGGATCCACAGTGTCACATGTACGTACCCGTCAGCCGCGCGATCGAGAAACGCATCGGGGACCGCACCCTGTATTTCTGCAGCGAGGCGTGCTACCGGGCCTACCAGGAATCGACAAAATGAAAACGCATCGGGAGGACGTATGAAGTTTTTTATCGATACCGCGAACATCGACGAGATCAACCAGGGTCTCGCCATCGGCATGGTGGACGGTGTGACGACCAATCCGACCCTGATTGCCCGGGAAAAGAAACCCTTCGCATGGGTCGTCAAGGGGATTCTCAAGGCCGTCGAGGGGCCGGTGAGCCTCGAAGTCATCGGTACGACGGCCAAGGAAATGGTCACCGAGGGCCGGAAGCTGGCGAAGATGGGGTCCAACGTAGTGATCAAGGTGCCCATGACGACGGAGGGATTGAAGGCCACGCGGCTCTTCTCGACCGAGGGCATCCGCGTCAACCAGACTCTGGTCTTTTCTCCGGTCCAGGCCCTGATGGCGGCCAAGGCCGGGGCGGCCTACGTCAGCCCGTTTGTCGGCCGCCTCGACGACATCGCCCATGACGGCATGGAACTCGTCGATCAGATCCTCACGATTTACGAGAATTACGGCTTCGAGACCGAGGTGATTGTCGCGAGTATCCGCCATCCCCGGCATGTCCTCGATGCGGCGCTCATGGGCGCGGATGTGGCGACTATCCCCTACAAGGTGATTGCGCAGTTGGCCGGGCACCCGCTGACGGACAGGGGTGTCGTGGCCTTCCTGGAAGACTGGAAGAAGGTCCCCACAAAGTAGAAGAAAGAAGGGCTGCGCCCGATGATCGAATTTCTGCTCAAGGCCTTCGATCGGCTTCCCATTTCCCCGTCGCGCCGGGAGGTCATCAATCTCCCCAATACGATCACCTTGATCCGTATCGGTTTCATCCCGGCCCTGTTCCTGCTCCTGCTCGCGCCGGGGCCCCGAGCGAGCCTGATCCTGACGGCATTCTTCATCCTGGTGTCGTTCACGGATCTGCTCGATGGGTACATTGCCCGCAAATATAAAATCGTCACGAAAATGGGGAAGTTTCTGGATCCGATCGCGGACAAGCTCGTCGTCAATACGGCGATGCTACTCATGATTCCGATCGGACGCATCCCCGCGTGGATCGTCGCCATCACGATCATCCGCGACATTGCCGTGGACGGCATGCGTTCGATGGCCTCCGCGGAGGGGCTGGTCATCGATGCCAGCCGGCTGGGCAAGCAGAAAACCCTCTGCCAGATCTTTGCCGTATCGGCCCTGATGATCCACTATCCGCTCTTCGGGATCAATGCCCACGTCGTCGGCATGGCGGTGCTCTACGTGGCGCTTGTCCTGACCGTTGTTTCAGGCGCGGATTACTTCGTCAAATTCTACCGAGGCGCGATCCGTGAGCGGAAGGATGAGGCGTGAGGATAGCACAGCAACCGACTTCGGAGATGACCCACATGATCGATCCGTCCACCATCCATTATCCCGCACTTGATCGGCCGGAAATCACGGCCTTCCTATTCTATCCCCGCCCGGAGTGCGAGCCGGGAGGGGCCGGCCGGGCGGAGGGGATCCACATGATCCCCGTTGAAGACGGGGTCTCGATCGGCGCCCGGTTTCACCTGGTCGATCCGGCGGCGCCCAACCTCCTTTTTTTCCATGGCAACGGCGAGATCGTTTCGGACTATGACGATATCGCCGGGCTGTACGCCCGGATCGCAATCAACTTCCTGCCGGTGGACTACCGCGGTTACGGCCGCTCCGGCGGTCGGCCGACGGTGACCGCCATGATGCGAGACGCGCATATCATCTTCGCATCCGTTCGCCAGTGGCTGGCGGATAACCGACACACGGGACCACTGATCGTCATGGGACGGTCGCTGGGGAGCGCCTCCGCCCTGGAGCTTGCCTCCCACTATCCCGATAGCGTCGACGGCCTGATCATCGAAAGCGGTTTTGCCCATGCCCTCCCGCTGCTCCGACTCCTGGGAGTCGATACCGACAAGCTTGGGATCACCGAAGGAGAGGCGTTCGACAACACCTCGAAAATCGCCCGCTATCCAGGGCCGACCCTAGTGATCCACGCCGAATTCGACCACATCATCCCCTTTGCCGACGGGGAGGCCCTCTTCGCGGCCTCGCCGGATCCGGATAAACGGTTTCTCGAGATCCCCGAGGCCAACCACAACGACATCTTTCTCCATGGGATCGAACCCTATCTCGACGCCGTACGCCGGCTCGCGTCGCGGTGCAAGCAAAAATCGGTCCTCTGAAAGGCGCGGGGCGCTCCGGGTGTTCAAGTTTTGTGTTGACAAAAACGGTCAATTGCTATAATGAGCCAACGTCTTCGATGAGCGGGCGTAACTCAGCGGTAGAGTGCCACCTTGCCAAGGTGGACGTCGACGGTTCAAATCCGTTCGCCCGCTCCATTTTTTTATGGCGGCATAGCCAAGTGGCTAAGGCAGCGGTCTGCAAAACCGTTATTCTCCGGTTCGAATCCGGATGCCGCCTCCATTTCTATTTTGTCTCGACAACCTCGTCGCTCACATCTTCTATTTTGTATCCGCAACCCCGGCGATCAAACATCTTCTATTTGGTATCTTCAACCCCGGTGATTACACATCCCTGAAGTGAAAGCTGTTCATCCTGTCATTTCGAAGGAGCGTAAGCGACTGAGAAATCTAAAAGATTTCTCCCTTCGGTCGAAATGACAAAGCGACGGTCGAAATGACAAGAGGGATCGCCAAAATGACAAGAGGGATTGCCGATATGACAAGAAGGACCCCGAAATGACAAGGGGGTGACCACTCCGCCTCAAAAACAGATTTCCGTTGCCTTTTCAACGTCACCGGGGTAAGAGCGCGGACAGTGGATGCGGATTGATATGTCGCAGGGAGGTGCAGGGAGGGTGAAGAACGGGTCTGATGGACCAATGTTTATGGTCAGGGCGGGGAAGGTTGTGGCGATCGAGGCCGACGCGTGGGTGGCGCTAGTCTATGAAGGGGAAAACAAACTCTCCGGAGCCGCCGCCGCGATCGATCGCGCGACCGGTGGAATGATCCGCGAACGCCTTGCCGCCGGCGACTTCAAGGGGAAGCTCCGGGAGATCTGTGTCCTGTATCCCCGTGCCGGTTTTAAATGCCGGTGCATCCTCATCGCGGGACTGGGAAAGAAGACGGAGTTCCGTACGGAGACCGTCCGCGCGGCCTCGGCAGCGACGGCACAGAAGGCGAGGGCGCTCGAACTGAAAACGCTGGTTTTCCCCGCCGATTCAGGAACCGCGGGCCTGGCCGTACCGGAACTGGCGGAGGCCGTCGTCGAGGGGGCCGCGCTCGGACTCTACCGTTTTGAGGCCTACCGCACCCAGGATATGGAGGAATCGGCGTCCCCGGCTCAGGTGATCCTCGCCGTCGAGAACGGGCGTTCGCGCCCTGCGGTCGAGCGGGCCGTTGAACGGGCTCAGATCGTTTCCGGCGCCGTCCGTCTCGTGCGGGACCTGGTTTCGACCCCGCCCGGCGACATGACGCCGGCCGCCCTGGCGCGGGTCGCGACCGATCTCGCCTCCAATCGACGGGCGCTCTCCGTCGAGGTCCTCGAGGCCGACCGGATGCGCGAGATCGGCATGAACGCCCTTCTCGGCGTGGGGTGCGGCAGCCACGAGGCCCCGAAATTCATCATCCTGACCTACCACGGCGCCGCGGCGGACGTCCCCCCGATCGTTCTGGTCGGGAAGGGCGTGACCTTCGACAGCGGGGGGCTTTCGCTCAAATCGTATGAAAACATGGAAGGGATGAAGGACGACATGGCAGGCGGGGCCGTCGTGCTGGCCACGATGGCGGCCGCGGCCGATCTCTCCCTGCCGCTCAACCTCGTCGGACTGGTCCCGGCCGCGGAAAACCTCCCCGGTGGGGGCGCCTACAAACCGGGCGACGTGCTCAAATCGCTCTCCGGCCGGACGATCGAGGTCATGAATACGGATGCGGAAGGCCGCCTCCTGCTGGCAGATGCCCTGAACTACGCGGAGCGGTATGAACCGCAGGCCGTGATCGACGTGGCCACCCTGACGGGGGCCTGCGTCGTGGCCCTGGGACCGGAACTCATCGGTCTTTTCGGAAATGACGATGCCTTGAAGGCCCGTCTTCGGGCCGCAGGCGACGCGACCGGCGAAGCCGTGTGGGAACTGCCGCTGTGGCGGGACTACGATGAGCTGATCAAGAGCGACATCGCCGACTTCAAGAACACCGGCGGACGGGAGGGCGGGGCCATCACCGCCGCGCTTTTCCTGAGCAAGTTCGTCGGTCCACACCCATGGGCCCATCTGGATATCGCCGGTCCGGTCTGGGCGAAGAAGGATCGGCCCATAATCCCCAAAGGGGCCTCAGGCGTGGGCGTGCGCCTGCTCGTCCGGATGCTGCGCGACTGGCCGACCGCGATGCCCTGAGCAGGCTTCCGCCCCCTCCCTTCCTTGCGGGAGCCGGATCAGAAATAAAATTCAGGCCTGTTGTTCACGCCCGGGATGGAATCCGGATGAGAAGGTCGGCAATTTGTAGGCTGGTCGCGAAGCCCGCCGGAAGGCCTATTTCGACGAATTCCTGCCGCTGTACTCCAGAATGGAAACGATGACGGTGATGAGAAGCGCCTGCACGACGGTCAGGACGCCGTCGCGCGTTGTCGCGTCGCGCAGGGTGACGGCGCTGATGCCCAGCGTCGCGGAGAGAAAGAGGATGAAGAGCACCACCTTCTTCCGGTCCCCGAAGATCCCCAGCAAGCGGTGATGGAGGTGGTCGGTCCCGACGTAGTCGATCCACTCCCGGAAGCTTTTGACCTTGCCGGTGATCGTTCGCTCCAGGGTGATGTAGGTCATGTCGAAGATCAGAACCCAGAAGATGAGGATCGGGGTCGCGAAGGAAACGATGGGATTGTTGTCCGCCCAGGCGGCCTTGATGGCGAGGGCCGAGAGGACGAAGCCGAAGAAGGTGCTGCCCGCGTCGCCCAGGAAGATCGAGGCCGGCTTGTTCCAGCGAAAGTTGTACGGGAGGAATCCCAGGCAGCTTCCCAGCATGGCGATGGCGATCCATCCCATGAACGGTTGGGCCGTCTGGAAGGCCACGATGCCCATGAACAGGGAAATGACCGCCGCCAGGCCGGTGGCCAGGCCGTCCAGGCCGTCGATGAAGTTCATCGCGTTCGTGAGGCCCACGATCCAGAGGATGGTGAGGGCGGCATTCAGGAGGTAGCCCCACGTCGTATGGATGGGAAACAGGTCGAGGATGATCCCCGAGTAGATCAGAAAAAGGACCACGGCAACCTGGATGACGAGCTTGTAGCGAGCGGGAATGCTGCGCGCGTCGTCGAGCAGGCCGACCCCGGCCATGACAACGCCGCCCGTGA
The DNA here is from genome assembly GCA_023230905.1 of Syntrophales bacterium. Lineage (GTDB taxonomy): Bacteria > Desulfobacterota > Syntrophia > Syntrophales > UBA2251 > UBA2251. Next base: position 8,034 of record JALNWL010000102.1, read on the forward strand.
GCAGGGCGACCGTGCGCGCATCGAGGATCATGTTCGCCAGAAGCGCGCCGATAAAAGAGAGGATCACGGCCACGCCGCCCAGGAGGGCGGTAGGCTGAGTATGGATCTTTCGGCCGCCGGGGCGATCGACGATTCCGGTCCGACGGGCGAGGAGCCGAACGATCGGGGTGAGCAGAGCGGAGGCGGAGGCGGCGAAGAGCAGGATGTAGAGCCAGCGTCCGAGATGGGCAAAAAAAAGCTGACGGACCTGCGGAACCCAGAGGCAGGAGAAGACGACGAGCGACAGCCCCCAGAAGATCCGCTGAAATGATACCCGCGTCTGCTTTTTATTCGAGACCACGCCGTTCACCTTTGTTTCTTCGACAGGAGAGATTGCAGCGAATCCAGGATCGCCTCGATATCCGCATCGCCGAGCGAGGGGTAAATGGGGATGGACAGGGCACTCGCGAAAGCAGAATCGGTATGGGGATAGCCGTTCAAGCCGAGGTAGCGATGGAGCGGCTTGAAGACCGGGCGGCGGTAGCCGATGCCAAATTCCCGGCCCACGGCCAGTATTTCTTCCAGGCGTTCCGTCCGGACAACATAGCGGTACGGGACGGCCTCCCGGTCCGGGGGGCAGGCCGGCGTCGGGATGCCGCATTCATTTATGACGTCGTCATAGCGGCTGGCGATGGCCCGGCGGCGCGCGATGAAGTCAGAGAGTTTCCGGAGCTGCGCGATCCCCATCGCCGCCTGGAGGTCCGTCAGCTTGTAGTTGTAGCGTGGGCGGTCGTCCGCCTTCTCGTCGTAATCCCGCATATCGCGGATGCGCGCCAGCAGACCGGCGTCGCGCGAGGACACCATCCCCCCCTCGCCCGTACAGATAACCTTTGTGGCGTAGAAGGAAAAGACGGAGAGGACCCCGAAAC
>JALNWL010000103.1 GCA_023230905.1 Syntrophales bacterium
GACGGCTTCCTCCACACCGGCGACATGGGCCGCTTCGAAGAGGACGGCTCGCTCGTCATCGTCGGCCGGAAGAAGGAGATGTACATCCGCGGCGGCGAGAACGTCTATCCCCCGCAGATCGAGGACGCGATCTGCAAGCACCCGGACGTGATGCTCGCGGCGGTCATCGGCCGCCCCCACGAAAAGTGGGGCGAGGTCGGGCGCGCCTACATCATGCCCAAGCCGGGGAAAAACCCCACGCCCGAGGAGATCAAGGAATTCCTCAAGGACAAGCTGTCCAACTTCAAGATCCCGGAGGACGTCATCATCCGGCCCATACTGCCCCTCACGCCCCTGGGAAAGGTCAAGAAGCTCGACCTCTACACGGAAATGAAGCAGGAACTCGGCAAAAAGTAGGACGGAGGATGTAATGGAAAAATACGATGTGATCATTATCGGTGCCGGCATTGCCGGACTCGGCGTCGGCGGTATACTTCAGAACAAGGGTTTCAAGACGGCGGTCTTCGAAAAGAGCAAGGTCGTCGGCGGGCGTTCGCGAACCTTCGAACTCCCCGGCGGCTGGCGGGTCGACATGGGCACCCACTGCGTCGATCAGGGCGTGCATTCGTCCTGTGCCAAGCTGCTCACGGAGCTCGGAACGGACATCCCCTGGTCGCACAACCTCGAGGGGTTCATGTTCTACGGCGAGGACGGGAAATGGAAGCCGATGATGGAGTCTTTCAACCTGGACGAGGTGGAGCGGAAAGAGCTCAAAGATTTTCAGACCTGGATCAAGAACGCCTCCGACGAGATGATCGACCATTACGACAACGTTTCCCTGACGAAACTGCTCGAGGAGCGGGTCAAATCGCCCAAGATCGGCGAATTCTGCAAGACCGTCGGCATGGTGCAGACGACCCTGACGGAATCGGACATCATCTCCGCGGGCGAGTTCATCCACATCTACCGCGACCAGATGCGCGTCTCGAAGAGCCCCGACCTTCCGTTCGACGCGGTGCGGATGCCCCTGGGCGGCGTCCAGACCATGATGAACGCCATGGCGGAGGCCTACAAGAAACGGGGCGGAACGCTTAAGCTCGGCACGCCGGTTCGCAAGGTCTTGGTCGGGAAAAGCGGGCCGACGGAGCTCGTGACGGACGGCGGCAACTATTCCGCGCCGATCGTCGTCATCGCCGCGCCGATCTGGAACGTGCTGCGGTTCCTCGACATGGCGGCCATGGACCAACTGGCGCCGGCGTGGGCGAAGCGCATGCGCGAATGCGAGTTCGAGACCAGCGCCTCCATGGGATACACCATCGGGACCAAGGTGCCCCTGTTCGACGACAAATGCTACCTGTCGGCCTGGCGCGTCCCCGGACTGGGCATGCCCCTGCAGATCCTGGGGCATACGAACTTCGACGACACGATCGCGCCTCCCGGCCACATGATCGCCTTCATGGGCGCCTGCGGCACGCCGGCGCAGGTGGGAGACGCGGCCTTCCGCAAGAAGACCCTGGATCAGTTCTGGGTCGTCCTCAACCGGATGTTCCCCAACATGGAGAGCAATCTGGTGTGGAAACAGGACGGGTTCACGATCGGCATCGACGGTCTCTCCCGCTCGCCGGGCATGACCGGTCGCTACCGGCTGCCCGTGGAGCTCTCGGAGGTGCCCGGTCTGTACTTCTCCGGCGACTGCTACCTGGGCCGGGGCGTCGGGATGAACACGGCGGCCAGTTCCGCCGTGATCTGCGTGGACGCGATCCTGTCCAAACACGGAAAATAGCTTTACCCAGTTTTGCATGCAACAGAAGGCCGGAGGCCCTGTGGCCTCCGGCCTCTCCGGCCTCAAGACACCTCTTTATTTCTCAGCTAAACCGATCGCCCGCTTTTTTCGGGCGACGGCCGGCGTGCGCCGATGCGCGGCGTGGAATCGTCCATCCGGCGCCGCGCCGTTTCTACCCGGTGGTTGTCCGCTTCCCCCGGGGAGGAGGAAAATGCGCGGATCAACCGGATGATGAAAGGGGGAACCACATGGTCCTGGGGGATTATTTCGAAAAGCACGGCAAAACCATACCGAAGGATGAAGCGATCGTTTTCAAGGATCGCCGGATCGACTACGGCGCCTACGACCGCGAAACGGACCGGATGGCGATGGGCTTGCTCAAGCTCGGCATCCGGCGCGGCGACCGGGTCGGGATCTACCTCCCGCTCTGGCCGGAGACGCTGTTCATCTATTTCGGCGCGGCCAAGATCGGGGCCGTCGGCATTCCCATGAGCATCCGAACGACGGCGCCGGAGCTGAAATTCTTTATCAACGACGCCGAGATTTCCGTCCTGTTTCTCGCGAACGGGTTCATGGGGGCGGATTTTATGGGCAATCTGGACGCCGTCCGGAAAGACCTCCCCAAGCTCCGCCACGTCGTCAGTCTCGACAGCGAGAAGGAGGGGGTGCTCCTGTACGAGACCTTCCTCGCCGACCCCGACTCGGCGGCCCTGAAGGAAGCGGAGGCCGCCGTCCGCGAGGACGATCCGGCCATCTTCATCTATACGTCCGGCACCACGGGCGTTCCCAAGGCCGCCATTCTGACCCATCGAAACGTCATCGCCATGACGGACGCCCAGTTGAGGACCACCGGCGTCGTCAAGGGGGACTCCCTCCTCCTCAACCTCCCGTTCAGCCATGCCGGCGGCGCGGTGATGGGGGTCATGTCCGCCGTCAATGCCGGCAACAAGATCGTCCTGATGGACCTGTTCGATCCGGAGGAAACGCTGAAGCTCATCGCCGCGGAGCGATGCACGGCCCTGGGACAGGTCCCCGTCATGTACGCCATGGAGCTGAACCACCCCAACGCCGGCAAGTACGACCTGAGTTCCATGAAGATCGCCGTCGTCTCGGCCCAGCCCTGCCCGTCCGAGCTGATCCTGGCCTTCCGGCAGAAGCTCGGCATCACCCCCCGAAACGCCTACGGCCTGACGGAGGTGAGCGGCGCCGTCACCTATACGCATCCCGACGACGGTGAGGCCAAGCTGAGCTACTCCGTGGGCCGGCCCATCCCGGAGGTCGATCTCGCCCTCAAGGACGAAGACGGGAGGATCGTCCCCACGGGCGAGGCGGGTGAAATCTGCGTGAAGGGCCCGGTCGTCATGAAGGGCTACTGGAAGCGCCCCGAAGAGGACGCCAAGGTCTTCGACGCTGACGGCTTCCTCCACACCGGCGACATGGGCCGCTTCGAGGACGACGGTTATCTCGTGATCGTTGGCCGAAAGAAGGAGATGTACATCCGCGGCGGCGAGAACGTCTATCCGCCCGAAATCGAGGAGGCGATCTGCCGCCACCCGGACGTGATGCTGGCGGCGGTCGTCGGCCGTCCCCACGAGAAGTGGGGCGAGGTCGGGCGCGCCTACATCATGCCCAAGCCCGGGACGAGTCCCACGCCGGAAGGGATCAAGGAATTCCTCAAGGACAAGCTCTCCCACTTCAAGCTCCCGGAGGACGTCATCATCCGGCCGATACTGCCCCTCACGCCCCTGGGAAAGGTCAAGAAGCTCGACCTCTACACGGAGATGAAGCAGGAATTCGGGACTTGATCCATTTTATGTTCCTTCGGCCCGATCCGCTCTGAGGATCGGGCCGAAGGAACGCCAGGGCGGCGTCAAGCGGGCGTGAACGTCTGCAGGAACTTGCGCTCCCCCTCGTTGGTGCCGATCAGGATGAGCTCGGCATCCGCCGCGATCGGCGTGAGCGGATCGGGATTGATCGACAGGCCGTCGGCGTTCCGGATGGCGACGACGGAGCAGTCCGTCAGATTGCGGATCCCGGAATGGGCGAGGTTCCGTCCCACAAGCGCGTCCGGGGCCCGCATGCGGAAGATGTTGAGCCCCTCGGCCAGCATCCACGTGTCTTCGTTTTTCAGGTAGTTGAAAATCGCGTTGGCGCCGAGAGAGGCATAGGACATGACGAAATCGGCGCCGGCGCGGTGCAGCGTCGAGACGTTCCGGTCGAGATTGGCCCGGCTCAGGATCTGCATGTCCGGGCGCAGCGCCCGGAGGTAGTTGGTGAGATAGATGTTCGTGTCGTCGTCGTGGGTGGTGATCACGGCCGCGGGTGCCTTGTCGATCCACGCCCGCTCGAGGGTCCGGATGTCGGCGGCATCCCCGACGACATAGTGCCGCTCGTCGCGCAGCCGTTTGGGGTTCTTTTCGATGACCAGGTAGGGGCTTCCCCGCTCCTGGAATCGCTCCGCAATCTTGTCGCCCACCCGCCCGCTCCCGACGATGAGCACCGGATCCGCGGTGAGCTTGCAGATGTGGTAAAAGGCGTACACCTCGTCATAGGCCGCCAGGTTCTCCTCGGAGCCGGCCAGGACCAGCACGCTGGTTCGCTCGATCCGGCTGTCGGCGCGGGGAATCTCGAAGCGTCCGCGCTCCCAGATCCCCACGACGTTCACCCCGAAGTTCTCGCGCAGGCCGCTCTCAACCAGGGTCTTGCCGACCAGGGGGGTGCCGGTCGCGGGAAATTCGGCGATGAGAAGCGTGTCGAAGCGGCCGAGGACATTCGCCCGGCAGTCGCCACCCACGGTCCAGGCCGCCAGGGAACGCCCGAGAATATCGTAGATCTGCAGGACCTTGGAGCTGCCCGCCATGCGGAGGATGTCGTCCGAATAGGGGGAGTCTGCCGTGGCGATGATGGGCACGCGCTCGTTCAGCTCCCGGACGGTGAAGGCGATGTTCGTGTTGATTTCGTCGCGGTCGGCGGCGACGACGAGCGCGGCCTTCTCGACGCGGATCCGCCGATAGGTGTCGGGGTCGTCGACGTTTCCCACCGCGACCCGGACGCCGATGTCGTACAGGTCCAGGGCATGCTTGAAGTCGCTCACGATGAGGACGTAGTCGATCCGATGGTCCGTGAGTTTCTCGATCAGGGCCATGGTCACCGGGTTGTAGCTGGTGATGATCACGTGCCCCCGCGTGTCCGGGGGCAATTCCCGCGGCGCGCGCTTCCTCGCTTCCGCCTCGATCCAGGGGGCGTAGAAGAACTTGATGAACGTGAACGGCAGCAGCGTCAGGAGAAAGATCATCCCGGTTACGAGCACCACCATGGAAAAGAGGCGTCCCAGGTCCGAATGGAAGGTGATGTCCCCGAAGCCGAGGGTGGACATCACCGTGAGGGTCCAGTAGAACCCCGTGATCCACGAATGGTTCTGTCCCTCGCGGGCCATGAGAAAATGGAAGAGCACGCTGTAGACAGACACCAGGACGGCCAAGGCAAAGAGGAATTTCAAAAGCTGCCGGATGTTCCGCTTGGTGCTTTCTCGCTGCAGGAAATAGCTGACGACGGCGGGGTTGAACTTCATGGTCTCGGGTCCTCGCATGGATACCGTTTTTGGCGCCCCCGGCGGTCCGGGTCTGGGCCGTTATGGAAAGGGTGCGGTCGTAACCGCTTTGGTGAGCTTATCAGCTTCCGCCGAAATCGTCCAGCGGCGATGATGCCGGCGGCCGGCGGCGCCCTGTCGCCACCCACGGTCGGTGCAACCGGTAAAACCTAGACCCCTGACGGGATCAAGGCGGAATTCGACAAGCGGCCTTGGCCGTTTCATGGTATAGCGTGTTCGTCGTTGATAACCGTGTTCCCGCCCCGGCGCCGGGCCTCCATGACCGGCGGCCCGGCGATGCAGCGAGGATCACGTGGAAAGAGGAGGCAAAGACATGGGTGTGATGGAACAATTCAACCTGGCGCAGCGAGTAGTCATCGTGACCGGCGGAAGCAAGGGACTGGGCCGGGAGATGGCGCTTGGCCTGGCGGAAGCCGGCGCCCGGGTGGCCGTCGTGAGCCGGACCCGGAGCCTGATCGAACAGACCGCGGCGGAGATTGTCGGACAAGGGGGCGAAGCCATCGCCGTGCCGGCCGACATGACCCGCGAGGAAGAGGTCGAATCCATGACGGCCGAGGTCGCCAAGGCCTACGGACGGATCGACGTCCTGTTCAACAATGCCGGGATCGGCGGCTCGAAGCGATCGGTGGACCTGACCGTCGCGGACTGGGAGCACCTGATGAACACCAACGCGCGGTCCGTTTTTCTCGCGTGCCGGGCGGTCGGCAGGGTGATGATCCGGCAGCGGCAAGGCAAGATCATCAACATCGGCTCGATTCTCGGACACGGGGCGCTTCCCAACAGCCTGCACTACGGGGCCTCGAAGGCCGCGGTGCACCACATGACGAAGACCCTGGCCCTCGAGTGGGCGCGCTTCAACATCCAGGTCAACTGCATCGTTCCCGGGTGGTTCCTGACGGAGATGACGAAAGACCAGCAGGAGGGGGAAAACGAAACGTTTCTCCTCGGAAAGATCCCGTTCCGGCGTTTCGGCAGGCCGAACGAGATCGTGGGGCTGGCCGTCTACCTCGCCTCGGGGGCGTCGGATTACATGACGGGCCAGACCCTCTTTCTGGACGGCGGATACGCCATTTCCTAGGGAGGCAGGCGCAACGTCCCCCATCGGAGGCAACCGGGGCATTCGATCAAAAAAATGCATTGACAAACTCGAGGAAAAGCATATTTTTACGGAAGTTTTCGGCCGGAGGACGCCGAGGATCCCAAAAGGAGGAGGACTGGCATGAATCATTTCAAATATTTTTCATCGTTGGTCGTTGTGCTCGTATTGGCTCTGGCGTTTGCGGGTTGTGCAAAACCCCCTGAAGCGGAGAAGTCCGCGGCCGATGCCGCGATGAACGCCGCGGTGGCCGCCGGCGCGGAAACGTACGCCGCCGCGGACCTGGACGCGGCCAGGAAGATCCTGGACGGAGCAGAGGCCCAAATGAAGGAAAAGAATTATAAAGAGGCCAAACAGGCGTATCTGGACGCCAAGGCCGCCTTCGAGCGGGCCACCGCCGCGGTGGCCGCGGGCAAGCAGGCCGCCGCGGACGAAGCGAACGCCGCCGTAACCGCCCTGGACGAGGCCTGGGCGAATCTCGAAACCACGGCAAAAACCGTCGAAAGAAAACTGAAGGACCAGAAGGATCTCTGGACCGCCGACATCGCCACCTTTACGGAAAGCCTGAAAACCGTCAAGGAGGGTATCGCCACCGATCCGGCCGGCGCCAAGGCGAAGATCGCCGAGCTGCAATCCATCGTCGACAAGTGGGATGCCGCCTTCAAGGAACTGGCGGCGGCCGCCCCGCTCAAACCGGCCCAGAAAAAATAATCCGAGCCGGACATACGAGGCATGCATCGGTCAAGGGGCACCGCCGCCGAAAAAGGCGCGGCGCCCTTTTTTTGTCGCCGTCCCGGCGACGGCGCGGCCGGCCGCCGCGGACGCGTTTTGGGGTGAGCCGCGACCACGGCGGTGGCAAAGGCGGAGAAGGGTTTATCCATCTCCGAGGACAGGTTCCGGTAATAAACCGCCTCGTCTTGGTCCCCCTTCGCGTTCATCACGATGGCGTGGGTATTGTAATAGGCGGCCTCGTCGTCGGTGGCCCTGACCGGAAGGTTCTCCACCATGAAAAACAGCCGGGCGACGGTTGACACAAACGGGGCCGGCGGCCGTTTCGATTGACACCGGATCGTTCGGTTGATAAGGAAGGTCCCTATGGAACTGATTCTTGTCCGGCACGGCGAAACCGCCTGGAACCGGGAAGGCCGGGTCCAGGGCTTGAGCGACATCGACCTGAGCGACGTCGGCGTGCATCAGGCCCGCCGGCTCGCCCTGTCCCTCAGGGATCACCCGATCCACGCGATCTACGCCAGCCCCCTGATCCGGGCCCGGAAGACAGCCGAGATCATCAACCAATACCACGACGCCCCAATCCGCCTGGAACCGGGTCTGATGGAAATGGACCAGGGGGATTTCGAAGGCCTGGCCTATTCGGAACTGATGGCCTGTGAACGGGGCTTCCTCCAGTCATGGATCGCCGATCCGGCGTCCGTGCGGATGCCCCATGGGGAATCCCTGGACGAGCTTCAGGCCCGGGCGTGGCCGGTCATCGACGCCATCCTGCATCAATCCGCCGACGCCCTGGTGGTCGCCCACAGCTTCACGATCGCGTCCATCCTTTGCAGGATCAAGCGGATCAGCCTGTCGGACTTCAGGTCCGTCCACGTGGACCCCGCCTCCCGGACCCTCGTCCGGTTCAGCAACGGATCGGGAGAGATTGTCGTGCTGAACGACCGGACCCACCTGAACGACAGGGAGCCATCCGCCCGCTCCGCATGAGCGCCCCCGCGGACCCGGCAGGGGACAGGCAGGCCGCATGAAACCCGACACGACATCCTGGAACACCCTGATCAGAACGGCCCGGCTGGCCCTGCTCCTGTTGTGCGTCTTTCTCTCGGCCTGTGTCGCCGCAACGGAGCGGGTGCAGGATCCGCCGTCGTCGTCGGTCCGCTGCATTCCCGATTTTCCCGACCGGGACGGCTGGTACGGCGGGGACGGCGCCTACTCTATCCCGCTGGACGACCGGCGCGTCCTGTGGCTCTTCGGTGACACCTTCGTTTCGGATCAGACGGGCCGGCGGGATCGCACAGGGATGAAGGTGGTCCTGGGAACGACGCTGGCCGTCTCCACCTGCTCCGCCGACGGGCAATTCCAAATCCGGTATTGGCTGAAGAAGAAGGACGGGGAATTCGTGTCGTCCTTCGGCGAAAACGAATGGCTGTGGCC
>JALNWL010000104.1 GCA_023230905.1 Syntrophales bacterium
AGAGGCTGCCCATGGACGTCCGGATGACTTTCGGGTGGGTCCAGTCCGCCGACCCGGCGCCGACGAGCACTGTCCGGAAGCCGAACCAGCGGGCCGTCCGCAGGAGCGCACCGAGATTGTTGGGGTTGTTGACCCGGTCGATCAGGAGCAGCGGCCCGGGGCCCGGGGCCCGGGCGGCCGCGGCAAGGGGCGGCGGCAGGGCGGCCACGGCCATGATGCCCTCCGGGGCGGGGTCCTGGCTAAGGCGCTTCCAGAACCGTGCCGGAACCGCATGGACCGACCCCGACGGCAGGGACGCGACCAGGGCCTGGTAGCGCGCCGCGGCGTCCTCCGCCACCAGCACGGCCTGAACCGCCCACGGACTCCGCAGGAGTTCCCGAACGACCTTCTCCCCCTCGGCGAGGCACAGCCTCTCCCGCCGGCGGTATTTCGTCTGGTTCAGCTTGGCCCACGCGGTCACGCGCGCGGACGATAATGCCTGCAAATCATGAACCCCCGGGGGAATCGACGCATCCTTCAGAAAACGGCCATGCCCGGCCCCGCCCGCGCCGGCGGGTGGAACAACCCGGCATCCCGCACGGACCCGGTCCCTTCTGTTCCCTCCGGTTACGGAAGGTCCCAAGCCGTGCGCAGACGCTCCCGGTCCTCCACCACCAGCTGCACGAGAACCGGACACAGGGCCGGATCGAGCCAGTGGAGGATGTCTTCGAGCCGCGGCAGCGCCACGGCGGTGCACCCCGCCGTGCCCCGGTCCGGTCCGCCCCAGGCATGGAGGAAGATGCAGGAGCCGCCGCCGGACACGGTCGGATCGTCGTTGTGGCCGATCACGGCCCCGAGGCGGTAAAGATCGTCCTTCCTCAGCATCTCCTCGTGGCGGCTCCAGGTCTGTGGCTCCACGGCGGTGTCAACGAGGCGGTTGTAGCGGGCCGAAGCGTGATCGTCCACGCATTTCAGCCCGGCCGTGGCCTGACGGTACGGCAGACGGATCCAGGGGACATCCGCCGCCGGGGCATAGCCGAAGGCACCGCGGATCCTGAACACGCCCGCGGGAGACCGGCCGTCCCCCTCTTCTTTGACCGGACCGTCCAGTGGGGGAGTCGCCAGGCCCCGCCCCCAAGCCAAACCGTTGCGCCCCAGGACGGCGGGGATCCGCTCCCCGACGGCCAGCCACGGTACCCCCGCACCCGTCCGTTCATACCGCTCGAGGGTGGCGGCAACGGCGTTCCAGCCCGGCGCGGTCACGAGGAGGGCCTGCCGTGATTCGGCCGGAACCGGCTTGACATCCCTGCATTCGCAGGTGTACGCCCTCGAGGATGGAGACGGCATGATCGGCCTTTACAACACCGGGCTTCCCCTACCCGGACACCCGCCGGGGATCATCCGACCGGATTCTCCTTCTTCCCGGCCTCGTCGTCGATCACCATCCGGACGGGGTGCGGCAGGGCCAGCGAAGCGACGATCGACACCGCCAGTACCGCCGCGATGACGCCAAGGGAAAGGCCCACCGGGATCTTGACCCACTCCGTCAGGATCATCTTCATCCCGACAAAGGACAGGACCACCACCAAGCCGTAGCGCAGATAGTAGAACAGGCGCATCATCCCCGCCAGGGCGAAGAAGATCGACCTCAGCCCCAGGATGGCGAACACGTTGGAGGTATAGACGATGAAGGGATCGGTCGTGATCGCGAGGACCGCCGGGATGGAATCCACGGCGAAGATCACGTCCGTCGTCTCCAGGACGAGGACCACGGCGAACAGCGGCGTCGCCATCCACCGCCCCCCTTCCCGAACGAAAAATTTCCCCCCGGCGTAATCGTTCGTCACCGGCATGACCTTGCGCAGGAGCTTGAGGGCGACGTTCCGGTCCGGGTGGACATTCCCTTCCCCGCTCCGCGCCATCTTGACGGCGGTGAAAATGAGGAAGGCACCGAAGACATAGATGATCCAGTGGAACTGCTCGATCAGGGCCACGCCGGCCGCGATGAACACCGCCCGCATCACGAGCGCCCCGATGATGCCCCAGAACAGGGCCTTGTGCTCGTACTGCGGCGGGATCCCGAAGTACGAAAAGATCATGAGAAAGACGAAGAGGTTGTCGACGCTCAGGGATTCCTCGATGAGGTAGCCGGCGAGGAAGGCCAGGGCCTTCTCCGACCCCTTGACCCAATAAACCCCCAGGCAGAACAGCAGGGCGAGGCTGACCCAGAACCCCGTCCACATCAGGGCTTCCCGAACCTTGATTACATGGGCCTTGCGGTTGAAGACGCCCAGGTCCAGGACGAGCATGACGATCACAAAGGCGATGAAAATTCCCCAATACACCATCTGTTCCGACATTGCTTAACGCTTCCTCTGCAATCTCTGGGCGGCGCGATGGATCACGTCCCAGGCCCCGCCGAAGGGCGGGGCGTACGCGAGATCGAGCCAGCCGATCTCGTCCAGGGTCAATTCGGACCACAACGCCGCCGAAAGAGTGTTGATGCGACCGACCGCCCCCGTTTCCCCGATGGCCTGTGCGCCCAGAAGTTTGCCGGACGCCCGGTCCGCCAAAAGTTTCAGGCCGAGTTTCCGCTTCCCAAAGTAACCGGCGATCGCGTTGCCCCAGTAGACGTCGCCGATGGGATCGAACCCCGCCTGCAGCGCCTCCGCCTCGTTCAGGCCCGTTGCCGCCGTTTCGAGCTCGAAGATCTTGAAGGACTGGGCCCCGACGACGCCCGGGTGCGCGGCGGGGCGGCCGCCGATGATCCGTCCCGCCAGGCGGCCCTGCTTGTTGGCCGTGTCACCCAGGGGCAGATAGGCCCACCGGCTGCTCACCCGGTGGTACACCTCGCAGCAATCGCCAACGGCGTAAACGTTCGGGGCCGATGTCCGCTGTTGCGCGTCGACGCCGATCGCACCCGTCGCGCCGATCCGGAGCCCCATATCCCGGGCCAACGACACGTTCGGGGCGATGCCGACGGCCACGAGGACCAGGTCCGCCTCGATCGGTCCCCGGCTCGTCATCACCTTGAGCGGACAGGACGTGCCCGCCTCGATCCCGCGCAGCTCCGTATCCGCGAGAAAGGCCACGCCGTTCCGCTCCAGGGCGGCGACGATCTCCCGGGCAAACTCGGCATCCCAGCGCGCGACCGGCCGTTCGCCGCGGTGGATCACCGTCGTCTCCATCCCACGCTCGCGGAGGGCCTCGCACATCTCCATGCCGATGAACCCCGCGCCGATGACCACGGCCTTGCGGCAGGCGCTCCGGTTCAGATGCGCCTTGATCCGGATGGCGTCCGCCAGGTTCTTCAGCAGGAACACCCCCGGCAGGTCGAATCCCGGCCACGCCGGAAGCCGGGACTCGGCGCCGGTCGCCAAGACCAGAACGTCGTAAGGCAGCAACTCCCCGTTGGTCAGCCGCACACGGCCCTGGGTGACATCAATCGCGGTCACCGTCGACTCCAGGCGCACCTCGATACCCGCTTCCCGGAATTTCTCGGGCGTGCGCGCTATCAGCGTTCCTTCGTCCCTGATTACATCGCCGATGTAATAGGGCATCGGTCAGGCGGCATAGGATACGAACGCCCCCTGTTCGATCATCGTGATCTCCAGCGAGGGATCGTTCCGTTTGGCCTCCGCGGCCACGGATGGACCGGCCGCGCCCCCACCGACAATGACGACCCGCTTCCCCATCTTGCACCTCCATTGGGTTTGTGGATGTTGACGGTCCGGCGGGCGGTCCCGCCGGTCTGCCCGGCCCGTCGATCTATATCGCCGCTTGCGGCTTCCGGACGGCCAGGATCAGGCCCCCCGCGGCGATCATGAGCAGGCACAGAAGCTGACCCATGCTGAACATCCCCAGGAACAGGCCGAGTTGCGCGTCCGGCTCTCGGAAATATTCGATCACGAAACGTGCCGTCCCGTAGCCGATCACGTACAGACCGAAGAGGAACCCGTCGAACGGGCTCCTCCGGCGGATTGCCCACAGGAGGAGGAACAGGAGAACCCCCTCGCCCAAGGCCTCGTAGAGCTGCGAGGGATGGCGGACGAGATGGTCGGCGTCGAGGGGGAAGATCATGCCCCAGGGGACGTCCGTCGCCCGGCCGTAGAGTTCCCCGTTGATGAAATTTCCGATGCGGCCGAAGGTGTAGCCCAGCGGGATCGCCGGGGCGAACAGGTCCGTCCAGTTCCAGAAATCCGCGCCCTGCCTCCGGCAGAAGAGCACCGTCGCGACGATCACGCCGATCGCCCCGCCGTGGTAGGACATCCCGCTGATCCCGACGAAGCGGATGCCGTTCGTAAATTCGAACGGCAGGAGAATCTCCAGGGGGTGCCCGAGGTAGTAGCTGAAATTGTAGAACAGGACATAGCCCAGGCGCGCCCCCAGGATGAGGCCGAAGATCGCCCAGACGAAGTAGTCCTGCACCTGCTCGACGCGGTACGAATACCCCTCCCGACCGATGCGGTAGCGGACCAGGAGGTACGTCACGCCGAAGGCCACCAGGTACATCAGGCTGTAGTACCTCAGCTGAAAGCTGCCGATCTCCAGGAGGTTCGGACTGAGATGGTAGGGGAGGTACCGCCAGGATTCGAGGAGATTCGCCATGCTCAATAGGCCTCTCCCTTGAGATCCTCGACGTACAACTGGGCGGCGTAGGCGGCCGTGGCGCCGTCGCCGCAGGCCGTGATCACCTGCCGGAGCAGTTTTTGAATGCAATCGCCGCAGGCGAAGATTCCCGGGGCGGAGGTCCGCATGTCCGGATCGACCCGAACATACCCGTTCGCATCGCGGTCCGCGATGCCGACCAGGAGGTCCGTATTCGGCGTAAGCCCGATGAAGACGAAGACCCCTTCCGCCGGAATGACGCGGACCTCCGCGGGGTTCCGGACGTTCTGGATGCGGATCCCCTCCACGAAATCCTTCCCCTCGACCGCCTGGACGACGCTGTTCCAGGCGAAGGCGATCTTCGGATGGGCAGAGGCACGCTCGGCCAAGACGCCCGCCGCCCGCAGGCGATCCCGCCGGTGGACGAGAATCACCCGGCTCGCGAAGCGGGTCAGATAGAGCGCCTCCTGAACCGCCGTGTTCCCGCCGCCGACCACCACCACGTCGCGATTGCGGTAGAAGGGGCCGTCGCAGGTCGCGCAGTAAGAAACGCCCCGGCCGATGAATTCCTCCTCCCCCGGGACGCCCAAGCGCCGCCAGTTCGCCCCCGCCGCGACGATCACGGCCAGGGTGTCGTAGGTCGTTTCACCGGCCGTCACCCGCCAGCCGGACGTCCCGCCCCAGGAGACGGGCGCGATGGCGGTCACGTCTCCGGTTGCCCGCCTCATCCCGAAGGACTCGGCCTGGGCGCGGAAACGCTCCCGCAAATCGAACCCGTTGACACCCTCCGGGAGGCCCGGATAGTTCTCGATCAGATCCGTCACCGTGATCTGGCTGACGGTGGATTCCCCCTCGACCATCAGGGTCTTCATCCTGGCCCGGGCGGCGTAGAGCCCCGCCGTGTATCCCGCCGGCCCGCCGCCGACGATGAGGATGTCTTCAACCTGTTCTGGTATTCCTGGCTTGTCCATGTCGATGCACTCCTGAGAGGCGCCCTCACGGCGCCGTTCGGTTCGGTCGAGGCAGACCCGCCCCCGCTGAGATACGGCGGGCAGTATAGGAAAAGGGGCGAGGGATGTCAACGGAATTCGTGGGAAATTTCCCGAAGACTTACGCAGTTTCGATCCTAAAAGTAAATGCCCGCCCGCAGTTCGATCCGATAGTCGTTTTGCTTTTCTCCGAAGTCGGTGTCCCGCGCCCCCGCAAGGACAGATGCCCGCAACCGGAGTTCCATGTTGGCGATGCCGGTATAGAGCAGCTCCGGCATGACGCTGACGCTGAGATCGTCGGTATTGATCATGCAGGTCAGGGAAGGGGAGAAATAGAGGATGTCGAAAGGATCCTTCTGGATGAGGCGAACGTACAGGTAATTGCGCATGGGGTTGGGACGGGCATAGCCGGATTCGGCGAGCTGCGCCGCTCGTCCCAGTCCCGCCGGATTTCCTGTCGCCCGATAGGCACCATATCCCCGGTGAATCAGGTGGAAGAAGCTCTCCATTTCGTCGGAGGTGAAACCATCGCCGGCATGATAAAATTCGACGATCGTCGTGAGTTCGAAGGAGGCGAGATAACGCAGGCCGATGAGAAACCGGTGGGCGTCCGTTTCGACCCGACGTGCCGTCCCGGATGGGTCCAAAACAATTTTGCGGCTGCTTTTCAGCCAGGCGTATTCCCCGTGGATTTCGAAATTGCTGCCGACGTTGCGGGAAAAATCGACGCCGTAGCGATCCGGTCTGCTGCCGCCGGTCATGAACATGAAATCCACATCCGTGTCGAAGAGGAGGAAGTACAGACGGGCCGAAAAGTTTAGCTTGTCGGCGTTGCCGAAATCCGTGTTGACGTGATTGCAGACGGGCAAGAACGCCGGCGTGAAGGAAACGGTTTTGAGCGGTCCATCGAAACTGCGGATCACGTCCGCCGTCGCGACGATGTAGCCTTCCATCGCCTGTTCCGGATCGTCCGGATTCTTGGGCCGGTCGAGAAAGGCCACGGGATTCCAGGCATAGCCCTTGCCCCATTTCATCGTCTTCTTGCCCGCGTCGATCTTCAGTGACGGGAGGGGTTTGACCGACGCGTAAGCTTCGTAGAAGGTCGTCTTTTCCGATGCGTGGATTTTGTCGTTGTACTGCAAGTCGGTATTGAGTCGGGCGAAGATCCGGGCAGGACCTTTTTCGTAGCCCCCCTCCAGGCGTACACGGCCGTTGGCCTCCCACACGGTCCGACGATGGGAGTCGTTAAAGAAGCGCAGCTGATAGAACGCGGCCCGGTCGTCCAGGCCGTAGACGACGGGCTTGGCTTCGAGATAGCCCGAGAAATGGTACGGCTTTTTTTCGATTTCGGAGAGGTCGAAGACGTAGCTTTCCTCGGCCGCCGCCGGAGACGGGAGGAGACAGAGCAGCAGAACCCCGATGATCCATCCGGATCGACTCATCTAACGCAGGGACGCCAGGTTCGGCATGAAGGTCAGCGTGAAGACCTCGTCCTTGAAGGTGCGCTTCTTGATTTTGGCCATGATCATGACGGACTTGTAGCCCTTGTAAAGCGGGCTGTCCGTTTCAATCACCTCCGGACGGACGATGCCCCCGCCGAAATCCCGGACATTTTTGAAGTAAAGGGTTTTAATGACCATGTTCGCTTCGGTGAGGCATTCGATGCTTGTGGGCAGCGTTCTGTTCCTGTCGAGCCTGATTTTCAATCGGTCGTAGGCCACGTTTTTCGTTTTGGCCTTGAGGTGAAGCAGCAGTTCGCCTTTCTCTTCCCGGACCCCGGTCACGTCGTATTCCACAGCATAGTCCAGTTGGAGAATGTCGGCGTTGTTGAACACGCCACCCACCACCGATTGCAGGCTGGTGATGCGGATGGGTTTGCCGACATTGGGAATGTTCAGCCACATGTTTTCTCCCAGGCGAAGCGTGCTCCGGCCTTTTTCACTGGCGGGCGCCAGAAAGACGGAGGCCACCTTGTCCAAACCCTTCTTGACCGTGAACAGTGTGAATTCCTTCTTCCGGCCGTTCGGTTCGATATTGATGAGCTTTCGGTAGGACTCATAGGATTCGGGGGAAAGGTTGCGGTCCATCTCCCGCAGCAATTTCGCTCCATCCAAGGCCAGGGCATGCACCGGAAAGACAAGGATCACGGCCAGAACGAAATGAACGATCTTAAGCATCGCTGGTCCTCCTATGGAACCGCTTTCCGGACGGCATCGGCGGCGGTCCCCTGAAATTCAACATAGCGAATGCGCCTGGCCGTCATGGCGGCCGTCATTTTATTTCCGAAATTGCCGGCGATGAGGGTCGTAACGCCTCGATTCGACAGATCGGCAACAACCTGTTCGCTGGCGTTCCGGCCGGCATCCCGATAGGGATTTTTCAAGGCTTCGATGAAGGTCCCCTGGACGTCAAAGATGAGAAAATAAAGACCCCGCGCCGCAACGGGACTGACCACGGCATCCGGCGTATTTCCCTGGGAGACCACCGCTATTCTGGTATTGTCCGCCCAGAGGTTTGTGCCTGACACGATCAACATCAGGACCCACAGAAAGCCCGACAGAAGCCTTTTTTTCATAACCTTCCCCCTATACATGTCTGAGCGCGTCGATGGGTTCCATCCGGGAGGCCTTAACGGCCGGCTGGAGACTTGCCAGCACGGCGACGGCCACGACGATCGCCGACACGACCATCAGATCCAGCGGGTCGAGCACGGCCTTGAGAAGCAGGCCTTTTTGCTGGCCGAAGTTAAAGCGGATGCCGATCAGGTTGACAAGGGCGATGACCGCGGCCCCGATCCCGACACCGGCTGCCGCTCCGAACACCCCCATGCAGAATCCCTCCAGAATGAACATGGAACGGATTTTCCCCGGCGGGGTGCCGATGGCGGCAATCGTGCCGATTTCGCGGATGCGCTCGTAGACGGCCATCACCATGACGTTCATGATGCTGATGAGCACGATGGCGATGAGCATGATCCGGATGAAGAGGGTCATGACGTCGATCATACGGGCGATGTTGAAGAAAGGAGATA
>JALNWL010000105.1 GCA_023230905.1 Syntrophales bacterium
CCGCCTTGGCCGCCGCGTAGTTCGCGTGCCCCCGGTTGCCGACCAGGGCCGAGACGGAAGCCATCGAGACGATGGCGCCGCGCTTCTTGCGCAGCATCTTGCGCAGGACCGGTTTGGTCATGTTATAGAAGCCGCCCAGCGTGGTTTTGATCACGGCGTCCCAGTCGTGCCGGGGCATCATCAGGAACAGGCCGTCAGCGGTGATTCCGGCGTTGTTCACCAAGACGTCGACGCGCTCCATCCGGACGAGCAGGTCGCCCAGCGCCGCGTCCGCCGCGTCAGGGTCGCCGACGTCGAACCGGAGCGCCTCGCCGCGGCCGCCCGCCGCCGCGATCATCTTCAGCGTCTCCTCCGCGGCCGCCTCATTCGCCCTGTAGGTGATGACCACGTCATAGCCGCCGGACGCCAGTTCCACGGCAATGGCCCGGCCGATGCCGCGGCTGCCGCCCGTGACGATCGCCGTCTGCCGATCGCTCATAACCCCTCCCTGACACGATATCTTCCTTCGCTTCCGGACACCTTTTCCTTCAGGTCCTTCTTCAAGATCTTCCCCGCGGTGTTGCGCGGAAAATCCCCAACGAAGATGATTTTCCTGGGAAGCTTGAAATAGGCGATCTTGTCGCGGATCGCCTCCAAGAGCGCCTCTGCGTTGAGTGCCGCGCCTTCCTTGAGCAGGACGAAGGCGGCCACAACCTCCCCCTTCTTCCGATCCGGCATCCCGACAACGGCCGCCTCTCGGACCTCCGGCAGGGCCTGGATAACCCGCTCCACCTCCGCCGGGTAGATGTTCTCCCCGGAGCTGATGATCATCTCTACCTTCCGGCCGACGATATAGACGAACCCCTCCTCGTCCCGCCGTCCCATGTCCCCGGTGTGGAACCACCCGTCCCGCATCGCGGACTCCGTTTCCGCGGGCTTGTTCCAGTAGCCGGCGAAGACGTTGGGGCCTTTCACGACGATCTCCCCCGCCTCACCGGGCGGCACGTCACGGTCCTGTTCATCGACGATCCGAAGCCGGACGTGCAGCACCTCCTTGCCGACCGAACCGGCCTTGCGGACGGCGTCCTCGAGGTCCAGGGAGGTGAGCCGGAAGGCCTCCGTCATGCCGTAGCCCTGGGCAAAGGAGACGCCCTTTTCGGTCTGGTACTTCTGGATCATGGGCAGGGGCATGGGCGCGCCCCCGGCGATGAAAAAGTGGACGTGCGAGAAGTCAGCCTGCGCCCACTGCTCTGTCTGGGCGAGGAGCTGAAACATGACGGGAACGGCGAACAGGTAGTTGATCTTTTCCCGCACGATCAGGTCCAGGACCTCAGCCGCGTTGTAGAACCCCTTGATATAGAGGGAACCGCCGGCATAGAGGATCGGCAGGGCCGAAGCGCCCAAGGCGCCGATATGGAAGAGTGGCGCGACCACGAGGGATTTGTAGGAGCGGTTGATCCCGTAGCCCATCACCGTGTTGATCGCGGCGAAGAGCACGTTTCCGTGCGTCAGGACCGCCCCCTTGGGGTCGCCAGTGGTCCCCGAGGTGTACATGGTGAACAGGGGATCGTCCAAGGCAAGCTCCGGGGAGGGCGCGGGTTCTGCATCGGGGAAGTCCGCCACCGCCCGGGCCAAGTCGGGATCTTGACCGGTATCGCCCCCGTGACGGACGCAGAATGGAAGTTGCGTCAGGAGCGCCTTGATTTCGGCGACCTTGTCGGCAAAATCCGCCCCGTAGACGAGAACCCGCGGGGCACAGTCCTTCAGAATGTACACGAGTTCCGGCACCGCCAAGCGTACGTTGAGGGGCGTCATGATCGCCCCGGTCTTGGCGCAGGCGAAGAAAATCTCGAGGAACTCCGAAGCGTTGGCCATGAGAACGGCCACACGTTCGCCCCGGCCGGCACCCCAGGCCGCGAGCGCGTGCGCTATCCGGTTCACCCGCTCGTTGAACTCACGGTTCGTGTAGTTCCGCATCCCCTCCTCGCAGAGGAAGGGCCTGTCCGGATGGGTCAACGCCCGCTTGGTGATCCACTCGCCGACATTCACCTGCCCCCAACTCATTTCTTCGCCTTTTTCACCTTCGTCGTCTTGGCCGCCCGGGCCTTGGCGAGATTCTTTCCCAATCCCCGGTCCAGGGCGATCTGACGTTTCTTTTCGACATAGTTCGTAGCGGCCAAGGGCTGTTCCTTGGGGATGTTGAACCGCTTCCGGTACTGGCCGGGCTTCATCTCATGGGCGGTGGCGAGATGGCGCTTCAGGGTGGTCAGGCCGGTCTTGCCGCAAATCATGCAGCCGACCTCATCCTTCTTGAAGGCCTGCCTACGGGTCAGGGCCGGCTTCGCGGGCACATCTCCCGCTTCGCCCTGTTCGAGGCCCTTCAACGTCGCATAAACGGCCTTGATTTCGCTCATCAGGTCATCCGACGTCATTTCGGTCGTTGAAGCATGGGCAATGACGATGTCTGTTGCTAATTCGAGCAGATCAGCCATGATGTGTCCTCCTGTTATGGGGTTTTTTTGACTCCGTTTGATTCCTAAAGCTTTTTTTCGAAAGAGGCAAGCAATATTTAAAGGTTCCGCGTCTCGACCAGATAGTGTTCATTCTTCAGAAGTAACGTGCCTGCGGTGTCGAATCGCGGAGGCCAACTAGCACTTCTCGGGGTTTCTTCCATGCGTTCTTGGAGGGCGCGACGGACGTTTCTTGGGGACACCTCCCGCGGGAAGCGATGCGCCGGGAAACGGCCGATGGCGGCGGCGTGGCGCCAACGTTTTTACACCGCACTGAAGACGAGGCCCGCGTAGGTCCCGCCGAAGGACAGGCCGCTCAGGAGCGCACGTCGGACCGACCGGCGGCGAGCCTCCCCCGTCACGAACGGCAACGGCATCAGCGGCGCCGCCAGGCCGACGACCGGCGGAACCACGCCCTCCCGGATCGACAGGGCCAGGGCCGCCGCCCGGATGCCGCCGGAGGCGAAGATCTCCCCCGTCGCCCCCTTGAGGGAGGTGATGAGGGGCATCCCTTCGGACCCTCCGAAAAGGTCCCGATAGGCCATTGCCTCGAGCGCGTCGGGGTCGCGCCCGCCGTTTCCCGCCCCCTGGATGCAGTCGATCCCGGTGGGCACGCCGCCACCGGGCCGGCGGCGGTCGTCTTGCGGTCCCCCGTCGGACCCGGCGGAACCAGCCCCCGCGGGGACGACCCCTGCCATGTCGAGCGCCCGCCGGAGGGCGACAAGAAGGCCGCGGGGGGAATCCGGCCAACCCGTGGGCGATGCCGGCGAGGCGGCAAGCCCCCAGCCGGCCAGTTCGCAATAGGGATCCGCCCCACGCGCTAAAGCGTGCTCCCTCGCCTCGAGACAGACGATTCCGCACCCTTCGCCCATGACGGGCCCGTTGCGCCGCAGATCGTACGGCCGCGCCGCCTCCACGCCGTTGTCCGTCGGCGAGAGGGCGCGAAACCGGCACAAAGCCTCGTAGAAGAAGGGCGACAGCAGGTCCGCGCCGCCCGCCAGGATCACGTCCGCCACGCCGCGACGGACCTCCATCGCCCCGTATGCAATCGCCGCCTCGCCGGAGACGGCCTGGTGGTTGATTGTCGTGTTGACGCCGCGGAACCCCAGTTCGATGGAGGCATGTCCGGCGGGGGCGTTCATCACCGTGTTGGGTACATGCATCGGACTCACCCGGCCGGGTCCCTCCGTGAAGAGAACCCGGGCGCTCTGAACCTTGAGGTCCGTGTTTCCGAAGGCCGTTCCCATGACGATCCCGATGCGGTCGCGGTTCGCGTCGGTCACGGCGAGCCCGGCATCGTCCAGGGCCATCCGGACGGAGGCCGTCGTCATCGCCGAGAGGCGATCCATCTTGCGCAGGGTTTTGAGGGCGACGAAGTCCCGGGGAACGAAGTCGCGGACCTCCGCCCCGAGGTGCGAGCCCAAGCCGGCGGTGGAAAAGGCGGAAATCTCCCGAATGCCCGTTTCGCCGCGCCACAGGGCATCGCGGAACTCGGCCTTCCCCACCCCCAAGGGCGTGACCATGCCGATGCCGGTAAGGACGACCTGCCTATCCACGCCCCCTCCCCTCGTCCCGCCAGCACCCGAAGACCACCGCCGTGTTGTTCCCGCCGAAGGCAAAGGAATTTGACAGAACAATCCCGGGCGTCCCGGACCGGGCGCCCGTCGTCACATAATCCAGGTCGCACTCCGGATCGGGCGTCTCGCAGTGGATCGTGGGCGGGATGAACCTCTCCGTGATGGCGAGGACCGAGACGACCGCCTCGAGCGCCCCGGAGGCGCCCAGGGTATGGCCGTGCATCGATTTCGTCGAACTGACCGGGATCCGGCCCGCGCGCGGTCCGAAGACCGCCTTGATCGCCCGCGTCTCCATCAGGTCGTTGGGGGGCGTCGCCGTACCGTGGGCATTGATGTAGTCGACCGCATCCGGCGGGATCCCCGCGTCGGCCAAGGCCGCCCGGATCGCACGAACCGCCCCGGAGGCGCCGGTGTCCGGGGCGGTCATGTGGTGGGAGTCGCAGGTCACGCCGTAACCGAGCACCTCGCCCAGAATCGCCGCCCCGCGCGCCCGCGCGCCCGCAAGGGATTCGAGGATCAGAATCCCCGCCCCCTCGCCCAGGGTGAGCCCGGCGCGGTTTCCGGAGAACGGCCGGCAATACCCGGGATCGACGGCCTGGAGGGCGTTGAAAGAAGCGAAGGTCACGCGGCAGAGCGGCTCCGCCCCGCCCACGATCATCGCCTCGGCGGCGTCGGTCCGGATGAGGTCACGGCCCAGACCGATCGCGGTCGCGCCGGAGGAGCAGGCCGTCATGATCGTGGCCTTCGGACCGTAGAGGCCGAATTGCGTCGCAATCGCGTTGGCGTGGGCGGCACAGGCGACGGTCGCAAGACGCGAAAATCTCCCCCGTCCGCCCCCGCGGCGCAGGTAATCCTGGTAAAATGCCTCCGCTTCCGGCAGGCCGCCGGCCCCACCGCCGATGACGGTCCCGGTCCGTTCGCGCAGGGACTCGGGAACCGGATAGAGCCCCGCCTGCGAGAGGGCCTGGAAGGCCGCCACGAGCGCGAAGGCGTCGGCGCGGGAGACGCGCTTCAGGCTGAATTCCGGAGGCAGGAGGGCGCGGGGGTGGAAATCCTTGACTTCGGCCCCGTTGTGCGTGCGAAACGCCGTCGTATCGAACCGGGTCACCGGACCGATCCCGCACGAGCCGTCCTTCAGAGCGGCGGCGAATTCCAAGGGATCTCCCGCGATCGCGTTGACGGTGCCCATCCCCGTAATGACGACCCGCTCGTTTTCCGTTATGTTTTCCATGGTCGATCTTTAGAACAATCCGGGGAAAAGTCAATCCGAATCCTGCGCCTGCCGCGCTTCGTAAAGCGTGCGAATCTCGCGGATCAGGTCGCCGAGGCGGAAGGCGGGGTCGCCGTAATCGGGGTCGAACGACCCGATCCGCGCCACGGACAGGACGTTGGAAACGCAGGTATTGAAACGGAACCGTCCCGGGATGAACAGGCGGTCCGAGTGGCGGATCGCGAGACACACGACCGGCGCCCGGCAGTAGCGGGCAATGCTGAAGGCGCCCTTGTTAAAGGGCCCCAGTTTTCCCGTCCGGCTCCGGGTCCCTTCTGGAAAGATGAAGAGATTGCCGCCGGCGTCGAGATACCCCCGGATGGTCTCGATGTTCCGGATCATGAGCGACGTGTAGTCGCCCCCGGTCTTCGAGGGAATGTATCCCGAGCGGCGGAGCACCCAGCCGAAAATCGGCACCCGGAAGAAGACGCTCTTGACGATCGTCTTCTGCTTTTCGAACAGGGAGATGAGTAGGATGGGATCCAGATAGGACAGGTGATTGCAGACGATGACGGCGGAGCGGACGGTCCGGACCTCCGCGTCGATCCGCAGGCTGAGCCGCGGCGTGATCCATTGGACCAGGCGGAAGAAGCTCCGGAAGTAGCGGTGGTTCAGGCGCTGAAAGGCGGCCTCGCGGTCCCGCGCGCGAAAGCACGCCCAGACGTAGCGGGGCGCGAAGAAAACGCAGAACCCCAGCGTAAAATGGGTCCACAGAATCATCGTCACGGCCCAGTCGACCAGCGGCTTGAAGAGGCGGGGGAAGGTCACCATGGGGGTCAGGCAAACCGTTTGATCAGGAGGGAGGTGTTGACGCCGCCGAAGGCGAAATTCTGGACGGCGGCCACCGTTACGGGCCGCTCCTCCAGCTTCAGGGTATGACGGATCATCGCGCAGCGCTCGTCCGGTTCTTCAAGGTTGAGCGTCGGGGCGATGAACCCCTCCTGCATCTGGTAAAGGCTGAGGATCGTCTCGATCGCACCGCAGGACCCCATGGTGTGCCCCATGTAGCCCTTGAAGCCCGTCACGAACGGATTGTCGCCGTAGACGGCGTGGATCGCCTGGGCTTCGATCACGTCCCCCATCCGGGTTGCCGTGGCATGCGCACTGACGAAGTCGACGTCGTCCGCGTTCAGCTCCGCGACTTCCAGGCTCGATTGGAGGGTGGCACGGATCCCGGCCAGGTTCGGCAGGATGAGATCGCCGCCGTTGTTGTTGCAGGCAAACCCGATCACCTCTCCGAGAATCTCCGCCCCCCGCCGCTTCGCGTGCTCATACTCCTCCAGGAGCACCGCCCCGGCGCCCTCGCCGACCACGAGCCCGTCGCGCTGCCGGTCGAACGGGCGCGGCGTACACTGCGGCCGGTCGTTGAAGGCGGTGGAACAGGCGAGCAGATTGTCGAAGACGGCCACGGTCGTCGTGTCGTACTCGTCCGCCCCGCCGCAGAGCATGGCCTCCTGCATGCCGAACTTGACCGCCTCGTAGCCGTAGCCGATGGACTGGCTGCTCGTCGTGCAGGCCGTGGAGGAGGAGATCACCCGACCCGTGATGCCGAACATCTTCGTGATGTTCACCGCCGTCGTGTGAACCATGGATTTGAGGTAGTCGACGGCGCCGATGGAGGAATACTCCGCGCGGGTTCCGCTGAAAAAAGTCTTGTAGATCTCGCGCTGCACCGTGGGACTGCCGTGGGTGGATCCGAAAGCGACGCCGAGCCGTCCGGAGGTCACGAATTCGGGCGGCAGGCCGGCCTGTTCCAAAACCTCCTTCGCCACCTGGCAGGCGTAATACGCGACCGGCCCCATCGTTTTGCGATAGGTGCGCTTGAAATCGTAGGCGATCGGATCGTCCACGGTTCCGAAGACCTGGGAGTGGATGTATTTCGCTAGGAGGTTATCCTCCCTGAGCGGCTTGACGCCGGATACGCCCCGCCGGAGGCTGTCCAGGATCGCCGCGCGTCCGTGACCGATGGGTGTGATAGCCGAACAGGCCGTGATGACGACTCTTCGTCCCTTCATGGGCGGGAGGACGCCTCCTTCCGCGTCGGAGCGTCCTTCGTGAGTCCCCGTTTCCCGGCCAGGCCGTCCACATAGTCGATGACCTGGTTCAGCGTCCGGATCTCCATCGCCCCCTTCTTCTCATCATGGGTCAGCTCCGAACCGAGAAACCGCTCGATCTCGAGGAGCAGCTCGATGGCGTCCACGCTGTCGAACTCGTAGACCTCACGAAGATTCTCGTCCAGCCCGGGATTTTCGATCTCGAACTCACGGCGGAAGATCTCCAGGATTGCGGTTTGGATCTGTTCTCTCGTCATCACGTCATTGGGATCCTGTCTTTACGTTTTCCATAGGGCGATCATAATGATTATTCCCCGACCTGGCAAGTCCTTCTTTCCTTGCGGCCGTCACCGCGTGTTCCGGCTCGTTCCTCCGCGGCCGCATCATCGGGCGGGGGTGGAGCGGAGCGGCTCCAAGACCTCGCGGGAGAAGCGTTCCTGACCGATCATCTGCCTCGCCACCTGAAACGACCCCAGCACCGTTCCCAGGACTCCGGGGGACAGGGCGTTCTGACCCGCGAGATACAGCCCCGCCAGCGTCGGCCGGTGGAGGGTCGCGGCCGCCGGGAGCTGGCGCGTCGACCGCAGAATTCCGTACGGGGCCCCCTCGGGGCTGCCCGTCCAGTCCCGGAGGGTAAGCGGGGTGTAAGTGTCGAGGACCCGGGCCCTGTGGAAGGGGCCGAAAACCTCCTCCGCCTGTCGCAGGATCCGGTCGGCCCGGCCGGCCTTTTCCGCCTCGTAGTCCGCGCCGCGCCGTCCCGTCATCGTGTCCTCCCAGCGGCGCCATTCCGCAAAGAGGCTTTTCGTGATGATCATGAGGAGATTCCACTCCTCCGTGCCGTCGAGCAGCTGGTAGAACACGCCCTCCGCGAGCCCCCCGTCCCGGTCCGCACGCAGACGGAAGAGGTTGTGCGGCAGGGCGGGATGGGCGCTCGCATCCACGGCGGCGCTCACCACGAATAGCCCCTCCGTCTCGGCCAGCCTCCGGATCCGTCGCACCCGAAGCGGCTTGAGGGCGCCTTCCGGGAGCATCCCGAGGACGGTTTTGGGATGAAGGGCGGCCACCACGCGGTCGGCCGATAGCACCCGCCCGGAGGCAAGCCTGACC
>JALNWL010000106.1 GCA_023230905.1 Syntrophales bacterium
GATCAATGAAGCCTTTGCTTCTCAGGCGCTGTATTCGATCCGTGAAATCGGTATCGAAGACCGTCTGAAGGCGGGCGACATCAACCCGAACGGCGGCGCCATCGCCCTGGGGCATCCCCTGGGGGCGACGGGTGCGAAGCTCACGGCGCAGTTGCTGCACGAACTGAAACGCCGCAAGGCGAAACGCGGCATCGTCTCCATGTGCATCGGCGGCGGCATGGGCGCGGCAGCGATCTATGAAATGCTGTAAAAAGAAACCCTGATCGAATCGAGGCAGGAAGTGGGGCCGGCGGCGCAGACCGCCGGCCTTTTTTTTGCGTGCAGATAATGCACGGCATACCGCCCCTGAGGTCGAACGGCGTGGGAATCCGCTTTTTTTCTTGAAAACGGTCAGGGGATGCGATATAGGAAACACCCAGCAGGGGCGGTTAACTCAGCGGGAGAGTGCTACCTTCACACGGTAGAAGTCACTGGTTCAATCCCAGTACCGCCTACCATGACATAGTCCGGTAACATCCGGTGCAGTACAAAAACCCGTTAGAAATAGCGGGTTTTTTCTTGCCGTTCGTCCACCAACGTGCTATAAAATCCATAAGAATCCGGCAATTATGGGGGCCGATTTGGGGCAAAAAGCCCCCAAAGAAAATCGCAAGCCCCCAAAAAGGGAGGAATGCAGCGAAGGATGGATGACCGTATCGGATCATCATCGCACCCTGTGGCAGAACGCCTTCAGCGTGGAGCGCCGGGATCTGTCGGTGTATGAGGAGGTGGCCCGATGCAACTGATCAGTCTGCTCGAGAAGATGAAGATGGATCATCTGAGTCTTCAACTGGATGCGATTTGTGAACAGGCCGCCAAGAAGGACGTAGGTTATCGGGAGTTTCTGATGGACGCCCTGCAGACGGAATGGAACGGCCGCCATCTCAAGGGGGTGGAAGCGCGTCTGAAGATTGCGCGCCTTCCCTGGGTGAAGACTCTGGAACAGTTTGATTTTGCCTTTCAGCCGAGCATCGACCGGAAGGTGATGCGGGAGCTTTCCGGGCTGGGCTTTGTAGAGCGGTGAGAGAACATCATCATCCTTGGGCCGCCCGGAGTGGGAAAGACCCATTTGGCCATCTCGCTGGGCGTAAAAGCGATCGAAGCGGGACATACGGCGCTGTTTCTGACTTTGGAATCCCTGATCACCCGTCTCACCCGGGCACGCATGGAAAACCTGGTGGAGCGGCAATTGCAGCAATTTGTCTATCCCAGATTGCTGATCATCGATGAAATGGGCTATCTCCCCATGAACCGGGAGGAAGCAGGCCTCTTTTTCCGGCTCCTGACCCGGCGCTACGAAAAGGCCAGCACGATCATCACCTCGAACAAGAGTTTCGTGGACTGGGGAGAGATCTTCAACGACCAGGTTCTGGCGACGGCCATTCTGGATCGCCTGCTTCATCATTGCACCACGCTCAACATCAAAGGGGAAAGTTACAGGCTCAAGGAGAAACGAAAAGCGGGAATGTTCGGCCCTCCTCCAAAGACCGATGAGGAAAAAGCCGAACCGGATAATCTACAATAACGCAACCGGCATTGAGGGGACATTTTATTCCGGCAAAAAGGGGGACAAAAAAGACCGGCGTTGACAAACCCGCTTGAGCTCACTGACCTGGGGGTAAGGCAAGCCGGAAACCAAGGAAGCTCTTGCGGACGCCCGGATGGCTCCTGCCGCGAATCGCCGCGCGCGAACTGGCGGCATCGTAATTCCAACAGCCGCCGCGAAGGACGCGGTAGGAACCGGAAGACGGCCCCCCAGGGTTATCTCTGCCGCTATTTCTGTAAAAATCACTGCCATACCAATCATGACACCATTCCCAGACATTGCCGCTCATATCATAAAGCCCTAAACCATTGGGCTGTTTCCGGCCTACCGGATTGGTTTGGCTTCCGGAATTGTCTTTATACCAGGCCACGGTATCCACATCATTGCCGCCTGCATACTTCTCGCTCTTACCGCCTGATCTGGCTGCATACTCCCACTCCGCCTCCGTGGGCAGGCGATACTGCTTGCCGCTCTGACTGTTTAGTCTGCTGATGAATTGCTGGGCATCATTCCAGGATACCTGTTCCACCGGGCAGTTGTCGCCGCAGTTTTTGGAATAGGAGGGGTTATTCCCCATGATGTTTTGCCACTGGCCCTGCGTGACTTCGTATTTGCCGATGTAGAAATCATTTACGCAAACTTCATGGACCGGCTTCTCGTCACCGTCGCCATCTCCAAAGGTGTCTCCCATCCGATAGCAGCCGCCCTTGACAAAAACAAATTCCATTCCTGTGTCGGAATCGGTAATGGGACCGTCGCTCGGCGGCACCGGCGCTGGCGGCCGGGACATGGCATAGTCATGGCTGTCGGGGACAACCTGTTCAGTATAATCCCGGTTGCCGGGCCGGAAATAGAAATGCCCGACCAGCGAGGACAATTCCCATGGTGTCTGCCCGGTCTCTTTCAACACCCGTTTGCGGACCTCCATGAAAACATCGCTGATGGTCAGTCCCGGTTTCGCGATGTTGTCAAGAAGGGCTTTTGTATAGGGGCTGTTTCTGCCTTTTCCATCCCTGGCAAGCTGGTTGGCGCCCGTGGAATAGGAAATAAAGGTGCCCGTCGGCGCGGCGCTGATGATGGCAAGGCCTCTTGAGGCGCTCCTGAATGTCCGGCCGAAGGGATTGTCCCGGCATGCATCGAGCAGGACAATGTTCATGCCGTTTTCGGCATTCTCCATCTCCGCAAGGATCATATCCGCATTGACGGCCTGAAACTTGACGTCCGTTTCTTTCTCCACGCGGGCGCCAACAGGGATGAGATAGTTGACGCCGCCGATTTGCATCCCGTGGCCGGCGTAGTAGAAAAGCCCCACGCCGCGGTTCCTCTTGAGCTTCCCGCCGAACTCCCTGATGGCATCTTCCATTGCCTGGTGGCCGGCATTGCGGTGTAGAGTGACATCGAATCCGACGCCCTTGAGCGCGGCTGCCATGTCTGCTGCGTCATTGACGGGATTCTTCAAGGGACCGGATCTGTAGGCGCTGTTGCCGATGACCAGAGCGGTGCGGTGTTCGACGGCCGGGGCGGGGCTTGCCAAGGCAGACAGCAGCAGGAGCGCTGACAGCAGGAAGGGCAAAAGAGGCGTCGGGAATCCGATCGGTTCGGTGGGGCTATGTCGCATCATCACCGTCCCTGGAATCATGAAAGCTGTTTTTCGAAAACTGGATGAGTCCATATAGCCCATTCATAGATTTAAAGCAAGGTCTCGGCGCTGTTTGTCACTGACACTCCTTCAAAAATGGATTGCCTTTCTACCATATTCATGCGAAATGCATCCGGGGGAAAGAATGAACATGGTGATAAAATGGGGGTATATATAGGGGTATCTCAAAAATTATCGTTCAATGAATACGCGTAATATCAAATAGATGAGCTGATTATTAGATAGACGCCCCAGCACCAGGCGACATTCAAGGTCACAATGGGTTCGCAAGAGGGGAACCACCCGATGAGCGCAAAACCCACACCGGAAGAACTGACGAAAAAAATCAAGCAGCTGGAAGATGAATTGAGGAAAGCCTTGGAGACCGCGGAGGCTTTGCGAGAAAGCGAGGCGAAGAACCGCCTCCTTTTGGAAAAGATGACCGACACGGTCTGGACGCTCGACATGAACATGAAACCGACTTACGTGAGTCCGGCAACGGTTGAGGTCCTGGGGTACGCTCCGGAAGAAAGGTTGACGCAACATCTGTCTGAAATGGTGACGCCGGAAACGTATGCACGGATCAGCGAACTGCTTGCCCGGGAACTTCAGAAGGAACGTGATGGGACAGGCGACCCCGACCGGACGATCCTGCTGGAGATGGAGTATTATCATAAGAAGGGCGGGACCGTCTGGCTCGAAAACAAGGTTCGCGCGATTCGCGCGGATGACGGCCGCATCGTCGGCATTCACGGGGTGTCGAGAGATATCACTCAGCGAAAAAGGACGGAGGAGGCGCTTCGGACGAGTGAAGAGCGATTTCGACAGATCTCAAACCTCATGACCGATATTATCTACTCCTGCGTGACCGATGCGCATGGTGTTTTTTCGATCGACTGGATGTCAGGGAACACCGAAACCATCACGGGCTATACGATTGACGAGATCAAGGCGCAATCCTGCTGGCAATTTCTGGTGACGGAAGAAGATCTCCCCCTCTTTGAGACGCATGTCACGGGACTGTCCCCGGGGCAGTCGATGTCGGTCGATCTTCGCATTCGCCATAAGGACGGGATGATCTCCTGGCTGACTTCTCATGCTGAATGTATCGAAGATGCCAAGTTCCCGGAAAGGCGCCGTCTCTACGGCGGGTTGGTGGACGTCACGAACCGCAAACAAACCGAGGAGGCCCTGAAGAACGCGAACAGCCAACTTGAAGCGGCCAATCGGGAACTGGGGCATGCCTATGCCTGGATGCGGGACAAGAAGGACCAATTGAAGCGCCAACTAGTCCGGGAAGAGATGGGAATCCTGTTGGACACCGGTGGATCGATCGAAGGCGTTTCGGAGAAGGTCATGGAGTATCTTGGAAAATCGCGCGATAAGCTGATCGGCCAAGGCATACGGGAATTGATCAAGGAAGAGTACCACGACGACTTCTTCCGGGCGTTGCGGCAGGCCTGGATGGGACCGTCCGACGATGTCTTCGTTGAATTTCTCGACGTCCGGGACAGGGCGAAGATTTTCGATGTGAAGCTGACACGGATGACCCTGTCCGGCGCCCGGCTCGTCCTGATGACGCTCCGCTGAGTATCCTTCCTTTGCCATAACGAATAATTCCGCTGAATTCCGCAAGAGCTCGCATCTCGGTGATGCGACGACATCCTCGCAGGAGGCACGCAACACTTCCCGATATCAAACTCCCCAAAATCTTGAGCCGGCACAACACCAGCAGCAGGCATCCGTTTTTTCAGTCATTTTGTCTTGACAACACGGGGCAGGGTGGTATGCATACCGAAATCGAAATGACCGATGCCACTGAGATTTCGCCTTACATTCAAAGGAAGGATGGCAATCGTTTTCAAACAACTCAGGGACAGTGAGTCGTTCAAGCGTTGGATGACCGACACGGTCTTCAGGCTGACCTACGAAACGAGAAGGGAGGGAGCCATTGGTGTTTGAGGGGGGAGAGGATAGGTTGACGCCGAGTGAACGGATAGAAGCAGTGAAGGCCGCCGGGCACGACGCATTGACGGAGGCGGAGGCGAAGCGGTTTCTTGCCGCCTACGGCATACCCGTGGTTGCCGAACTGACCGCGAACGACGCGGAGGAGGCGGCGGAACGCGCGGACGCCATCGGGTTCCCGGTCGTCCTCAAGGGACTGGGGGCCAAACTGACCCATAAAACGGAGCGGGGGCTCGTCCGCCTGAACCTGAAGGATCGGACAGACGTCACCCGGGCCGCGGGGGACATCGCCGTAGCGGCCGGCCGTGACCTCGAAGGATTTCTCGTCCAGCCCATGCTCGCAGGGAAGCGGGAATTCGTGGCGGGCATGATTCGCGACGAACGGTTCGGACCGGTGATCATGTTCGGTCTCGGCGGGGTCTACACCGAGGCCCTCCGGGACGTCACCTTCCGCTTCGCCCCGCTGGACCAGGCGGAGTCGGGGCGCATGCCGGGCGAGTTGAAGAGTTCGGCCCTGCTCGGCGACTTCCGCGGGGAGACGGCCGTCGACCGAAACCAGATCGTCCGCGTGTTGACCGGTCTTTCCCGACTGGCCCTGGAGCATCCAGAAGTCGCGGAGATCGACATCAACCCCCTCTTGATCGGACCGGACGGCCGGGTCTGCGCGGTCGACGCCCTCGTCGTGCTCGGCGGATCCGTCCTTCCCGACAGCGCCCCGAGGGACCTTTCCTTCCTGGATACGATGCTCGCCCCACGTAGCATCGCCATCATCGGCGCCCGGCGCTCCAGGAACGGCGGCTGGCAGAACCTCATGCGGGTCATCGCCGGAATGGGCTACACGGGGCGGCTTTACCCGATCAATCCCGGGGCAGCGGAGATCGAAGGAATCCGGGCCTACCCGAGCCTCCGTGAACTCCCGGAGCCCGTGGATCTGGTGATCGTCGCCGTCGCGGCGACGATGGTGCCCGCGGCCCTGGAGGAGTGCATCGCCACCGGAAACCGAAACGTGCACATCTTTGCGGCCGGCTTCAAGGAAACCGGGGAAGAGGAGGGACTGCGGCTCCAGAGGGAGATCGAGGAGATCGCGATACGCGGCGGACTGAACGTCATGGGCCCGAATTGCATGGGACTCTACAATCCCGCCCTGCGCCTCGCCACATGGCGTTCCGCCCCGACACGGAGCGGCGACGTCGCCTTCGTCTCGCAGAGCGGCGGTCATGCGGGCGACCTGGCCGCCCTGGCCGAGCGTGCGGGTGTCTATTTCAGCAAGGCCATCAGCTACGGGAATGCCCTGACCCTGGACAGCACGGATTTTCTCGAATACCTCAAGCACGACGACCAGACGCGCATCATCTGCCTGTATCTTGAGGGGATTCGTGACGGCCGACGACTGAGCAAACAGATTGCCGAGATCAATCCCCGCAAGCCCGTCATCATCATGAAGGGCGGCCTGACCGAATCCGGCGCGCGCGCCGTTGCCTCCCACACGGGCTCCCTGGCCGGAGGACCGCACCTCTGGGAGACCCTCTTCCGCCAAACCGGGGCGGTCCGGGTCGATTCCCTGGAGGAAATGGCCGATGTCGTCCTGGCCTTCCGGAACCTCGGAAAACCGGCGGGACGACGCGTCGCCGTGATCGGTACGGGGGGCGGCATCGGCGTCTGGGCGGCGGATGCCATCGCCCGGGCGGGACTCGAACTCCCGATCCTCGGCGAGAAAACTCAGGCGGAATTCCGCGCCTTCATCCCCGAGGCGGGGAATATCCTCCGCAATCCCATCGATGCCGGCATCGCCTTCACGGATCTGGGGCTCCTGGAGCGGGCCCTCAGGATCATCTCGGCGGATCCGCTCGTCGATGCGATTGTCATCACGATCCACGTCGACTGGACCTTCAATTTCGACGAGGGCAGGCACATCGATCGACTCGCGCACTACCTCGCCGGACCGGCGCGGGAGCATACGGCAGGAAAACCGTATCTCGTCAGCTGGCAGCGTTACCGAACCCTCCCCGGCATCGTCGCGGCCGCCGATCGGCTTTACGAAACCCTGATTAACGGGGGCGTTCCCCTGTACGAGGGCCTCCCCCGGGCGGCCTCCGCCCTCAGCAGGGTCGTCGTGTATTATGAATTTCAGCGGAATAGATCACCCGGATGACGGGTGGTTGATGGAAAGACCGGGATAGGGTATTGGCCCGGAACCCAATGGAGGTGATTTATGGAAGAAGTCTTTGTGAAGGGGCAGGAACTGGTAGCGCTCTACGGACTGAAGGCGATTGCGGCCCTTATCATCCTGATCCTCGGCCGATGGGTTGCAAAGGGTGTCCAGAAGTTGACGGCACGAATCCTGCGAAGGCACAGCGTCGATCCCGCCATTGTTTCATTTACGGAGAGCCTGGTCTACGTGGCGATGATGATGTTCGTCATCCTGGCGGCGCTCGCCCAGCTCGGGATACAAACGACGTCCTTTATCGCGGTCATCGGCGCCGCGGGCCTGGCCATCGGTCTGGCCCTTCAGGGGTCCCTGGCGAATTTTGCGGCCGGATTCCTCATGCTGATCTTCAAGCCTTTCAGGGTCGGGGATTATGTCGACGGGGGCGGCTCATCGGGATCCGTCGAGAAAATCCAGATTTTCACCACCCAACTCGTAACCGTGGACAACAAGGTGGTTATCATCCCGAACTCGAAGATGATGGGCGACAACATCGTCAATTATTCGGCCAAGCCAACCCGAAGGGTGGATCTGGATTTCGGGGTGAGCTATGGCGATGACATCGACAAGGCCAGAAAGGCGATTCAGGCCGTGCTCGAAAAGGACCGCAGAATTCTGAAGGATCCCGGAGCCGCGATTCTGGTCAAGCAACTCGCCGAAAGCAGCGTCGTCTTTCAGTTGAGGGCCTGGGTCAAGACCGGCGACTACTGGGGCGTTTATTTCGACCTGATCGAGGCCGTGAAAAAGGAATTCGACATGCAGGGCATCTCCATTCCATTCCCGCAGAGAGATGTACATGTCTACGAACACAAATAGGCGTTGCTCATATCCGGCAACGTGAGAGACCTCGCGTCGTTATCTTCCCGCCGCGAGATCCGGCAACACCAGCGCAATGTCGGGAAAGGCAATCAACAAAACAGTTGCCAGTATCAGAATGAGCAAGAACGGCAAGGTATGCCCGATGACCTCCAGATAGGGCCGGCGAAAAAACAGTTGCGCAGTAAAGATATCGCAGCCAAACGGCGGCGCGGCTGAATC
>JALNWL010000107.1 GCA_023230905.1 Syntrophales bacterium
CATGGACCGGGTATCGATGCCCATCGCCGCAAACCTGCGCAGGATCTCCTCAGGAAAAACGGGAACGGCGATGATCCCGTCTATCCGTGGATCGGCAGCGACGGCTTTCATGGCGGCCGCGAAAATACCCGAGGGGCCGACATCGAGGGGATTCTTCACATTCATCCAGGCCGGGGCAAGTTCACGCAAAACGGAAGCCGTCTCCGGCGACAGACCCGGAAGCTCCAGCCCCCCGGTCATGCAGGCATCGGCCATCATCACCCCGAGCGAGCCGGATGCCGTCACAACGCAGATGCGCGGCCCGGTCAGGAGCGGCTCCCGCGAGAACACGCGGGCCATCTCAAAAAGTTCCTGAAACGACGCGGCCCGTGTTACCCCCGATTGCCGGAAAATCGCATCGTAGAGTTCATCTTCACCCGTCAGACTTCCCGTGTGTGAAGCCGCAGCCATGCGACCCGCCGGCGATCGTCCCCCCTTATAGACCAAGACCGGCTTGCGGCGGGACACCTCTCGGGTCGCCTCGTAAAACCGGCGACCGTCTTTCACGCCCTCCAGGTACAGGACGATGACGTCCGTCTGGGCATCCTCTGCGAAATAGAGGAGGCAATCGGTTTCGTCCACGTCCAGCCGGTTCCCGATGGTCACAAGCTTGCTGAAGTAGAGATCCTGCGTCGGCGCCCAGTCCGCGAGAATGTTGCCGAAGGTCCCGCTCTGGGCGATGACACCGATGTTCCCCGGCCGTAACGCCTTCAGATCAACCGGGGTCGTTGCAAAAGATTCATGCGGATTGATCACCCCCAGGCAATTCGGACCGATGACTCGCGTCCGCGCGCCCCTCAGAAGCCGACGCAGTTCCTCTTCCAGACGAGCCCCTTCAGGGCCCGTCTCGCCGAATCCCGCCGATTCGAGAACAACGGCTGGAATGCCGAGCTTGACGCACTCCCTGACGACAATCGGAGCTTGGGTCGCCGGCACAACCACGATGGCGAGATCGACCGGAGCGGGGATGTCGGCCAAGCGGGCATAGACGGGCATCCCGTTGATTTCCGTTTCCCGGGGGTTGACCAGGTACACGCGGTCCCGGTAGCCGTATTTGACAAGCGTGTCCGGAATGCCGCTGCTGAACATGGCCTTCTTTGACGCACCGACAACGGCCACGGTACCCGGCTTGAAGAAGGCGTCCGGAAGAGATCTGTTCGTCACCCTGTTTCCATCCTTTCCCGGCATGGGGTCCGTCAGGACCCGTCAGTTCCACGCGTCCGGCCGGATCTCCCGAACCTCCCCGAACGCCGAAAGGGGACGGTCGAATCGGGCCGCGTCGCCCACCACGACCTTGATGAGTTTGTCCGGATGAAGATACCGGCGGGCCACCCTCAGGACGTCCGCCCGCGTCACCTTTGCGATGTTGGCGCGGTAGTCCTCGAGGTACCGTTCGGGATACCCGTAATAGACGATGCGCGCCCGCTGGGTGACCACGCGCTCGGCATTGGCGAAGGCGAAGATGAAGGCGTTGACGATGGACTCCTTGGCGAGCGTCAGCTCGGCCTCCGTGACCGGCACCTTCGTGATGCCGTCCATGATGTCGAGCATCAGGGCGATGGCCCGCCCGGTGGACGCCGCCTTGGTCTCGGTCTCGGCGAGGAACGGCCCGGGAAATCTCCGGCCGATTTCGAAATAGCCGGAAACGTTGTAGGCCAGCCCCTGATTGGCGCGGATTTCTCCCATGAGCCGGGAGTTGAGTCCGCCCCCGCCCAGGATGAAGTCCATGACGCGGAGGGCGTAGAGGTCCGGGTTGTCCTTCGTGATGCCGAGATGCCCCATGCGGATCACCGACTGGGCAAGCTCCTTCTTCACGTAGAGCATGGCCGGCCGCAGGGTCATGTCCGGCCAGGGAACGGTCGGAAAGTCGACCGGCGCGGGCTCCCAGCCGTCGAAGGCGGACCTCAGCCGGTCTTCCAGTTCCGCGCGGTCGATGTCGCCGGACACCGCGAGCAGGACGTTGTTCGGCCGGTAGTACCGCCGGTGGAACGCGGCGAGATCCTCCCGCCCGATCGCCCGGAGGGTGGCGGGGGTCGGGGTGCGGCCGAGGGGATGGCCGCGATAGATGGCCCGGAGGAGTTCCCGGTCCGCCAGCTCCTGGGGATCGTCGTTCTGCCGGCGGAGCGTCTCCAGGGCCTCCTTGACGGTCTGGTCGAACCGGAGGGCGTCGAAGGCGGGGCTTCTCATCACCCCGGCGAAGAGCCCCAAGGTGGCCTCGAAGTTCTTGCGGAGCGTTCTCAGGGAAACGGTTCCCAGGTCGTCGCCGATGGCGGATTCCACCTCGGAGGCCATGAACTCCAGCTCGGCGTCGAGCGCCTCGGGCGTTTTCCCCGCGAAACCGCCGCGCCGGATCATCGCGCCGGTGAGCTCCGCCAGACCGCACTTGTCGGCCGGCTCATAGACGGCGCCGACGCCGACGTAGGCGGTGATCTGGATCAGCGGCAACGCGCGGTCCGTCATGAGGAGGACCGTCATCCCGTTGTCCAGAACAAACCGCTCCGGCGACGGAATGTCGTACGTCAGGGGCGGGAAGGTCAGGGTCCGGGGATCGACGGGCGCCGCGGCCCCGAGCGGCGTAGCGGCGAACAGGACTCCGAGGACGACCAGCGCCAGACCCCGTCTGAGAGCTGCCTTCACGGCGCCGCCTCCTTTCTCACGATCGTTCCCACCGTCCTGTTTCCCCTCGTAAAGAAGGTTTTCGCCACACGCATCACGTCCGCGGGCGTGACCGCTGCGACCCGGCGGCGATGCTCGATCAGGCAGCGCCAGTTCCCCGTCACCGCCTCGTACTCGGTCAGGACGCTGGCCAGACCATTGTTGGAGGACATCCGGACGACCTCCTCGTATTCCAGCCGGTGCAGGATCTGCTGAAGTTCCCGCTCCGTGACCGGCTCGGTCATGAGGTGTTCGAGTTCCCGTTCGACGGCCTGTTCGACCTCGCCCGGCGAATGCGGGCTGCGCGGCGTCGCGGCCACGATGAACAGGTTGGGATAGCGGTGACCGGGAGCTGAGAAGGCGGACACCTCCGTGGCCAGTTCGAGCTCCTGCACGAGCCGGCGGTGCAAGCGCGATGTCTTGCCTTCCGCCAGGATCATCTCGATGACGTCGAACACGTCGTCATCGGGGTTCGGATAGACCGGTTTGTGGAACCCGACCAGCAGGTGGGGCTCGGAGTCCAAGCGAAGTTCGATCCGCTTCTCGCCGGCCTGGGGGGGTTCGTCCACGGCCACGGGCGGCACATCGACGCCGGGGGGGATGGCACCGAAATAGCGTTCCACGAGGGCAATCGTCCGGTCCGGGTCGATGTCCCCGACCACGGCCACCACGGCGTTGTTGGGGGCGTAGTACCGGTGCAGGAAGGCCTCCGCCCGCGTCCGGGTCAGGTTCTCCAGGTCGGACATCCAGCCGATGATCGGCTGGCCGTAGGGATGGGCGACGAAGGCGGTGGCCAGGAAATTTTCCCAGAGCCGCCCCTCCGGCTGGGTGTCGTAGGACCGGCGCCGCTCCTCCATGACCACGGCCCGTTCGCTGTAGAACTCGCGAAGCACCGGGTTCATCATCCGGTCCGATTCGATGGCGGCCCACAGCTCCAGCTTGTTGGCGGGCAAACTGACCAGATAGGTCGTGCCGTCCTTGCCCGTGAACGCGTTGTAGCCCGTGCCGCCGTTCCGGGCGTAGATCTCGAAAAACTCCTCCCGGACCGTATACCGCGCCGCCTCTTTTTCAAGCGCGGCCAGTTCCTCCTCCAGACGGGCGATCCGCTCCCGATCGCCTTTTGCGCGCCTGGCCTTTTCCGCCACGAGCGCCCGGGCCGTCGCCTCGATCCGCTCCAGAAGCGGCCTTTCCGCGGCGTAGTCCCTCGTTCCCAGGGTCTTCGTCCCCTTGAAGAGCATGTGTTCCAGGAGGTGGGCAACGCCCCGTTCGTCGCTGCGCTCGTCCGCGCTTCCCACGCGGTAGCGGATCCAGGCCGAGACCGTCGGCGAGGCGTGGCGCTCCACCATCAGGAGCTTCATGCCGTTCGCGAGCGTGTGCTCTCGGACCGCCTCCTCCAGCCACTGGGCGGAGGCCGGGGTGGCCGCCGCCAGCAGCAGGACGACCGCCAGCAGCTGCTGCATCGCCCCCCTGATTCCTTTCCCCTGTTTCACCGCACTCCTCCCGGAAAATTCATCCCGTTTCCCCGATCACCGGGACAAATTCCGTTGTCCCGACGAAACGCCATGCCCCCCCGGAGATTCCATCCCGCACGCGCGGGATGGATGCAAAAAATGGGAGGCATGGTCATGAAAAGGGGGCCATCCCCGCATGCGCACCGGACGTTTGCATGTCGAGGTCGACGCTCCGTGGCCGGCCCCGCACCGACGGGTCCGTTTCGGGGCCGGATTCCCAAAGGTCTATTATCAGAAAACCCGGCGGATTCCCACCCTCTTCAAACCACGATCCCGTCGGATCCGAAAAGGCGATCCCGCGGGCGCACGTCGGCGAGCTTTTGGCTCTTCCCTGTCCCCGCGGGCGGGGCGAATTCTCCTTTGCATTCCGCCCCCCATTTGATATGGGTGTCTATCCGCCCGGACCATCCGGATGGACCCGTCACACACAAACCACACGCTAAGGAGGCGCCTGATGGCCGAAAAACAGTGGGATCGTCCGCCGGAGATGCAGATCGATCCCGGGAAGCGGTATCACATCCGCATGGAAACGGGTCGCGGCGCGATCGAGCTTGAGCTCTACCCGGAACATGCCCCCAAAACCGTCAACAACTTCGTCTTCCTCGCCCGAGAGGGGTTCTACGACGGCGTGACGTTTCACCGGGTGATCGCGGATTTCGTGATCCAGGGGGGCGATCCGACGGGAACGGGCCGGGGTGGACCCGGATACCGGTTCGAGGACGAATGCCGGGGCAACCCGCTCCGCCACGATAGCCAGGTCATCTCGATGGCAAACGCCGGGCCGGACACGAACGGGAGCCAGTTCTTCATCACCCATTCCCCGCAGCCGCACCTGGACGGAAAGCATACCGTGTTCGGAAAGGTCGTGAGCGGGCAGGCGGTCGTGAACGCCATCCGCCAGGGCGACTGCATGGAGCGGGTGACCGTCAGCGAAACGGCGCCCGGCGCGCCGGGATAGGATCCGACCGCATGCCGGATCGACGCGCGGACGGGCGTTCGGTCATCCGCCGCGCAAAGGGAACGGGTCGCATGGAAGAACGGTTCGACCTGATCGTGATCGGCGGGGGGCCCGGGGGCCACGCCGCGGCCGAGACGGCGGCGCGCCTCGGGGCGCGGGTCTGCGCGATCGAACGGGACGGCTGGGGCGGAACCTGCACCCACCGGGGCTGCATCCCGACGAAGGCGCTGCTGGCCTGCAGCGGCCATTACGCCGCCCTGAAGCGCCTCGGGCGCCTGGGAATCGGGATCGGCGAAGCCTCCTTCGACTTCGCCGCCATGAAGCGCCACCAGGGGCAACTGGTCCGGATCTCCGCCCTGGGCGTCCGCAAGTCCCTCGAGGCCGCCGGTGCGGTGCTCAAGGAGGGCGAGGGACGCCTGCGCGCCCCCGGCGAGGTCGACTGCGTCACGCCGGACGGCCGCCGTGAAACCCTGCATGCAAAAAACGTCTGCCTCGCCTGGGGTTCGTCACCCCTGCTCCCGGCCGGTTTCGTCCCTTCGGCGCGCATCCTGACCTCCGACGGCCTCCTGGCCCTCCCGAATTTGCCCGAGCGCATCGCCATCGTCGGCGGCAGCGTGATCGGGGTGGAGTTCGCGACGCTCCTGGCGGAACTGGGCTGCCGGGTGACGCTCTGGGAACTCCTGGATCGTCTGATTCCGACGGAGGATCCGGATCTGGGAGGATTTCTCGCACAGGAACTGAAGCGACTCGGCGTCGAGATCCGCACGGGTGTTCGGATGACGGCGATCGAGGAGGACGAAGACGGGGTGGCGCTGACCGCCGAACCGGCTGAACGGGACGGGGAAACACCGGCGCTTCAATGGCGGGGGACCTGCGTCCTTCTCGCCGCCGGGCGCAGACCCAGCCTGGACGAAGACGCCCTGAAGCGCCTTGGGATCGATTACGGCCTCCAGGGAATCCGGGTCGACACCCGCCAGCAGACGACGGTCCCGGGCATCCAGGCCGTCGGGGACGTGACCGGCGGGATGATGCTCGCCCATCGGGCGATGCAACAGGGGCGCGCCCTGGCCGATCGCCTCTTCGGCGCCGGCACGATTTCCTGC
This sequence comes from Syntrophales bacterium, assembly GCA_023230905.1. GTDB lineage: Bacteria > Desulfobacterota > Syntrophia > Syntrophales > UBA2251 > UBA2251. The sequence continues at coordinate 6,267 of JALNWL010000107.1, forward strand.
GACGAGCGGGCGGCGGCGGCGGTCATCTACACCCATCCTCCGATCGCCCGGGTTGGCCTCACGGAGCAGGAGGCCGCCGCCCGCGGGATCGAGATCGAGATCGTGCGGCCGGACTACGCCGCGAATATCATGGCCCGCGCGGAACTCGTTCCCACGGGCTTCGCCAAGCTGCTCTTCCACCGGGGGACCTTCGCGGGCGCCGCGGTCGCGGGCGAGGCGGCCGGGGATCTCATCGCCCCCCTGGCGCTGGCCGTCTCCGCGAATCTCGGACGGAGGGAACTGGCGAACTGGATCCTCCCCCACCCGAGCCTGAGCGAACTCCTGAACGTTTAGAACCCGATCCAGCGGACGAATTCCACGGTTTCACGCCGGAGGGACCGGTAACCGTTCACCGGGGCGTCGAGGTCCGGATACCCCGCCGACAGGGCGAGGATGATCGCGATATCCTCCGAAATCCCCAGCTCCTCGCGAACGATCGCCGGATAGCCCGTGGGCATTGCCTGCGGAACCGCCCCCAGGCCGGCGGCGTGGGCGGCAAGCAGAAATGCGTGCACGAACGCGCCAAGGTCGAAAATCGACCAGGGGGACAGGGTCTTGTCCATCCCGACGAAGATCACGCAGGGCGCGCCGAAGAACATGAAGTTTCTCATGTAGCTCTCGGTAATCCGCTCCTGGTCCTTCTCCGGATCGATCCCCAGGGCCTGGAAGCGCCGGTTCCGGTGCGACAGGGCCCGGGTTTCATGGGCCTTCGGTAGAACCCGGGCGAAGGGGATGTGCGGCTCCATCGGCGTCCCCTTCACGACGTTGTCGTGCATCCTCGCGGCCACCGCGTCCTTTTTCTCTCCCGTTGCAACGAACACCTCCCAGGGCTGGGTGTTCTGGTATGAGGGGCTGCGGTTGGCCGCCGCGATCAGACGCTCCAGCACGTCCCTCTCCACCGGCCGGGATAAAAACGCCCGACGGCTCGAACGGGTCTCCATCGTTTCGAACAGCTCCATCGTGACCTCCTTATGATTCACGGTTTCAGTTCCAGCCGATACTTCGCATGCTTCTCAATCATGGCGTCGCTGAACCACCAGGCCCGCTTCTCGCCATCCATGAAGGGACGGATCTGATCCCGGTTGTGCCGGTCGAAAAGCCGTCCCGACACGCCGCCGGGCAGGACGGCGTAGACCCGGTCCGGATCCCCCAGGTCGGCCACCATCCGGAGCGAGGCCGAGACGTTCACCGCGTAGGGCTTGTTGAAATCGTAGATCCCGCGATAGAGGGTCTCCGGGGAACCGCCCATGGGATGGGATCCGCCGCCCACCAGCCCCCGGCCGAAGCCCTCCCGGCGGAGCGGGCTGACAAACTCGATCCGGTGCAGCTTCCCCCACTGCCAGCGGGCGGGATTGTCTCCGAGCGTATCCTTAAGCTCGTGCGCGGCCTCCCGTCCCGCCTCCCGGAAGAGGTCCGCCATCGTTTCCCGCCGCGGCGTTGACACATCGTCGAACCAGGGGGATTCGCCCGCGAGCACCATGGCCCGGAGGCGCTCCTCCCAGAAATACCAGTTGTCCAGCATCAGTCCGGCCAGTTCCGGGCCGAGCTCGTCCTGGAAGACCCGCCGAGCAAACTTGATCCAGACGGCATGGAAGATCGCGGGCCCGCTTCGGCCGGCATAGTCGTAATAATCCCACTTGTTCAGAATCCGGCCCATCTTCTCGGTCTCCTTCGCGCCGAGGAGGACCCGCGCCATGACCGGGGCGACGTCGCGGGCCAGGAGGTTCATCATATCCCGCTGGTAGAGCCAGTTTTTGTGGGCCGAAACCTTTCCCGGCGCGTCCAGCAGCTCCGCCAGGCGACGGTAGCGGAACGACGGGGACAGATGGGTGGAATAGGCATACGGGTAATCCCGGGTCACCGTCATGTGATTGCAGGTCCCGAGCCAGCCGCGGGGCGGATCGTAGCGGGCCGGCATTTGCGCGTACGGGATCCAGCCCCGCCAGGGGTCGCTCCCGTCCCTGACCTCGACCGGCAAAAGACCGTCGCCCCGTGCACGGATGGGCAGCCGCCC
>JALNWL010000108.1 GCA_023230905.1 Syntrophales bacterium
GACCTCATCGAGAACGGCGTGCAGACGATCGTCTTCGCGACGAGCCGCCTGAACGTTGAGGTTCTGACGAAGTACCTCAAGGACCGCTTCGCGAAGGGAAAGCCCGTCGACGCGCAGTTCGTGACGGGCTACCGAGGGGGCTATTTGCCGAATCTCCGAAGACAGATCGAGGCCGGCCTGCGCAGTCGCGAGGTCATGGGCGTGGTCGCGACGAACGCCCTCGAGCTCGGGATCGACATCGGCGACCTGGAGGCGGCCATCCTCTGCGGCTACCCCGGCTCTATCGCCAGCACCTGGCAGCAGGCCGGGCGCGCGGGGCGGCGGACGGGGCTCAGCGTCGCCGTCCTTATCGCCAAGAGCGCGCCGATGGATCAATTCATCGTGGAGAATCCCGACTATTTCTTCTCCCGTTCACCGGAGTTCTGTCGGGTCAATCCGGACAACCTCCTGATCCTCCTGCACCACATCAAGAGCGCGGCCTTCGAACTCCCCTTCGAGAAGGGGGAAAACTTCGGCGGTGAGAATCTTGAGGAACTGCTCGACTATCTGGAGGAGAAGGGTGTGCTGCACCGCACGGGCGAACGCTGGCACTGGTCGGCGGAGAGCTATCCCGCCGACGAGGTAAGCCTGCGGAGCGTCAACCCCGAGAACGTCGTGGTCGTCGATGCGACCGAAGCGGGAAACCACCGGGTCATCGCCGAGGTGGACTGGGACAGCGCCTTCACGACCGTCCACGACGACGCGATCTACATGGTGGAGTCTCAGCAGTATTACGTGGACAAGCTCGACCTGGAGCGCAAGACCGCCTACGTCCACAAGGTTGAGGCGGAGTATTTCACCGACGCCATGACCTATACGAACGTCCGGGTCATCGATGCCTTCGCGAAGAAGCCGGGGCGGGAGGTTCTGGTCGAGCACGGGGAGGTCCAGGTGGTGAGCAAGGTCGTCGGCTACAAGAAGATCAAGTTCTACACCTCGGAGAATCTGGGCTACGGCGATGTCAACCTGCCGGAGAGGGACATGCACACGACCAGCTACTGGTTCACGATTCCCCGGGACCGCTTGTCCCGCCTGCCGTTCCATCAGGCGGAGATCATCGACGGCCTGGCGGGGACCGCCTACGCCCTGCACCATCTGGCGGCGATGCTCCTGATGGACGACCTCCACGATCTCGACCGGGCGATCGGGGATAAGAGCGGGGAATGGTTCGTCCGGACGGGAAAACAGGGTCGGACGATCACGGCCTCCCCCGCCGGGGAGGACGGCGCGACCCCCACGATGGACGCCTTCGACCCGACGATCTTCCTGTTCGACGCGTACCCCGGTGGAATCGGCTTCTCCGACCTCCTCTTCGAGCGCCACGACCTCCTGATGCGCTTAGCCCGTCAGCTCATCGAAAGCTGTCCCTGTCCGAACGGCTGCCCCTCCTGCGTCGGTCCGGTCCTTGAGGTCGGACCGAAGGCCAAGGAGGCGGCCCTGGCGATTCTGGACCTGATCGAGACGTAGAAAAAATCCCGGACGCCGGCGGAGCTGCATTTCTTGGCCGCGTCGTTGTTCCCCCGTTTCGGAGAAATGTCTTGACTTCTCGAAAAATGAGGCTATGGTCTAACTTAGAGAATGTAATCGACGCTCCTCAAAATAATAGTGGTTGATCCCCTCTGTCCATCGCGATAACACGAATGTTTTTTGGCCCTGTCTATTACATGAGGCAGGGTTTTTTGTTGGGGCGGGCCCCGTGTATGGCCGAGAGGTGAAAACGCATAAACGTCCCACGAGGAAGGTGATCCATGAATATCCACATTTTAGAGACAACGAACAATTTCATCAAGGTACAGGAAAACGTGTGGGAAAGCGGCTACTGGAAGCTGGACGAAGCCCAGGCAAAAAAGTTGGTCGGCGGAGAGATCTACTTTCACAAGAAAAGACAGGAGCCTTCCTTCTACGGCGGCACCATCCTGGCCTATCGGGTTGCGCCGGAAGGCGTTCATGAGGGCAGGATCATCTTCACGCTCAAGCATCTCACCGCATGCAGAAATGTCCGAACGGACAAGTCGGGATGGTCGAAGAACATGAAGGTCATCGATCCTGAATCCTAGGAACCCGCCGACGGGCGGATGTCCCGTGAGGCGCGAATCGGACGGGTCCTCTTGCCGAACGCCCGGGTCGCGGCGGAAGGATCTTCGGTGCGCAGACCGAACCTGAGGACGCCGCCAACCTCATCCCAGTATAAATAGCGGTTGAACTTGCCCGGGAGCGTGGTATCATGCGGCCATGAGTGTCAGGGGCCGTTTACAGAGACTGACAGGCGAGACGACCAACGGCGGCAACGATTCCCGCGAGGGATCGCGAGCAGAGGACATCTCGGCCCTGCGGGAGCGAATCGAAGCCATCCTCTCCCGGCGGCCTGAGGCGGGGCAGGGTGGGGTGTCGCCGTCCTTCCGCGGACGCGGCGTGGCATTGGAGGATCTGGTTCCGGGTGTGGAAACGGCGAACGCGGCCGGGGTCTTTTTCTGCGCGTATCAGAAGGCGGGGGAGTCCGTCCGTCACGGGGCGCGATGCGTCCGGGATTGGCTGTCCCTCGACATGGAACGGCTCGCCGTTCTGGCGAACGACGCTGCCCTCAACAGGCTTGAGGTTGCCCAGGCCCTCTTCCTCGATACGGAAACGACGGGACTGGCGGGCGGAGCGGGGACGGTGCCCTTTCTCATCGGCCTCGGCTGGTTCGAGGAGGGGGGATTCGCGACCCGTCAGCTCTTTGCCCGTGATTACGCCGAAGAGCGAGCGGCGCTCGTCCATCTGCGGGAACTGGCAGCGGAGCGGCGGTTCTTGGTCACCTTCAACGGCAAGGCCTTCGACGTCAATCTCCTGGCGGCGCGCTTCATCATGAACCGCCTGCCGGATCCCCTCTCCGGACTCCCCCACCTCGATCTTCTCCATCCCGCCCGGCGCCTGCTTTCCCATCGCCTGGGCGACCGACGTCTGGGGGCGCTGGAGGCGGAGATCCTGGGATTCGAGCGGGAAGGGGACATCCCCGGAAGCGAAATCCCCCGGCGGTACTTCGACTGGCTCCGCAACCGCGACGGGCGGCTCATGGCCGACGTCTTCACGCACAACCGGCTCGACATCCTGTCGATGGCGGCCCTGGCCGCCCGCCTGACGGACATGATCGTGTCCGACGGCGCGACCTCCGCGGATCGTCCGGACGACCGCCTCGCCGCCGCGCGTTTCCTGCTCGCGCGGGATCGTCCGGAAACGGCCGCACGCATGCTCGCGCCGCTTTGCGCCTGCGACCATCCGGACACGGCGCGGGAGGCGGCGCGCGAATTGTCTCTGCTTCACAAGCGCGCAGGCCATTGGACGGCGGCGGTCAGGCTCTGGGAGGAGATGGCCCGGCGGGACCCCGGAGACGCCTTTCCCCTCGTCGAGCTGGCCAAATGGTGGGAACACCGGCGACACGATTTCGATCGGGCCCTGGCGCTGACCGACCGCGCCGGCGCCGGCCGCCTGTCGGGAGACGACCGCGCCGCTCTTGACCGCCGCCGCGACCGTCTGAACCGGAAACAGGCGGCCCGCCCCGCCCGCGCGTAGGCGCGCGCGCCCGTTCCCGGTCGGATTCAGGGGAACCCCCAACCGGCCGGCCGCGTCGGCCGGAGCCGGATTTTTTCTTTGACGGGCGGAGGGCGACGCAGTATATGGGGGCCCCGATCGGCCGTGGGGAACGGCGAGGGGCCGATCCGTCATTTCGATGCAGGGTGAGGAAAAGGAACATGCCGGGAAACCTGGCATCGGTCAATTCCATCTTGGTACGCTGCCCGAACTGGGTAGGAGACATTGTCATGGCCACCCCGGTCTTCTCCTGCCTCAGGGAGAATTTTCCCGAAGCCTCCATCGTGGCCTGCATCCGGGGATATGCCCGTGGGATCATCGAAGACGGCCCATGGTTCGACGGGATCATCGCCTGCAACGACAAAACCTTTGCCGGCTTCAGGCAGACGGTAAGCGAGATCCGCCGGATCCGTCCGGACATGGTGATTCTTCTGCCCAACTCGATCCGCTCTCTACTGACCTCATGGCTCGGAGGGGCAAAAAAGATCTACGGGTACAAGAGGAACCTCAGGGGGCTGCTCCTTGCCGGAGGACCGGCGCCCGTTCGCGACGGGGCCGGAAGGGTGAAGGCCCTGCCCATGCAAACGTATTACCTGGAGATATGCCGCTCGCTGGATCTGACACCGCCGGACGATCCCCGGCCGGAGTTGTTCGTATCGGCGGAGCTCCAGGCCAAGGGCGAAAGTCTCCTGCGGAAGTACGGGATCGCCCCCGGTGACCGGGTGATCGGTCTGAATCCCGGGGCGAGCTTCGGGTCCTCCAAGTGCTGGCCGGCCGAATACTTCGCCGAACTCGCCGGGTTGCTGAAGCGCAGGCTGGACGGCAAGATCATGCTCTTTGTCGGCCCGGGAGAAGAGGGGATCGCCGAGGCCATCGTCAAACATTGCCGGGTTTCGGTAATCGATACCGGACCGGACAGGATCGACCTGGCCGCCCTGAAGCCCCTGATCCAACGGTGCAACCTGTTGGTGACCAACGACACCGGTCCAAGACACATCGCCGTTGCCTTCGGCGTGCCGGTCGTCGTCATCATGGGGCCCACCGATCCCCGGTACACATCGGCCAACCTGGACAAGTCCGTCGTGATCCGGAAAACGCTGGACTGCTCCCCGTGTCATAAAAAGGTCTGCCCCTGGGATCACCGGTGCATGACGGAGATCCGGCCGGAGGAGGTCCTGGGGGAGGCGATCAAACTGCTGGAGAGATCCGATTTGAGATGAGACCTGAATTTTACGAGGGCAAATGGGCGCGCCTGCGCGAGCGCCCGACAGCGGAGGCGCTGAAACCCCTGGCCAAGCAGATCGCCCTGTCGTTTCTCGACGAGTATTTCTACAACGATCGGTACGAGGGCGGCTATATCCGTCTGCTGTGCGAGATGGCCACGGCCTTCGAGGACGATGCGCTCAATCTGTCCGGCGCGGGCGCCCTGTTCGGCATCGTCATCGAGAGCCTCTGTGACGATTTTGAAGAACTCCAGACCGAAACCTACAACCGGGTGATGTGCCAGGTCGTCACCCATTGCCGCACCCTGCCCGCCGGGGCCTGGCTGGACCGGCGGCTGAGGGATTTCGGCATGGATTCCTATGAGTCCCTGTTTGGCCGGATCGAAACCTTCCGCAATCACAGCGATGCGTTCCGGCCGGACATCCGGCCCCCGAAAAAGATCCTGCTCCTGTCCCGCGTGACCATCGGCGCGGACGTCGCCATTACGAGCGTGATGATCCAGCGGCTGAAGCGCACCTTCCCGGAGGCGGAGATTCGGGTCATCGGCGGTGCGAAGCTCGACCAGATCTTCGGCGGAAATCCCGATGTCCACATCGATGTGTTCGACTACTCCCGGCGGGGGGGGCTGTTCGAACGTTTCCGGGGCTGGGAGGCCGTGCTCGAGGGGATCAGCCGGGAGGCGCCGCCGGACCTGGCCCGGGAGGTCATCCTCGTGGACCCGGACTCCCGCCTGTCTCAACTCGGTGTGCTGCCGCTGATCGGGGACGATCAGTACCTCTTTTTCAACAGCCGGGGAAAGGATTCCTACCCCAAGAAGATGTCCATTTCGGAGCTCACCAACCACTGGCTCGATCGGGTGTTCGGCGAGGGGGAATTCCGCTTTCCCCGGGTCTGGCTCCAAAAGGATGATCTTGATCGCGCGGCCCGGTTCGTGGAGGGCCTCCGGGCGGCGGGGTGCGGCCGCGTCATCGCCATCAATTTCGGCGTGGGTGGCAATTCCCGGAAACGCCTCAGCGAGGCGTTCGAAAGGCGTTTGATCGCGACCCTGCTGGAGGAACCCCGGACCGTCGTTCTCCTCGATAAGGGCTTCGGGGAGGAGGAACTTGGACGCACGGCGCGCCTGATGGCCGCCTTCGCCGACCGGCCGCTCCTCGACATCCCCTTCGCGGCCCTGCCCGACCGGGCGATGACCGGCGGCCTCGCCGGCGTCGAATGCGACATCGGCGAGATCGCGGCGCTGATCTCCCACAGCGATGAGTTCATCGGCTATGATTCCGCTTGTCAGCACATCGCCGCCGCGGTCGGGGTTCCCACATATACGGTTTTCGCGGGCAGCAACAACACCCGTTTCATCCGGCGCTGGCACGCCTGCGGCCCGGTCCGGAGCGAGATCATCCATGTGGACACCCTGACGCATCCGCCCATGTTCGACGACGAGGACGTCGTGGCCCGCATCATCGACGCCAGAAGGGTTTGACGGATTAGCGGGATGAAAGGCAGCAGATGAAAGTCCTTTTTGTGTATCCGAATGTCGGCTCCCAGTTGGGGTTCAATTACGGGGTCTCCTACCTGTCGGCCCTGTTGAAGGCGGCCGGCCACGAGGTTGTTTTCCGCCAGATGTGCGAAGACCTGGGGCCGCTCCCGTCCAAGGACGAATTCATCGCCTGGCTGAAGGAAATCGACCCCGACGTCATCGGCTTTTCCGTGGTGACGAATCAGTGGCCCTACGCCAGGGAACTCGCCGGGTGGTGCCGGGAGGCGACATCCGCCCCGCTCGTCTGCGGCGGCATCCATGCCACGGTTGCGGCCCGGGAGGTCCTGGCGACCGGGGCCTTCGATTACGTGTTTTCGGGAGAGTGCGAGGAGGCGTTTCCCGAGTTCATGGACCGGCTGGCCCGCCAGGAGGATGTCTCGGACCTCCGGAACCTGGGCCACGTCGTCAACGGCGAAATCCGGATTAATCCGATCCGGCCGCTGCCGGATCTCGAGTCCCTCCCACCCAAGGACTACCGGATCTTCGACTTCCAGCGGATCATCGATGCGAAAAACGGCTGGGTCGGATTGATGGCATCCCGCGGTTGCCCGTTCAACTGCACCTACTGTTTCAACCATGTGATGGTGAAGAAATACCGGGACGACCTCGCGTGTAGCTTTCAGGATCTCCACTACATCCGTCACCACCGCGTGGAACAGATGATCGACGAGATCGTGTTTCTTCAGAAGACGTACAAGAACATCAAGATGTTCCTCTTCGATGACGACCTGTTCACCTTCGACCGTGACTATGTGATTCGATTCTGCCGGGCCTATCGGAAGGTTTCGTCGCTTCCCTTCGTCGTCAACGCCCACGTGGGCTTCTTCGACGAGGAGCGGGCCCGGGCCCTGGCGGAGGCGAACTGCAAGATCGTCAAGGTGGGGATCGAGAGCGGCAGCGAGCACATCCGCCGTCAGGTGATGAACCGGCGCACCAGCAATCGGAGAATCGTCGAGGTGATCCGGCTGATCGACCGATACCGGATGCACAGCTCGTGTTTTATCATGCTGGGCCTTCCCTATGAAGGGCGCCGGGAAGTCATGGAAACCGTCACCCTTCTGGGGGAGGCGAGGCCCGGGAGGTTCCGATGGACCTTCTTCTTCCCGTTTCCGGGCACGAAGGCCCATGACCTGAGCGTCCAGGGCGGTTACGTGAACTTCGACCGGATGGGCTCGCTCATGAATTTCACCGATGAATCCTGTCTGGATTTCGGGCCTGAACACAACCTGTTCCTGAAGAAGGTCGGCCTCATCCTGCCCTGGTTCGTCAATGCCCACGCCCGCCTCGAGGTGTCTCCCTTCTATCGGGGCCGGGTGGACGCATTGCTCAAGATGGACCTGGAAACGTTCGAAATGGCCGCTCCCTCCATCCGGGAGGAAGACCGTGAAATCTCTTCCCGATTCCAGGCCGAAGGCCAGACCCACTACGCGATCAAGTACAACCCCTTCATGGGCGTGATTTCCGACTACTTTACCCAAGAGTAAGCCGCCGTCGTTCTCGTGCAGTCGGGCGGCGAGTTCCCGGATCTTCGGGAATTCGTAGGCGAAGACGGAGCGGTAGGGGTGGATCTTCCCCCGACGGAAGTCGTCGGTCGCGGCGCAGGACAAGCCCGCGGCTTCGATGATTGGTGGAACGGGGCGGGCCCGGTCAAACGATGAAATCGGGCCGCTCCCCCCAGTTGCCCCGGAGCGTCGGATAGGCCAGTGCCAGGCGAAGCCGGTTCATGAAGGTTTTCCGGGCGATCATCCGGGCCCCCAGGCTTTGCAGATGGCGGGTGAAGACCTGGCAGTCGATCAGCTTGAAGTCGCGGGCTCCAAGCCGTTCGACCAGTGTGACAAAGGCCGCTTTCGAGGCGTTGCTGACCTCGGTGAACATGGATTCCCCGAAGAA
>JALNWL010000109.1 GCA_023230905.1 Syntrophales bacterium
CGGTGTCGTCGGGGTCCCCTTCGCCGCCCTCCTCGACCGGGACGGACAGGCCGTCTGCTTGCCCTGCCCCAATCTCGACTCGGAACTCGCCGCCCTCTATCCCGCGGCCCCGTAAGCCCGGCAGGGGTCCCGCCGGGCGCCCGTGAAGGGGAGCCGACCGCTGCCCGACACACCGCCGTCCGTCCTGACGCCCGAAACGCTTTTCGTGCACGCCTGCGCTGTTTTTGATTGACATGCCGGCCGTCTCCTCCTATAGTTCGCGTTTCGCACTATCACGAAAATCCGGGACCGGGAGCCCCATCATGCTGAACTTTCTGCCGAAACCCTTGGTCGGCGTCATCGCCGTCTCGCTGCTCGTTCTGAACATCCTTGTCTGGTGCCTGTTCCTGTTCGCCGTCGCCCTGATCAAGTTCCTCCTCCCCTTCAAACCGGTGCGCCGGGCGGTCGACCCCATCCTGAACGCCATCGCCACAACCTGGATTTCCGGCAACAACGGCTGGATGAGGCTGACGCAGAAAACCCGGTGGGACATCCAGGGCCTCGAAGGACTCCAATACCGGGGCTGGTATCTCGTGAGCAGCAACCACCAGAGCTGGGTGGACATCTTCGTGCTCCAGAATATGTTCAATCGCCGGATCCCGTTCCTCAAGTTTCTCATCAAGCAAGAATTGCTTTATGTTCCGATCATGGGGCTCGCCTGGTGGGCGCTGGATTACCCGTTCATGAAGCGGTACAGTGCGGAATATCTCAAGAAGCACCCCGAAATGCGGGGCAAGGATCTCGAAACCACGCGCAAGGCCTGTAAAAAGTTCTCGCTGATCCCCACCAGCGTCATGAACTTTCCCGAGGGGACGCGGTTCACGCCGGCCAAGCACGACCGGCAGGAATCCCCCTATCGCCATCTGCTGAAACCCAAGGCGGGAGGCGTCGCCCTGGTCCTGGACGCGATGGGCGAAAAATTCCAGTCTCTGTTGAACGTCACCATCGTTTACCCCGACGGCATCCCGGGATTCTGGGAATTTCTCTCCGGGCGGGTGAAGCGGATTACGGTTCGCGTGCAGAATTTACCGATTCCGAAGCATTTTATCGGCGGCGACTATGAAAACGACGCGCAGTTCCGCGCGGCGTTCCAGCAGTGGCTGCACGAGGTGTGGCTGGAGAAGGACGCCCTGATCGCGCAACTGCGCGCCGAGACCGCCCCGGCTTGACGGGGAAAGGCCGGAGGGGCCGTTGCCGCCCGGCGGTCTTTCGGACCGGGGGGGCAGAGGCGCGGGCGGCCGGAAGAAAAAACGCGCAACGGCGTTGCGCATGAAGGGATAGCATCGAGATGGACGCCGGTTCTGTCCGGAAGGCCCTGCTTCTGGCCTTCGGGATCCTGGTCATGAGCGGCGCGGTTCCGGCCGTCGCCGCACAGAAAATGTCGGTATTTGTCAGCATTGCGCCCCAAGTCTATCTGGTCGAACGGATCGGCGGCGAGCGGGTGGCCGTCGAGGCGCTCGTCGGTCCGGGACGGGAACCCCACGATTACGAACCCACCCCCCGCCAGATGGCGCGGCTGGCCCGCGCGCAGCTCTTCGTCCGGATCGGTCTGCCGTTCGAAACCGCGATCCTGAAGAAAATCGCCGTGGCCTTCCCGAACCTGACCGTGATCGACGCCCGCCGGAACGTTCCCCTGCGCTATTTCTCGACGGAGACGCCGGACGGTCCTCGCGAACGGCCGGGCCGGGGCCGGACGGGCCAGATCGCCGACCCCCACATCTGGCTGTCGCCCCGACTGATGAAGACCCAGGCGCAGACGGTCGCGGCTGCGCTGGGACGCCTTGATCCGGCGGGGGCGAACGCGTACGACCGGAACCTGCGGACGCTCGCGGACGACCTGGACCGCCTCGACCGGCGGCTGGCCGCGCGGCTCGGGCCCTGGCGGGGAAGCCGCTTCTACGTCTTTCACCCCGCGTTCGGCTATTTCGGCGACGCCTACGGTCTGATCCAGGTTCCCGTGGAGATCGAGGGCAAGGAGCCGAGCGCCCGGCAGCTCGCGCGCCTGATCCGGTCCGCCCGCGGGGACGGCGTGCGCATGATTTTCGTGCAGCCCCAGTTTGCCCGCAAGAAGGCCGATGCGGTCGCCCGGCAGATCGGCGGGGTCTGTATCCCGCTCGATCCCCTGGCGGCCGATTATCCGGGCAACATGGAACGCATCGCGACGGCCCTGGAGAAGGGGCTGGTGCATTGACCGGGAGGATGGCCATGCAGGACACGCACGACCCCGGGGCGGCCGCCGTTCCGGGAGAGTCCGTCATCGATCTTAAGGGTGTCAGCTTCGCCTACGACGGACCGCCCGTTCTCGAGGACGTCACGTTCCAGGTGCGCGCGCGCGATTTTCTGTCCATTGTCGGCCCCAACGCCGGCGGGAAGACGACCCTGATCAAGTTGATCCTGGGCCTGCTTCAGCCGACGCGGGGGTCGATCCGGCTCTTCGGGGAACCCCCGGCGAAGGGGCGCCGCCGGGTCGGCTACATGCCGCAGCAGGCGGCGCTCTCCATCCATTTTCCCGTCACCGTGATCGAGGTGGTGCTGATGGGCCGCCTCACGGCCGGCCGGAATCCGGTATTTTACCGCCGAGCGGACCGCGCGGCCGGCGCGGAGGCCCTCGCCCGGATGGGACTTGCCGACCTGAAGGACCGCCCATTCTCCGCGCTCTCCGGCGGGCAGCGCCAGCGCACCCTGATCGCCCGCGCCCTCGTCTCCGCTCCGGACCTGCTGCTCCTCGACGAACCGACGGCCAACGTGGACGCGGCCCGGGAAACCGAATTCTACGAACTTCTGGAGCGCCTGAGCGCGGACATCACCATCGTCCTCGTGACCCACGATCTCGGCTTCGTCTCCCGCTACGTCCGGAGCGTCGCCTGCGTCAACCGCCGCGTCCTCGTCCACCCCACCTCGGACATCACCGGCGAGATGATCAACCAGCTTTACGGCAGCGACGTCCGGATGATCCGCCATGACCACCGCTGTGCGCCGGAGGGGCATGCATGGTCCAATTCCTGATGGATCTCGGCCAGTTCGGTTTTCTCAGGAATGCGCTGGCGGTGGGGCTTCTGGCAAGCGTCGCCTGCGGAATCGTGGGAACGTACGTGGTCACCCGGCGCATTACCGCGATCGCCGGCAGCATCGCGCACTGCGTCCTGGGGGGGCTGGGGGTCGCCCGCTGGCTGCAGACGGTCCATCACCTGGAGGGGCTGCATCCCCTGTACGGCGCCGTGATCGCCGCGCTTCTGGCGGCCGTCCTGATCGGCTGGGTGAGCATCCGGGCGAAACAGCACGAGGACACGGTCATCAGCGCCATCTGGGCCATCGGCATGGCCGTCGGCATCCTCTTTATCTTCAAGACCCCGGGGTACAACGAGGACCTGCTGAGCTACCTCTTCGGCAACATCCTCATGGTGACCGACGAAGACCTCTGGATGGTCGCCGGGCTCGACGTCGTGATCGTCGCCGTCAGCCTCCTGTTCTACCACCCCTTCCTCGCCACCTGCTTCGACGAGGAGTTCGCCCGCCTGAGGGGTGTGCCCGTGGAGCGGTACTACATCCTGCTCCTGTGCCTGACGGCCCTCACGGTGGTCCTGCTCATCACCGTCGTCGGGATCATCCTGGTCATCGCCCTGCTCACGCTGCCGGCCGCGATCGCCGGGACGTTCTCACGGAAGCTCTGGCACATGATGATCTTGGCCGCCCTGACGACCGCCGCGCTGACCGCGGGCGGGCTCGCGCTGAGCTACGGCCCCGACCTACCGGCGGGGGCCACCACCATCGTCCTGGCGGGCGTCGCCTACCTCGCGGCCGTCCTGGGCAAGCGCCTGTTCGGCCGCCGTCGCGCCATCGGGGCGTCCGGGGGCTGCCCTCCGGGTGAAGAACTTTCTTAGCGGCTGCCCCGCCCCGCCCGGATCGCCCCGGACCGGCCGGCGAGCGCTTCCCTGGTCACTTCGGCAGGATGGCCTTCTGGCCCGTCAGCGTCTCGACGACCCGGCCGTATTTCTCGTGGATCATGGTCCGGTCGAACGCCCAGAATTCATCGAGCATCGCCGCAAGCTCCGCCGTCGTGAAGTAGTCCATGCACGGGAAAAAGAAGTGCTTGTCCTCCTTTTCGATGTGTTTGGGGTAGAACTCGGCCAGCGTCGTAAGCCCCGCCGCGATCTCCGCCCGGGTGTCCGCCCCCTGGAGGAAGCGCTCTTTCGCCTCCACCAGGCGGCCGACGGTCTGGCGCGACATCACGTGTTCGGCGACGAGTTCGTCCATGATCCGTTTGTGCTCCGCGGCGAGGGGCTTTTTCGCGAGGTCCCGGAAGAGGATCTCCTCCTCCTTGCCGTGGTGGGTCCGGTCGGCATAGGTCCGGATGAAGTCCACGATGACGTCGACAAAGACGGGGTTGACCTCGCGCCGTTCCCGGATGCGTTCGATCTCGAGTCCGGCGGCGCTCAGGGCCTGTTCGATCAGGCGGTGTTCCCACATCAGGGGTCCGATCGGTTTCATGGGCGTTCCTCCTTTTTTCCTTGAGATTCAAAACGGGCGGCCTGAGCCGCGCCTATCTTCCCGGGTCCGGCGACACGAGCGTCCGGCCCAGGGCCTCGGCCTCACGGAGCAGGGCTTCGTTTTTCCGGATGTCCCCCAGGCCCGGCGCGCTGCCGTAAACCATGCCGACGATGGGCGACTTCGTATAGGCGAAGGCGTCCTGGAAAGTCCGGAGGGCGTTGATGCAGCCGGAGGTCACGGGGTCCGTGTCGCCGTAGGTCATGGCGATGGCGATCCGTTTCCCGGCGAAGGGGTTCGACGCATACGCCAGCAGGGCAAAGCACCGGTCCATGAAGAGCTTGGTCTGGGCGGAGAGGGTGAACCAGTAAACGGGGCTGGCGATCACCCAAGCCCCGGCCTCGATGAGCTTCGGGTACAGGGCCTGCATGTCGTCGTCGACGGCGCAGCCCCGGCTTCGGGGTTTCTGGCAGGCATAGCAGGCCCGGCAGGGGGCGATGTTCAGGCCGTGGAGATAGACCGATTCCACCGTTGCCCCGGCGCTCCGGGCGCCGCGGGCGATCTGCTCCGCCAGAATCGCGCTGTTGCCTTTTTTCCTCGGACTGCCGAGGAGCATCAATACCTTGGGGGCCGCTTTGTTGCCGGTCATGGGAACACCTCCTGTCAAAAGGATGAACGCGCCGGGGGATAAATACTCGGCATTACCCGCTCAGACGGACCCGCAGGCGTCGCCGGGGTCGCACCACTCGGCCTCCGGATCGGCGGAAATAGCGGCGATTTTCCGCTCGAAGTCCCGCCACATCGCCTCGTTCCCGAGGTCGCAACTGTGGCCCCAGAAGAAGAAGGCGCCACCCCGGGCGCGCGCCGCGTCGTAGCGGGTCCAGAAGTCCGCCGCGAGGGCATGGCAGGCGGGCCTGAAAACGCGGGGGGCCGGAAGGCCCGGCTCCCCGCCGGCCTCCCCGTCCTCCCGGATCCATGCATACCCGGCCGCCCGCACCGCCTGGCGGACGGCGTCGTTGACGGCGTTGAAGGGGTAGCAGAACCCGCGCACGGGTTTCCGGAACAGGTCCTCGAGCCGGCGCCGGCTTTCCGCCACCTCCTCCCACAGGCGATCCGGCGGCAGGTCCGTCAGATACGGGTGCGTCAGCGCGTGGCTGGCGATCTCGAACCCGTCGTAGACGCGGGCCAGCTCGGGGAGGGCGAGCCGCCAGACCTCCCGCTCCCCCGCCCGCCAGCCCAGGGACCGCTCCGGTCCGTACAGACCCGGATTCAGGGCGAAGGCCGCCCGCGCCCCGTGACGCCGCAGGAGGTCCGCGAGGCGGATGTCGTCCACCAGCCCATCATCCCAGCATTGCAGCACCTTCATGGCGCACCCCCCGGCGCCTCGGTCTTGCGGGCCCGATAGGGGATTCTATTCCATAATTCCGGGATTTCATCAATCGAAGAATCGGCGGAGGGCCATTCCCCGCCGGGGCGCAAAAAACCGGATCCCCCCTTCCGCCCCGGCCAATTTGGGGTCGATTAAATCCCGATAGTTTGTTAAAAAGGGTCGTCATGGATCCTATCAAACAAGGAGGTCGGCCATGGATGCGAAGGAAAAGGCGGTTCTCGACGTCCTGAAAAAGGAAGGGAAACCGATGCGCCCCGGCGACGTCGCCGAAAAGGCCGGCCTGGACAAGGCCGCCGTCGCCAAGATCATCGACAAACTCAAGAAGGAGGGGAAGGTCGCCTCGCCCAAGCGGTGCTTCTATGCGCCGGTGTAGGGCGCCGACGCGGGCGGATTCCGGGAGGTCGTAGGCCATGTTCTTCTATCTGTCCAAGATCCTGGATTTTGTCCTGCTGCCGGTCCTCTGGATCGGCGTGGTCCTGCTCATCGCCGCGCTCACGAAACAGCGGCGGCGAAAGCAGCGCTGGCTCGTCGCGGGACTGGCCCTGCTGATCGTCCTGACCAACCCCTTCCTGGTCCGCGTCGCCCTGAACCAGTGGGAGCGGCCCTACCGGACGGCGGCGTCGCTCCGCCCGCCATACGATTACGCCATCGTCCTGGGCGGGTTCTCCTACTGGGACGGACGGTACGGGCGGCTGACCTTCGGCGAGGCCAGCGACCGGCTGATGCAGGCCCTGGATCTTTACCGAAGCGGAAAGGTCCGGAAGCTTGTGCTCTCCGGGGGGCCCGGCAGCCTGTTCAACACGGAGGAGCGCGAGGCCGCCTACCTCAGGGCCTATCTCCTGCGGTCCGGCATTCCGGAGCGGGATCTCCTGATGGAGTCGAACTCCCGGAACACCCATGAGAACGCGGTTTTTGTGGCGCGCCTGCTCGGGGGACGGGGCGGGTCCTCCCTCCTCGTCACCTCGGCCCTGCACATGCGGCGGGCCGAGGCGTGCTTCGCGAAGGCGGGGCTCGCCGTGACGTCCTGGCCGACGGATCGCCTGACGCCGCCGGAGGCGAGGGCGTTCGAACCGGGATATCTCTTTCTGCCCTCCTCGACCGCCCTGGATCATTGGGAGCGGCTGGTGCGCGAGATCGTCGGATACGGCGCATACGCGCTGGCGGGTTACGTTTGAGGGCGGAAAATAAACAACAAATAAGAGGCTTTTCGCGTTTTGCGGACAAGAAAACCCCTTCACGAGGCATCCGTGAAGGGGTTTCAGGAGGGAACTGCTACTTCTTTAGCCGCGCGGCCGGGGCCTTACCCGACCATGTCCTTGATCAGGGTGATCACGGGATTCGTGAACAGGGCGATCAGGATGGCGTACATGGCGAAGGCGCCCACGGCCTCCCCGGCATACATCTTTTCGTATTTCATCTTGAGGGAGGTGATGATCAGGCCGCCGATGATGAGGCCGCCCAGCTGGAAGTAGGGGAATTCGTCGGCGCCGCCGGCCGCGAATTCCGCAAAGCCGAACGTTGCCGTCATCAAAACCACCGCCGCCGCGACCACCAGGGATCCCAAAGTCTTTTTCATGATCCTGTCCTCCTTTCGGACGTTTTATCGGGTTTGACTTGAGTTAATGAAAATAGCGTGCCAAGCGCGGACCGCAGGCGCAGAAAAGTTATAAACGCTTGAAAATGAATGTATTTTCCAAAACCAGAATTTACCGGGGGCCGCGGGATCTCTTCCCGGGGGCCTCCGCCTTGAACAAAATGTCCAACGGCGTTGAAAGGAACAATCAGGGAAGCCCCCGGCACGGATCGGCCCCGCCGCCATGAATGCCCCGGTCGACACGCTCCCCCTGTATCCCCGGCTCGACGAGATCGCGGAGGCGATCGCGCGTTCGGGGCCGCTCGTGCTGCACGCCGAACCGGGGGCGGGCAAGACGACGCTCGTTCCCGGTCGGCTGCTCGCCCACGAGGCGTTCGCGGGGCGGAAGATCCTCCTCCTCCAGCCGCGCCGGATCGCCGCCCGCGCCGCCGCCGAGCGGATCGCCGCCCTCCGGGGAGAGCGTCTGGGGGAAACGGTCGGGCTGCGCACCCGGCTGGAAACGATCGCCGGACGGACGACGCGCCTGGAGGTCGTGACCGAGGGCGTGCTGACGCGGATCCTCCAGAACGACCCGTCGCTGGCGCCTTATCAGCTCGTCATCTTCGACGAATTCCACGAGCGCACCCTCCAGGGGGACCTTGCCCTGGCCTTCTGCTGGGAGGCCCGCCGGGTCTTCCGCCGCGACCTCAAGGTGCTGTTCATGTCCGCCACACCGCCGACGGAGGACCTCC
>JALNWL010000110.1 GCA_023230905.1 Syntrophales bacterium
CGCCATCTCGAAGAACTCAATACGGCCCTGAACGTTCTGCTCCGGCACCGAGACGAAGATAGGGCGGAGTTGGAGAAGCGGATCGTGGCCCATATGCGGGAACTCGTCCTGCCATATCTCGAGCGACTGAAGGGGACGTCCCTCGACGAGTTTCAGCAGGCCTACCTGGATGTCCTGGAACGCAACCTGGCCAACGTCCTTTCGCCGTTCCTCAAGCGGCTGTCCGCGCACCTCTCGAAACTGACGCCGAAGGAATTGTTGTGCGCCAATCTGATCCGGGAGGGGAAGAAAACGTCTGAGATTGCCCGAATGATGAAGATCACACCCGGCGCGGTTGAATTGCACCGGAATCACATCCGGACGAAACTCGGCATCAAGGGGGTGAAAGCCAACCTCCAGTCCTACCTGCTGTCGCTGTCTTAGCTGATTCTGGAGTCCGGGGGATACGTTCCGAAGCGGGTCATGATCACGCCGCCCAGACCGATGACAACGGCCAGAACCTTGATGATGGGGCCAATGTAGGGAAGCCAGCCCAGAATCCATAGGATGAGCAGGCCCCAGAATATTGCACACAGAAGCCTGGGTTCGTGCTTGCGAAGCCGGAGAAAGATCCCCCGCCCGACCAGACGGGCCAGGGCGATGAATCCCATCAGCACCCCGCAAACGACCACGATAATTTCTAGAGGAATGAGAACGATTCCGATCACGGAGATGGCGAGCAGCACCGCGAGCGGAACGACGATGATCGTGGCGAGCAGGCCCCAGAGGAAGGCCCGGAATGTATGGAGCCGGATGGCGGTGGCGATGGTTTCGAAGGGTTTGGGCATCAGGGTGACCGTGATCAGTGCAATGACCAGGATCATGAAAAAGATGCAGATCGAGAGGATGGCAAACACCCAGGACCAGCCCTCCCAGTCCTCCGTCAGGACGGTGGAAACGGCCGTGGTGATTTGAGAGGAATTGAGCTCGATGAGATCGCCCCGGACGTCCGCTCCCCGCCCCTTGACGATGACCCCGCCGATGGAGATGCAATCCCCCGCCACTAGGGCGCTGCTTCCCAGAACGACGGAGCCCCCGATGGCAACGGCATCTCCCTGAATCGTGCCGTCCACGGTCACCTGCCCCCCGATGGCCGTGGCATTCTTGACCGTCGTTCCTTCACTGACGATCACGTCATTGCCGATTTTGGTGACGGACGACACCTCCGCCCGGGCCATGGCAGCCATCCAAAGAACCAGACCGACGGACAGGAGGGTGATCAAGGGCCGTTTCATCGTTTCTCCTCGTGGCAGGAGCCGCTCCACGGTCGGGAAGGGCCTCGTTCATACCGACGGGCCGCCTCGCGCCCCTGCCCGCTAAACCTTACACGCGCTAAGCTGGCCGAAGTATAGAGAAGCGTCACGCACGTGTCAATTGGAAAGACGGCGTTGTCGCCGGAAGGGATTGTTTTTCCGGGGGAGGGGTGGTATAAAATTCGATCCCGGTCCCAGGGATGGCCGAGGCGTGGAAGGGAACCGGACCGGGGGAGGGACGGATGCACGAGCTGGCGGTGACGGAGAGCATTCTGAATGTGGTTCTCAGGCACGCGGGACAGAACGGCGTCCGCCGGGTCCTGGGAATCGCCCTGAGGATCGGGGAGCTCAGCGATTTGGAGGACACGTGGCTGCAGCGCTACTTCGACTACCTGAGCAAGGATACCCTGGCCGCCGGCGCCCGGCTGCACATCGAGCGCGTCCCCGTGGTCTTCCGCTGCGAGCCCTGCCGCCACGACTTTCCCGTCAATGTCCGCGAGATAGATCAGGTCCGCTGTCCTCAGTGTGGCGGGGAGCGGATGACGCTCGTCTCCGGTCGTGAATATTTCATCAAAAATATCGAGGTGATATGATGTCAGACGTCCGCTTGATCGACATTCGGGAAGAGATCCTCTCCGACAACCAGGAACTCGCCGGAAAGATCCGCGCCGACCTGGGCCGGCATGGCGTCTTCATGCTGAACCTGATGTCCTCTCCCGGCGCCGGGAAAACGAGCCTGATCCTCCGAACCCTGTCGACCTTGAGGGACCGGGTCCGGATCGGCGTCATCGAGGGGGACATCGCCTCCTCCGTGGATGCCGAGAAGGTGAGCCGCGAGGGGGTGCCGGCGGTGCAGGTGCGAACGGGAGGGTTTTGCCACCTCGACGCGCCGATGATCGATCGGGCGCTCAAGGAACTCGACCTCGCGGATCTGGATTGCATCATCATCGAGAACGTGGGGAACCTGGTTTGCCCCGCCGAGTTCGACACCGGTTCCCAGAGGCGCGCCATGATCCTGAGCGTTCCGGAAGGGGACGACAAACCCCTGAAATACCCGCTCATGTTTTCCGTCTGTGACGCCCTGGTCGTCAACAAGGTAGACTATCTGGGGACCTCCGACTTCGATCTGGAACGGCTGCGCGAGCGGGTTTGCAAGTTGAATCCCGCTATCCGGATCTTTCCCGTCTCCTGCAAGACCGGTGAGGGGATCGCGGAATGGACCGGCTGGCTTGCCGAACAGGTTGCTAGCGCCAGACCGCCCGCCTGACGGTCCCCGATGAGCGCCCCGCCTTCGGATCTCAATGCCATCTTCGCCGCGGCGCTGGCCGCCGTGGATCCGGAGCCGGCCGTCCGCGACCAGCTGGACGGTGTCCGTGCCCTCTATCATCGCGAGGGGCATGGCCGCCTGATCGTGACCGGATTCGGAAAGGCCGCCTTCGCCATGGCGCGGGCCGTGCGGCGGGGCTTGCCGGATCTGATCGCAGACGGGTGCATCGTCACCAAGGACGGCCACCGCGTTCCGGAGGTCTCCCTGGACCCGATCCGGGTGCGGGAGGCCGGGCATCCCCTGCCGGATGAACGGGGCCTGGCGGCGACCGCCGAGATCCTCGGTCTGGGTGCGGTAGACGAGCGGACCCTGGTCGTCAACCTGGTCTCCGGTGGCGGATCGGCCCTCCTGGTTGCCCCCGCCCCCGGCGTCACCCTGACGGAGAAGCAACGGGTGACGGAGCAGCTCCTGAAGGCCGGCGCTACGATTCAGGAACTGAATGCCGTCCGTAAGCACCTCTCCCGGGTCAAGGGGGGACGCCTGGCGGCGCACCTCCATCCCGCGCGAACCCTGTCGTTCCTCCTGTCCGATGTCATTGGCGACGCCGTTGACGTGATCGCTTCCGGGCCGACGGCGCCCGATCCGACCACCTACGACGAGGCCTGGGCCGTCCTGGAGCGTCACCGGCTCTTGCCGGACGTTCCCGACGCCGTCCGGGCGGTGTTGAACCGGGGCCGGCGCGGGGAACTGCCGGAAACCCCGAAGCCGGGGGATCCGGTTTTTTCCCGGGTGGAAAACCGGATCGTCGGCAGCAACCGTCTGGCCTTGGCCGCGGCCGGCCGTCGCGCCGAATCCCTGGGGTACGCGGTCCGGATCCTCTCGGCGGAGCTGGCCGGAGAAGCGGTCGAGGTCGGGAAAGCGCTGGCGGCGGTCGCCCTGCGGGCGAGAATCGAAGCCGGATCCGGCCGGGACAAGCTCTGCCTGCTCGCCGGTGGCGAGACGACGGTGACGGTCCGGGGCGCGGGGCGCGGGGGACGGAACCAGGAGCTGGCCCTCTCCTTTGCGATGGAAATCGCCGGCGTCGAGGGCATTACGATGCTGTCCGCGGGAACCGACGGGACGGACGGTCCGACGGACGCCGCCGGCGCCCGGGTGGACGGCCGGACCGTGATCCGGGCGGAGCGCAGGGGATTGGCGGCGGACGAATATCTCGCGCGCAACGACAGCTACACCTTTTTCGAGCGGCTCGGCGAACGGTTCGTCACGGGTCCCACGGGAACGAATGTCATGGACATCCAGGTCGTCCTCATCGGATGAGGCCGTCCCTGCTTACCGGAGGTCAGGATCATGTGCGACACCTTTGTGGCAACGCCCGATTTCACGGCGTCGGGGCATCTGATTTTCGGAAAGAATTCGGACCGGGAGCCGAATGAGGCGCAGGCCATCGTGCGTTATCCGGCCGCCGAGACGGACGCGCCGTTTGTCCAGGCCACCTATATCCGTATTCCGCAGGTTCCCCGGACCTTCGAGGTCCTCCTCTCCCGGCCCTTCCACATGTGGGGGGGCGAGATGGGGGTCAATGAGCGCGGGGTGGTGATCGGCAACGAAGCCGTCTTCACGCGGGTCGGGATCGACCGGAAGACGCCGGCCCTGACCGGCATGGACCTGCTGCGGTTCGCCTTGGAGCGCAGCGCCTCCGCCACGGCGGCCCTGGAAACGGTGACCGATCTGCTCGAGCGTTACGGCCAGGACGCCTGCGGCGGGTACGAGAACCGCCGGATGTTCTACCACAACAGCTTTCTCATCGCCGATCCGAACGAGGCCTATTGTCTGGAAACCGCCGGACGGCACTGGGCCGCCCTCCGCGTGCGGGGTTTCCGCTCCATCTCCAACGGCCTCACCATCGAGTCGGACTACGACCGGATCAGCGGCGGGTGTATCGATTTCGCGCGCCGCCGGGGATGGCTGAAGCGGGGCGCGACCTTCAGCTTCCGCGGATGCTTCAGCGATGTCTTTTACACCCATCTCAGCGGCTCGCGCCTCCGGAGGGAACGAACCACGCGGGCGGGCCTGGCGGCGCGCGGGCGCCTGACGGCGGCGATGGCGATGGACATCCTCCGCATGGAGGGCGACCCGGACCGGACGGGGCCGTTCCACCCGGCCCGCTCGGACATGGGGTCGATCTGCATGCACGCCACCGGTCTGTTCACGCCCTCCCAGACGGCGGGTTCGCTCGTCGGGGAGATGCGCCCCGCCGGACCGTCCACCTGCTGGATGACCGGAACGTCGATCCCGAGCACGGCCGTCTTCCTTCCCCTGACCCTGCCCGGGACGACCCTGATGGATGCCGGCGGGCGGATGCCCGCGGCGCGGGCCGACGACTCCCTGTGGTGGCGCCATGAACGGCTCTACCGGTTGTGCCTCACGAACTATCCGTCGGCCGTGGAGGCCTTCCGGCGGGAGCAGGCGGAGCTGCAGGACGCGTTCGTCCGCGGGGAGAGGACCCTGTTCGATGGCGGCGCTCCGACCGCCGCCGCGCTCGACGCCTATTCCGCGGACTGCCTGACGCGCGTCCTGGAGGCGTACCGGGCCTGGCACGACCGGGTGGCGGCGCTCCGGCTGAAGCCCGCGCCCCGCGCCCCTCTGTACCGGCGGCGGTGGCGGCGCTGGAATCGCCGGGCGGGGCTTTCTCTGCCCGCTTGACGGAACGGTCGAGGCGACCGTTAGCGGAAGGTTGCCCGGAAGCGGAAGAGCGCCGCGAGAAAGAGGACGGCGCCGATGAGCGCCATGGCCGCGAGCGCTTCCCAGACGATCGCCGTTCCGGCCCCGCGGATGAGAACCGCCGACGAGAATTGGACGTAGTGCGTCGTCGGAAAGACCGACATCACGGTCTGTAGAAACGCCGGCATGGCCTCGAGCGGCGTCATGGCGCCGGAGAGCATCGTGATCGGCGTGATGACGGGCACGCAGAGCAGTCCCAGCTGCGGTCCGTTCCGGGCGATGGTGGCGAGGAGGATGCCGAGCCCGGTGGTGGCGAAAAGATAGACGACCGTCCCGGCGAGGAAGAGCGGGAACGAGCCCGCCACCGGCGCCCCCAAAACCCCCCGGACCACGAGCCACAGTGAGAAAATGGCGCCTGTCAGGACGACGAGGCTGTTCGCCCAGACCTTGGCGATCATGATCTCCGGCGGGGACAGCGGCATGACCAGCAGGTGTTCCACCGTCCCGTGCTCCCGTTCCCGGAGCAGCGCGGCCGCGGGAAGAATGATGGAGAGCATGGTGATCATGTTGACGAGCATCATGAGTCCCATGAACCAGGTGTTCTGGCGGTTCGGGTTGTAACGGACGCGGACGGTCTGCTGCACGGCGGGCGCCGGCGTCTGCCGTTCGCCCAGGAGATAGGCCGAGATCTCGGCGGCGATCATTTTCTTCAGGTAGGTGGTTCCCATCTTCGCATGACCGATGGCCGTGCCGTCGACATGGATCCGGATCTCGGGCCGCCGTCCGGCCAGGAGGTCCGTCTGGAAACCGGGCGGGATGTCGATGATGAAGGTCACGGCGTTGCGGGCCAGGGTTCCGCCGATCTCCGGGAAGGTCAGGTCCCGGGGCGTCTGAAAATAGGGTTTGCGAATGGACGCCCGGATGCGGGCCGAAAGGGGGCTCCGGTCTTCGTCGACGATCGCGACGGAGGCGTTGTTCACCTGAAGCCCGGTTCCCTTCGCCGTAACGATGATCAGGGCGGAAAACGAGTACACCAGGAAAAAGATCAGGATGTATTCGTGGCGGATGCTGATGAGCTCCTTCAACCCCAGCCGGTAGATGTGGGCGATCCGGTCCATCGCTACTTCTCCTGCTTGTTGAGCAGCGCGACCGTCGTGGCCGTCAGGGCGACGCACATCGCGGCCAGGACAAGATAATGGGCCGCCAGTTCCTGAAATCCGATGGCCTTGGTGAAGGTCCCCACGCTGATGTCGAGAAAGTAATGGGCGGGGAAGGTCCGGGCCATGAAGGCGGCGCCGCCCGTGAGCGACGAGACCGGCGTCAGGAGACCGGAAAACTGGAACGCGGGAACCATCGTCAGGACGAAGGCCGCCACCAACGCCGCGATCTGCGTCCGGGTGAAGGTGGAGACGAGCAGCCCGAGTCCCGTGCTGGCGACGAGATAGAGAAGGGCCCCGACGACGAGGGCCGGGAAGCTGCCCCGGAACGGGATCTGAAACACCCCGAGAATGATCGCGATCAGCGCGAAGAAATTGACCGCATTGACGACGACGTAGGGGAGCTGCTTCCCCCACAGAAACTCCAGGCGCGTGACCGGGCTGGTGTAGAGGTTCGTGATGGAGCCGAGCTCCTTTTCCCGCACCACGGCCACCGCCGTCAGCAGGGTGGGCACGAGCAGCAGGACGGCGGCCAGAACGCCCGGAACGATGGCCAGGCGGCTCCGGACGTTGGGGTTGTACCAGTAGCGGGATTCGATCTGTACCGCGCCGCCCGTGACCGGGAGGGCGGCCGCCTCCGGTTGCTCGGCCAGATAGGCCAGATGGACGGCCTCCGCGTAATTCTTCGCCGTTTCCGCCCGGAACGGCATGGTCCCGTCGATCCACACCCCCACCGCGGGGCTGCGTTCCCGCTTCAGGTCTCTGGCGAACCCCGGCGGAATTTCGATGACGAGGGAGTAATTCAGCTTCTGAAATCCCCGCTCCATCTCCAGCGGAGACAGGATTTGCCCCCGATCCCGGAAGTAGGGCGAACCGGTGTAATGCTCGACATACGCGCGGCTTGCCGCCGTTCCGTCATGGTCGAGGACGGCGAAGCGAATCGCATCGATATCCGTGTTGATGCCGTAGCCATACACCAGCAGCAGCAGCGGCGCCACGAGGAGGGCGAAGAGGAGGAGGACCGAGTCCCGGAGGAGTTCGAGCGTCTCTTTGTGCGCCACGGCGAAAAGGCGGTGGATATCGAAGCGGCGTCGGGATTCCGGTCGCGCCGGGGGTGTCAAGATCGTGGCGGGACGTTCAAGGCCGCCGGCCCCTCCCGCGTCCGCTTCGCGGTCGTCCCCGTCGGCATCCTCCCGCATGTAGGCGATGAACGCCTCTTCCAGGGTCCGGCACTTCCGGCGACGCGTGAGTTCCTTCGGGCTATCGCAGGCCAGGACGCGCCCCTGGCTCATCAGGGCCACCCGGTCGCAGCGGCCGGCCTCGTTCATGTAGTGGGTCGTGATGAAGATCGTCACCTGGCGCTCGCGGGAAAGTCCGGCCAGGAGTTCCCAGAAGTGGTCCCGGGCGATGGGGTCCACCCCCGAGGTAGGTTCGTCCAGGATCAGGACTTCCGGATCGTGGATCGTGGCCACGGCGAGGGACAAACGCTGGCGGATGCCGAGGGGCAGTCGCTCCGCCTGATCGTCCATGACGTTGCCCAGATCGAAAACCGCACTCATTTCTTCCACCCGGGCGGGGATCGCGGCCGCGGGCAGGTCGAAGAGGTGGGCGTGCAGGGTCAGGTTCTGCCGGACGGTCAGCTCGCCGTACAGGGAGAAGGTCTGGGACATGTACCCGATGCGTTTGCGCATGGCGATGCTGCCGGC
>JALNWL010000111.1 GCA_023230905.1 Syntrophales bacterium
CCTGCCGACCACGCGCCTCTTCACGGAGCTGATCCGGGCCTACCCCCGCTTTCGGATCACCCTGAGCATGTCGGGGATCTTCCTCGAACAGGCGGAAGTGTACCAGCCTGCCGTCATCGAGGCCCTCCAGGAGCTTCTGCAGGCCGGCAGCGTGCATGACCAGGTCGAATACCTGGACGAGACCTACTACCACTCCCTTACCAGCCTCTTTTCAGATCCACAGAAAACGGAATTCAGGGCCCAGGTCTCCCTGCATCGCGAAAAGATGCGCCGGCTCTTCGGGATTTTTCCGACCTCCTTTCGGAACACCGAATTGATGTACAACAACCACATCGCCGACGTCGTCGCCGACATGGGTTACCAGTCGATCCTGTGTGAAAAGCGGGCCGACATGTTCAAGGACCAGGATCCACCCGTTTCCCCGAATGCCGTCTTCCGCGCCCGGGGATCTTCCCTGATCGTCCTGCCCCGCAATCGCGAACTCAGCGATGACGTGGCCTTTCGTTTTCCCCACCGTCCGCTGACCCCGGACGACTACGCCGGCTACCTGGCGCGGATTGACGGGGAAGCCGTCTGCCTCGGGTATGATTATGAACACATCGGCGAGCATCTCTGGAAGGATTCAGGCATCTTCGATTTCTGGCGCGGACTCCCGGCCAGCCTCGAGAAGCACGAAAGCATCCTCTGTATGAACCCGTCGGCGGTCGCACAGCGGTTCCGCGACGCCGATTGTCCCCTACTCGATATTCACGGACTGGCCACCTCCTCGTGGGCGGATGTCGGACGCGACACCTCCGGCTGGCTGGGAACCCTGACCCAATATGCCCTGTTTCACGAAATCGAGGCGATGGAGGGGGAAGCGCGCCGGTCGGGAACGGAGCTGCTCACGAAATGGCGGCACCTGACGACTTCCGATCACATCTATTTTTTGCATGAGTCCACCGGCGACGATCACGCCGTCCATTCTTACTTCAACCCCTACGGCGGATCGATCGCGCAGCCGACCTATGTTCTGACGCGCAAGATTGACGAACTCGGCGGCGCCCTGAAGCGGTTTGAGATCCTGAAGCGCTCGGAGCGGACGGCGCTCCTCATCATTACCCCGGAAACGGGTCGGCTGCCCGAAGACATGGACGCCCTGGCCCAGTACGTTTCCGGAAAGAGCGGCGGCCAGGGCGAGGTTGTCTCCGCCCTGTGCGAGGGCCTGGTGGAGCGGGGCATCGACGTCCATCTCGCGACCCTGAACCTGAAAAAGCGCTTTCAGCGTGAGCGCGGCATGAACGAGGACCAATGGCGGGAGGTGCGCTACAAGATCGATTCGAAGAAGATTCACCTTGTCAGCTCCGCGGTTTTCTCGGGGTTGATGAGTGCCTATTCGGGCGATCCGATCCGCACGGCGGTGGAGTTCCAGCGTCAGGTCGTCAACAACGTGATCAAGTCGGTGCGCGCCCGCCATCAGGGACGTCTGCTGATTCACAGTCACGACTGGATGGCGGGAGGCCTCATCACGGCCTACGCGAAAGCGACGGGTATCCCCGTTCTGCATACCGTCCACAACGTCTTTACGGCCCATCTGCCCGTCGAGATGCTGGGCGGCCTCGATTTGAGCCAGCTTTCGGAAATGATTTTCTGGTCGGAGGACGGCGGGAGAATCTGTGTCGATTGTCAGGCCACGGGCATCAAGAACGCGACCCTCATCAATTTCGTCGGCGAGCGGTTCCTTCGGGAGGTTGTGGAGGACTTCTTCCTCGACCGGCCCATCGTTCCCCCGAATGTCCGGAACGAGGTCAAGGCCAAGTATCATCACGACTCGGCCATCTCGGTCCTGAACGCGCCGGCGTCGAACATGTATCCGGAGCATTGCGGGGTCCTCATGAGAAAATACGGCCCCGAGGACGACATCATCGCGGCGAAGCGTCAGAATCTGATCGCGTTTCAGAACGAGACGGGCTTGAACGTCAACCCGGACGCGATCCTTTTCTACTGGCCCTCACGGCTGGACCCGGTTCAGAAGGGGGTGGAGCTCCTGGAGGATCAGGCCCAGGCATTCGTTGAGGCGAACGAAAACGCGCAGATCGCCATCGTGGCGGACGGGATCGGCAGCGACCGGACGCACGTCGATATCCTGGGGCGCATTGCCTATGCCTCCAAGGGCCGGATCGCTTACCATTCCTACAACGAAAAGCTGTCCATGCAGGGGTTTGCCGCCGCGCACGACGTCTTCGGCGCCTCCCTGTACGAACCCTGCGGCCAGATCGACCAGGTCGGAAACCTCTTCGGGACAACGGCCACCAACCGGGACACCGGCGGGTACCACGACAAGATTCGGGAACTGCGCCTGAAGGTGGACGGGGCGCCCCAGGATATGGGGAACGGATTTCTCTTCCGGGACTATGACGCGGGGGGGCTCCGCTACGCCTTGGAGAAAAGCCTTGCCTTTCACCGGCGGCCGCCGGAAATCCGTGAGCCCCAGTTGAAGCGCATCATGACCGAGGCGCGCGAGCAGTACGACCTCCGGAAGATGATCGCTCAGTACATCCGCATCTATGAAATGCTGAACGACGGGCGGCCGCTGGTCTGAGCGGGTGAGGCGATCAGCGCCAGCCCGTATCCAGGTTCATGTCTTTCGGGGCGTCGAGCTGATAGGTCGTGTGCAGGGATTTCTTCGCCCCCGCCGCAAGGTCGAAAGACCAGATCAGCGTTCCGGCGTTCTTTTCCGTCGTGTCCGGATCCAGCACGGTCTTGAGACGGATCCGTTCGTCACGGACCTGCGGGTTCGGCTCTTCGAGGCGGATCCGGACCGGGATCGTCCGTTCGTTCTGAATCTCAAGGCGCCAGTCCCATGTCTGCGTCTGCCGGTCGGCGATGAACCCTTTTTCCCCGGACTGGCGCTGGAGCAGTTCGGCGCGGGCGCTGACAAGCGGATCCACGCCGAAGTAGATCTCGCCCTCCCGCCCGGAGAAGGCGAATTCACGCTTACCGAGAACTGCCCCGTCGATCACGAACTGACCCGATCCGGCGGGGATGTCCCGGGGTTCAGCGAGCGTGACATCCGCCCGGACAAACGCCTGATTGGAGACGCTCGGCCGCAGGAGATAGGTGAACGCGGCCGGCCAGTATTCCTCCCGGATGCTGAATTTCCGTTTCGGTCCGGCAGGGATCGTTCGCTTCCCCAGCGACCAGAGGGTGAAGGTGCTTTTCGTCTTCGGCACGGGCGCGGCCATTACGCCCACCCCCTCGTCGGTCGCCTCCGCCAGGAGCTGAAGGTCATCGGCGCGGGCGGCCTTGCTCCGCACCATGGGGCGATAGAGCGGCCGGGGCTGAATAATCCAGGGTCGAAACTCCGGGGGCGTCAGGGATCGCGGAGGTTGGAGGGTGGCGATGTTGACCCGGGTATCGACCCAGTCCTTGCCGGAACTCTGCCAGACTTCGGCGTCCCAGACGAGGAAGATCCGCTGCTCTTGGGGTCGGGCCTCGATCCGGTAAAGGGGGAGCCACCCACAACCGTTCAGGACGTAGGAATAGGTCAGCGACAGCTCAGCCGGACCCCGTCCGCCCAGGAGCAGCGTGACCTCCCAGGCCGTCTCCTGACTCCCGGTGGCGCGTTTCAGCTCCTCCTGGGTCAGGGCAATCTCCCGGTCGATCTTTTCTATTTGCGGCTCCAACTGGGCCTTCTCCTGAAAGACGCGGCGGCTGTTCTTGCCGATGGCGGCGGCGAGGTTTACCGTCTCCGCGAGCGTTTTCGTTTTGGCCTTGGCCTGGTTCTGCCAGAACTGGATCTGGGTGTCGATGCCCTGCAGGGAGGCTTGGAGACCCCCGCGCTCCTCCTTGAGCTTTGCGATTTTTGCCTTCAAAACCCGGATCCCTTCATCGTCCTGGCGGTTGATTTTCCGCCAGGACTGGTCCTCGATCCGCCAGCCGGCGCCCGGAGCGGTTTTCGTCACGAGGGTTTCCGGGTCCGCCTGAGCGGGCAGGGTGAAAATGGCCTGCTGGGTGGTTGCGCTTCCCTGTACGGCGCACTTTGCCGTCTCGACGACCTCCGCCGAATCGGGGAAGAGGGTGACCTCCTGGACGGCCGCAGCAGCGGCCTGAGGGCCGGTGAAGAGCCAAAGCAGGCCGAGCCCGAGGAGCGTCAACCGTGTGGTCAGGGTTTCAAAGCGGGGCAGCTTCATGGCGAATCCTCCTTCCTTCGTGACGTCGTTCGAGGTCCCTGCCGGGCGATCCGATCAGGATGATCGAATGCGGTCGGCGATCCTCTCGACATCCTCGATCACAGCGGGGAGATCGATCGTGACAAGCCTCCGGTCCTGCAGAACGATCCTTCCATTGATGACGACAGTGGCGACGTCCGAACCTGAGGCGGCATAGACCAGTTGCGACCACGGGTTGTACAGGGGCGTCAGGTGGGGTTTGTTTTTCAGCTCGACGATGATGAGGTCAGCCGCGGACCCGAGACTCAAGGTGCCGATGCGATCGTTGAGCCCCAGGCAGCGCGCGCCTCCGCGGGTGGCCATTCGAAGGACCGTCTGCGCGTCCATGACGGTCGGGTCTTCGAGCCGGACCTTGTGAAGCTTCGCGGCGGTGTCCATTTCTCCGAACAGATCGAGGTCGTTGTTGCTGGCACAACCATCCGTTCCAAGTCCGACTGGAATGCCGCGATTGAGCAGAGCCGGAACGGGTGCGATGCCGGCGGAGAGCTTCATGCTGCTCTCCGGGCAGTGGGAGACGGCCACGCCGCAATCAAGGAGGATCGTCATCTCTTCCTCGTCCACCCAGTTGACATGAACCGCCAGGGTCTTCTCGTCAAGCACGCCCAGACGGTGGAGGTGGCGGACGGGCGTCGTTCCGTACCGGTCCCGGACGATGGCGGTCTCCTCCCTCGTTTCCGCCACGTGAATGCAGCAGAGTGCACCGTGATGACGGGCGACGTCCTTGATGGCCGTTAGGGTGGCTGGCGAGCAGGTGTACGGTGAATGAAGGAAGAGGGCGGGGGTGACGAGCGGGGAGGCGCCCTGCCACTTGGCGAGGAAGCGCTCCGCCCGGCGCACCTGGGCCGCGGTATCGGGCGCCTCCGGCAGGGGAGGGTCGAGGAATCCCTCGGCCACGATTCCCCGCATCCTGGTGTCGAGCGCCGCCTGGGCGACGTGTTCCTCGTAAAAATAGCCGTCGCAGAACGTGGTCGTTCCGGACAGGATCATCTCGGCCAGAGCGAGAAGCGACCCGGCATAGACGGTATCCGGATGAATATGGCGCGCCTCAGCGGGGAAAATATGGTGGTTCAGCCAGTCCATCAGAGGCAGGTCATCGGCGAGACCGCGGAAAAGGGTCATGGGGAGATGGGTGTGCGTATTGACAAGACCCGGCAGAATGATCGTCCCGGAGGCGTCAAGGGTTTCGGCAGCGCTCAGGTCTCTTCGGGATTCGGTGGCGAACCCTTCTTCAAGCAGGGTGATGAGGCCGTCCCGGATGCCGATCATGGCCGGGTGAATCCGTGGCCGGTCGTCGGTCAGGGTCAGGGCCGTTCCGCCCCGGATGAGGAGATCGAGCGCGGGCATGCCTTACCTCCGGAGGCTCTCGCGAATGCGCACGGCGATCTCGCGCACCCGCCGCATGACCTCGATCTCGTCGATCGTGGTCAGTCTCCGGCTCCGCAGGACCACCCGGCCGTTGATGAGAACCGTGTCCACGTCGGCGCCGGAGACGGCATAGGTCAGGTGCGAGTATTCGTCGTACAGGGGCGTCAAATGGGGCTTGTTCATATCGATGATACAGAGATCGGCCTTTTTGCCGACCGCGAGTGTGCCGACGAGATGATCCAAGCCGAGGACCTTCGCCCCGTCGGACGTCGCCATCCTGAGGACGGTCCGGGCCGACATGACCGTGGGATCGAGACGGGCGGACTTTTCCAGTTTGGCCGCGGTGTCCAGCTCCTGGAACAT
Organism: Syntrophales bacterium; assembly: GCA_023230905.1. Lineage (GTDB taxonomy): Bacteria > Desulfobacterota > Syntrophia > Syntrophales > UBA2251 > UBA2251. Next base: position 5,940 of record JALNWL010000111.1, read on the forward strand.
GTCCAGGTTGTTGTTGCTCGCGCAACCGTCCGTGCCAAGACCGACGGCGATCCCGTGCCCGAGCATGGCGGAGATCGGCGCGACGCCGGAGGCCAGCTTCATGTTGCTCTCGGGGTTGTGCACCACCTTGCAGCCGTGATCGGCGAAGAGGCGCATGTCCTGTTCGTCCATCATGACGCAGTGAAAGCCGATAAACCGTTCATCGAGTAGGCCGATGTCCTCAAGAAAGGCCGTCGCCCGGCGGCCCAGCTTGTCCCGTAGCTGTTTGACCTCGCCCGCGTTTTCCAGCAGGTGCGTCGCGAGGGGGACCTGGTAGCGGTTCGCCAGGGCCTTGCAGTCCTTCAAAAGATCCGGTGAGCACGTGTACAGCGCATGCGGTTCGACCATGACGTTGACGAGCGGGTCGTCGGCCCAGGTTTGGATGAGTTTTTCCGTATAGGCGAGGCCTTCGGCGGGGGTGTTGATGTTGGGAGAGGGGAAGTCGAAGAGGACCTCGCCGATCAGGCACCGCATCCCCGCCTCTTTGGCCGCGCGGGCCGTTTCCCCTTGGAAGATGTACATGTCCGCGAAGGTGGTCGTCCCCGACTTGATCATCTCGGCGCAGGCGAGCAGGCTGCCCCAGTAGGCCAGTTCGGGGTTCACGTTGCGGGCCTCGGCCGGGAAGATGTAATTGTTCAGCCAGTCCATGAGTTCCATGTCGTCGGCGATGCCGCGGAAGCAAGTCATGGCGGCGTGCGTGTGGGCGTTGATGAGCCCTGGCATAACGATGGCGCCGGTCGCGTCGATCGTCTCCCTGGCCTCAAAGGTTCGGGCCAATTCGTCCCGGCGACCCAGCGCGACAATGCGGTCGCCGTGGACGGCCAGCGCCCCGTCGATCAGTTTCGTGTCCTTATCGTCGAACGTCAGGACGGTTCCGCCGGTTACCAGGATATCGACCGTTTGCATCTTCGCATCCTCTTGCATTGAGTATTGATCTGCCATTAGCACATTGAAGAAAGGCTCTTCAACCTAATTCAAGACGGTCGAACCTTTCGGAAACGCCTTCAAAAGCGGTCCCGAGGAAGGGGCGCGGCCCCGGAGGACGATCTAGTTGACACCCTAAAACAAACATACTATAGCGTGAGGCGCGCACGACAAGGCCTGGGTGGCGGAATTGGTAGACGCAAGGGACTTAAAATCCCTCGATCCTTGAGATTGTGAGGGTTCGATCCCCTCCCCAGGCACCAGATAATAAAGGGCTTTCGGCGAATTTAACCGGAAGCCGTTTTTGTTTGGTGGGATCGTGTAAGCACAATGTAAGCAGTAGAGGAATTTTTTCAGAAAATAAAAAAGGCCGGGCGTTTCCACCCGGCCTCGGTCGGTCTCTACGCCTTCAGAATGATCGCAACAACTTTTCAACCTGATCTCGTGTCGCTTGCGGCCCTTTCGCTATGGCAAGTACAAGAGTCATTGAGAATGTCGGAAGCGGAACAATTGTTCCGGCCACCGAATCACAGACCCGCCCCCCTTTAGATAATACCTTCGCGCCGGTAAAAATCATTCATGGCCGCCTCGACGTCAACGCCTCGATCCCGTAGCTTGTGAATCGTGTCGAACACCCGCCGGGTATTCCTGATCAGTTCGCGCTCCGCTGCCCCCCTTTCTGCAATCGCTTCCTTTAGGATCGCTTCGACGTCAATGCCCTGGTCCCGGGCAAGATCGCACTTTTCGAGCACGCCCTCGTGCGCCTCGATCCATCGTTGCCGTTTCAGCCTTGACGCTGCCGCCGCCCGGCACCCCTGCCGGTGACGCTCCCGCTGTTCCGGTGTAGCCTTTGACCGTCCCTTCGCGCCCATACGTCCCCTCCCATAGAAAAAGGTCATGGAATTGCGAAGGCTCATACAAGCCCCCCGGCCCTTACGGGTGACGGATTCCATGACCAGCCGGATGTTTAAACCACAAACTGAAATAGCCATTGACGGATGGCCTCCCGGTATGATTTTCGCAACTTCAGAATACTGATTTTCTCCCCGATGTCAAGATCATTTTCCCCCACGGCTCACGACGTTGCCCAGGATTAAACGATCTCCCATCCGGACGGGTGCACGCCCGTCTTATGCTCTGGTCGTGCTGGTTTTCATAAGGTGAGATTGGTAAAGGTGGGGGATGGTGGACCACTCATCCACCACCCCC
>JALNWL010000112.1 GCA_023230905.1 Syntrophales bacterium
CGAATCTCTCTTTTCCAATAGGCCGTTTGCCTGCCGCAAACTGCACAACCTCTCAAAGAGCGTCATCCTTTTTGATGAAGTCCAAACCCTGCCCACACCTCTAGTCATACCGACATTGGCGACTCTGTCTCGTCTCGCCACCCCGCGTTACGGCGCGACCGTGGTCTTCTCCACGGCAACACAGCCCGCCTTCCCGGAATTAAACGAGCCTGTCAAGAGATTTTGCACCACAGGATGGCAACCGCAGGAAATCGTTCCCCCACAAAAGCATCTGTTTCGACGGATAAAAAGACATCGGCTGGAATGGCCCCGGGACATCGATCAACCGATCCGCTGGCCGGAATTGGCGGGAAGAGTGGCAAATCATGAACAGGCCCTTTGCATCGTCAATGTAAAGCGACACGCCCATATTCTACTTGATGAGTTGGAAAGAATGGGAATCGGTGACGATCTTTTTCACCTCTCCACAAGCATGTGCCCATCCCATCGGTGTAAAACGCTCCACGAGATAAGGCGGCGCCTGCGAGATGGCCTGCCTTGCCTGCTGATCTCCACCCAATGCATCGAGGCTGGTGTGGATGTGGATTTCCCCGCGGTTTACAGGGCGGTGGCCCCCTTGGAGGCCATCGCCCAGGCGGCTGGCAGGTGCAACCGGAATGGACTGATGGAATCGGGAAACGTGGTTATTTTCATTCCCGAAGAGGCATATCCCGATTCCGCCTACCGTCAGGCGACGAGCATAACCAAATTGCTCTATCGGAGTTTGGGAAGCGCAGGAATGGACATCGACGACCCAAACCTCTTCACGAGATATTACCGTGAGGTCTATGACGTGGCAAAACCGGAAAACCAGAACAAGCCACTCCAGGATGCCATATTGCGCCAGGATTTCGTGGACACGGCGCAACACTATTATTTGATTCCCAAGGCTTCAGTCAATGTACTGGTTCCCTATGACCTTGAGGCACACGAAAAATTATCATCCGAAGTCCGCTCCCATCGCCTCACGAAAGCCTGGATGGTCAAGGCCGCCGCCCACGCCATCAGCCTCTACCGACCCAAGAAAGACGATCCCATCAGCCGGTGGATGGCACCTGTCCCCGTGGGCAAAAATGACACTTCCGATGATTGGTTCATCTATCTGAACAAGGATCATTATCATAAACGGCGTGGCCTCATGCCGCCGGAATCGTTGGAATGTATTATCGGATAATTTTTCAAAGAGAGGAGGGAGGCAATGAAACCGAAGGATCAAGCCCTGGATGTATGGGGTGACTTTGCCTGTTTCACCCAGCCCGTGCTCAAGGTGGAGAGGTTTAGTTACCCCGTGATCACGCCCTCGGCAGCCAGGGGAATTTTCGACGCCATCTATTGCAAACCGAAGGAATTCAGATGGCAGATCAGAAAGATCGAGATTCGCGAATCGCCTGTCTATGTGGCCCTGCGACGCAACGAAGTCAAGGAGAAGGTTCCGTATAATGCCGTTCTGCGCTGGATGGCCGGTAAGGAAGCGCCGGAGCCTATCTGGGCGGACGGCGATCGCTCCCTGCTGGGCACCGATGAGAAGGGACGCACACAGCGGCAGACGATGGCGCTCAAAAATGTGCGGTACCGTCTCCATGCGGAAATTCGCCCCTGGCCTGGTTTTGAAGACAGATTGCAGGGCATGGAGGCCCAGTTCCGGAGACGCGCCGCCTGCGGAAAGTGTGTCTATCAACCTTATTTCGGTTGCCGGGAATTCCCGGCCTATTTCGAATTGGTTGATCCTGCAGCAGAACCCCTTGCGCCATCGACTTTGAACATGGATTTGGGTTTTATGCTTTATGACGTATTCGACCTATCCCGGCCGGGGACCGATGAAGATTCTCCCTGCGTCAGCCTATTCCGCGGAAAGGTTCAGGCCGGACTCATCGATATTCCGCCTTACGAAAGCGAAGCGGTGCTTAAAGGCGTAAGAAGGGAGGATACATGTTCGAAGCCCTCATAAAATATAACGATACCGGGGTGCCTCTGGAGTCGGGCTATAAGCCGAAGGATGTCCGCTGGGCGATATGCTGTGATGAAAAAGGCGACTTTCTCGATGTCATCGAATTGGGCGACGTCAGTCTAAGAAATAACAGGGGACAGGAATTTTTGAAATGTCCTGATTTCAGCTTTTCGGAGATGAAGGCTCAAGGTATGACTAAAAGCCATTTTCTTGTCGAATCGGCGGAGGTTGTCAGCCTGCACAGCAAGAATCCCGAAGAAAGAAAGCTACAGGAAAAGCACGGCTATTTCTTTAGCTTGCTGAAGGATGCAGGACGTTTCATGCCCGAACTACGGATCGTTGCCGAAAAGATGGAGAATCCCGATGTTCTTGCCAGGGTAAGAACAAAGCTGACTGTCCTCAAGGCAAAGCCTACAGATAAGGTCACATTGCGGTTAGGAAGCCGTTATCCCGTTGAATCCGCTGTGTGGCATGGGTGGTGGCAAGACTTGCGAAGCCAGTTCGTCCCAACAAAAGCTACGACAAAAGGAAAAAGTAAATCCGGTGCAAAAGATACATTCCGATGTTTCATCACGGGAGACCTCATCGAACCGGTCCGGGTATCGCCAAAGATCTCGGGATTGTCGGATGTGGGAGGCATGTTTGCGGGAGACTCGCTGTGCAGTTTCAAGCAGGAATCCTTCTGCTCCTACGGCTTTGAACAGGCATACAATGCCGCCGTGTCTGAAAGTGCCACCAACAGCTATCGCGCCGCCTTGGATGAACTGATCAAGAAACACAGCCAGCGCTTGGCGGGGGCCAAGGTGATTCATTGGTTCAAAAAGAAGGATCTACCAAAAGAGGACGATCCCCTTGCCTGGCTCGTGGAAAGCGAAGAACAACAGAAACGAAACGCCCAGCAACGAGCAGCAGAGTTATTGGCAGCGATAAGAACGGGAAAACGGCCGGACCTGGCGGATAATTTCTATTACGCCTTGACGCTTTCCGGGGCCAGCGGTCGGGTCATGATTCGAGACTGGATGGAGGGGCAATTCGAGGAGCTGGTAACAAACATTCTGTCATGGTTCGCTGACTTTTCCATTGTCCGTCGCGGCGGCGGAGGTCTGGCTCCGAATCCTAAATTCATGGCGGTTATGGGATCCACGGTCCGGGAGCTGGACAATCTGAATGCGCCTTTTATCGCCAGGATGTGGCGGGCAGCGGTCAGAAATGAAATCATCCCGGATTATGCCCTTGCGCAGGTCCTTCATCGCTTAAAAGTCGATATTCTTGAAGACACCCCCGTCAATCATGCGGGCATGGGATTGATGAAGGCTTATCATATACGCAAAGAACGAAAAAAAGGAGGCGAAACAATGGCTGACGACTTGAAAGCTAATCTGAACGAGGAACACCCGCACGCGGCCTATCATTGTGGCCGCTTGATGGCGGTCTTGGCGGCTTTACAGCGGGAGGCATTGGGCGATGTGGGGGCTGGCGTGGTGCAAAGGTACTTTGCCGCCGCCAGCAGCACCCCTGCCTTGGTGCTTGGCCGGTTGACGAGAAACAGCCAAGCTCATCTCAATAAACTTACTGGAGATCTATCTTACAGGTACGAGAAGAAGATCGCCGCCATCTGGGGAAGAATCAAAGACACGATCCCCAAGACGCTATCCCTGGAGGAGCAAAGCCTGTTCGCCCTTGGCTATTACCAGCAGATGGCGAACATGTGAAATAATACATCTGACACTGCTACCAAACAGAATAAGGAGGGAGAAAATGAGTGACTTTATCAAAAATCGTTATGAGTTCATGATGCTTTTCGATTGCGAAAACGGAAACCCCAACGGCGATCCCGACGCGGGAAACACCCCGCGCATCGACCCCCAGGATATGCATGGTCTTGTCTCGGACGTTGCCCTGAAGCGACGGGTACGCAACTACGTTCAGATGGCCGGCAGCAATCAATCGCCCAACGCCATCTTCATCGAACATGCCACGAACCTGAATCGGCCCATTGTCTGCTCCCATGAGGCAACGCCGGGAGGCTATACGCCGGACAAAAAAGCGAGTAAGGGAAAAGTTGCATTAGCCAAGGATTGGATGTGTGAAAAGTTCTATGACGTCCGCGCATTTGGTGCCGTCATGAGTACCGGACCAAATGCGGGCCAGGTACGGGGGCCGGTACAATTCTCTTTTGCCCGTTCCGTTGATCCGGTTTTACCTCTCGATATTTCGATCACGCGCATGGCTGTCGCCGAGGATGTCAAGGGAGCAAAATCAAGCGAGGACTACCTGAAATGGGAGAAGGAACAACCTGAAGACCAGCTCCGGACCATGGGTCGCAAAGCCTTCATCCCCTATGGCCTCTATGTCGCCAAAGGATTCATCAGCGCCCATCTTGCCGAGGATACGAAATTCTCCGAAGACGATCTTGTCCTTCTCTGGGAAGCCCTTCTCAAAATGTATGACCATGACCGTTCAGCAAGCAAGGGGGTAATGTCTGTTCAGGAACCGATCTTTGTCTTCCAGCACATCGGCACCGATACGAACGACCAGCAGCGGCTTCAGCAGGCAAAGCTTGGATGCGCCCCAGCCCACAAATTATTTGACCTTGTTGACATAAAAAAGAAAGAAGGCGTCGAAGCGGCAAGGAGCTTCCATGACTACGAAGTCATTTTCCACAAAAGCCGGGTCCCGAAAGGAGTCAAGGCAGGTTTCGCCGTGATGGGAGAAGGCGGGAAGCCATACATCATCTGGGATTTCAACCAGGATACGATGCCGGGTATCCAAGTAGTATAGATGAAAAACATGTATAAAGAAGACGAGCTGTTGCCGCTTTCATCATTGCAGCACATGGTTTTTTGTCCCCGGCAGTGCGCCTTGATGTTTATCGAACAGGTGTGGGATGAAAATCGTTTGACTGTGGAAGGGCGAATTTTTCACGAACGGGTCCATGAGCTTGGACAGGAGACGAGAGGCGATGTACGTATAAGCCGAGGCGTCTTCATCCGTTCCCTGCGCTTGGGCATTGTGGGCATTGCCGATGTGATCGAATTTCATCATCAGACGGACAGTGATATCTGGCACCCCTTCCCCGTGGAGTATAAGCGGGGGAAGCCCAAAGCGGACGACTGCGACAAGGTGCAGCTCTGTGCCCAGGCGATCTGCCTGGAGGAGATGCTCGGGGTCACGATCCCGGCGGGGGCGCTCTTCTACGGCCAGACCCGCCATCGTTTCGACGTGGCCTTTGACGAAAACCTGCGGCTGGAGGCCGAAGAGACGGCCATCCGGGCGCATGACCTGATCGCCTCCGGCCAGACGCCACCGCCCGTGTATGAAAAAAGGTGCGAGAGCTGCTCGCTTATATCCGAATGCCTGCCGAAGACAATCCAGAAGCGGCGGTCGGTGAAGACTTATCTGATGCGGATGCTGGCAGAACCATGAAGATCAGGAAGGAGGGGGGAATGGAAACCAAAATCGCAATCTTTCGCGGCAAGGGTATACGAAAGACTCTGCATCATGATGAATGGTGGTTTTCCGTGATTGATGTTGTGGAAGTTTTAACGGATAGCGTTAATCCTCGCGATTATTGGTTTAAAATGAAGATTCGTGTGAAGAGCGAGGATGGTCTCGAACTGTCGACAATTTGTCGACAGTTCAAATTGACGGCGCCGGACGGCAAGATGCGGGTAACAGACTGCTCCAATACCGAAGGTCTTTTCCGTATCATCCAGTCCATCCCATCCCCCAAAGCCGAACCGTTCAAACGCTGGCTGGCCAAAGTCGGTTATGAACGGGTGCAGGAGATCGAGAATCCGGAACTGGCCACCAAGAGGACGCGCGCGATCTATAAGGCCAAGGGATACTCCGACGATTGGATCGAGAAACGGATGCGCGGGATCGCCATCCGGGAAGAACTCACGGATGAATGGAAGAAGCGGGAAGTGAAGGAGGAACAGGAATATGCGATCCTTACAGCAGAGATCGCCAAGGCAGCATTCGGCGTCACACCTCACGAGCATAAAAAGTTGAAAGGATTGAAGAGAGAAAACCTCCGGGATCACATGACTGATCTGGAACTGATTTTCTCAATGCTTGGGGAGGCGGCAACAACTGAAATCACAAGGGTTGACGATGCCACGGGTTTCGATGAAAGCAAGGAAGCCGCGCGCAAAGGAGGCGAAGTCGCCGGAACAGCGCGTAAGGATCTGGAGAAGAAAACAGGCAAAAGGGTCGTCTCAGAGGAGAATTACTTGACAGAGCCGGAGAGCCGGAAACAATTGAAACATTCGCCGGTAAAGACATGAAAAAACACCTCAACACCCTGTTCGTCACGACACAGGGCGCCTACCTCGCCAAGGAAGGGGAGACGATCGTCGTCAAGGTGGAGAAGGAAATCCGCCTTCGGCTTCCGGTTCACACGATCGGCGGCATCGTCTGCTTCGGGAACGTCTCGTGCAGCCCGTTTCTGATGGGCTTCTGCGCCGAGAACGGCGTCGGCGTGAGTTTCCTGACGGAGCGCGGCCGCTTTCTGGCACGGGTGCAGGGGCCGGTTTCGGGAAATGTCCTGCTTCGGAGGGAACAGTACCGGCGTGCCGACGACCTGCAAGCCTCCGCCGGAATCGCGCGCACCGTTCTGACCGGAAAAATCGCCAACAGCCGGACGGTTCTGCAGCGGGCGCTGCGCGACCATGCGGATAAACTGGCGGCCGAAGAGGTATCCTTTGCGGCGAAGCGACTGGGCAATTATATCGATCTCCTGAATCAGGAGCAGTCGCTCGACGTCCTTCGCGGCTGGGAAGGGGATGCCGCTCACCTCTATTTCGGAGTATTCGACCATTTGATCGTCGCGCAAAAGGGGGAGTTTTCCTTTCAGGAGCGGAACCGCCGGCCTCCGCTGGACAACGTCAACGCCCTGCTCTCTTTTATCTACACGCTCCTGGTCCACGACATCCGCTCTGCCTTGGAGACGGTGGGGCTCGATCCGGCGGTGGGCTTCCTCCACAGGGACCGGCCCGGCCGGCCCAGCCTCGCCCTCGACATGATGGAAGAATTCCGTCCGTTTCTGGCGGACCGGCTGGCGCTGTCGCTGATCAACCGGCAGCAGGTCCAGGGGAAGGGATTCCAGAAGTCCGAATCCGGGGCGGTCCTGATGACGGACGAGACGCGCAAGACGGTGCTGGTCGCTTATCAGGAGAGGAAGCAGGAGGAAATCCTTCATCCGTTTCTCGATGAGAAAGTCAAGATCGGCCTGCTGTTCCACACACAGGCATTGCTGATGGCGCGGCACCTTCGAGGCGACCTCGACGGATATCCGCCGTTTATCTGGAAGTGAGGAGTGCGCCATGCTTGTACTGGTCAGCTATGATGTGGCGACATCAGATCCAGGAGGCACGCGGCGGCTAACGCGCGTGGCAAAAGCCTGCCAAAACTATGGTCAACGAGTCCAATATTCTGTTTTTGAATGCATCGTCGATCCGGCGCAGTGGGCAACGCTTCGCCAGAAGCTAATCGACGAGATCAATCCCAAGGCGGACAGCCTGCGATTTTATTTCTTGGGATCGAATTGGAAACGGCGTGTTGAGCATATCGGGGCGAAAAAATCAGTGGATCAGGAAGGACCGCTGATCGTCTGAAGGACGCCGCGAACCCCAAGCGAACGCGATTTCCCGGGGATGTTCGCGATCGGCGTAACACCTCAGTTTATATCGTTTCCTAGATCACGATCCTTGACAACTTCATATCGTGCCGTTGGCTTGAAGGGACCTTCGCGAAAGTGGATACATTTTGTTTTTTAATTCAAAGGATTATCAGTAGTACGTCGCCCCCCGCGCGGGGGCGTGGATTGAAACCCTTCAGGAGCCCCGCCTCTGTCGGGTTGATATGGTCGCCCCCCGCGCGGGGGCGTGGATTGAAACATACTGCAGGAAAGCTGGTCAACCCGTTTTCGTGTCGCCCCCCGCGCGGGGGCGTGGATTGAAACGTTCGTCGGTCCATCACCTGCCTGCCTCGACCGCGTCGCCCCC
>JALNWL010000113.1 GCA_023230905.1 Syntrophales bacterium
CGAACCTTGTCCGTACCGGTAAAGATGCTCCCGCTCAGCGCGTCCTTGAGCCTCAACGTCCGCTTCGCGGCATTGATCTCGATGACGTCAGACGGCGCCATACATCAATCGATGATCCGGAAATACTCGATGTTCCGGGTGATCCCTTTGCGCTCTTGGGCGTAAACAGGCTCCACCCGGGCGCCGATCTTGACCTTGCTCTCATCCTTGATGTCGATATAGTGCTGCAGCAGGGTGTCGGCCCCGTCAAGCTTGATGAACCCGTACCCGTAGGGAACCGGCTTCTGCTGGCCCGTCTCCGGGTCGATGAAGGCAAAGCGCAGGATGGTGAACGTGCCGATCACGCCCTTCGGACCCACCTCGACCCAGTCGTCCATCTCGACGAAACACTTCCCGCAGACGCCCCGCGGCGGGACGTAGACCTTGCCGCACTTGGGGCACTTCAGACCCATCAGGCGCATGTTGTCGCGGGTTTCCGTGAAAAACTTGCTGCCGTGCATTCCCACCGCATATTTGAACGGCTGCGCCGCATCGCCGGATTCGATAATCAACTGTTCCTTTTCAGCCATGGTCTCACCTCTCAATTCGGTTTTCTCTTGCCGTGAAGGAGCATGTTGGTCCACATGCAGCCCCCGAAACCCGTGCTGACGGCAAACTTGACGTCCGGAACCTGCCGCCCTTCCGCCTTGCCCATGACCTGCATCGCCGCCTCCGCGCAGCGGATGAGGCCGGTCGCGCCGATGGGGTTGCAGGCGATCACGCCCCCGGAGGGGTTGACCGGCAGCTCCCCGCCCATGTCGGTGTTGCCGTCCCACACGAACTGCGGCGCCTCGCCGTGGCCGACGATCCCCATGTCCTCGATCCAGATGAGACCGGCGAAGGAATAGGGCTGATACATCTCGATGACGTCCAGTTCTTTCCGGGGTTCCTTGATCCCCGCCTTTTTGAAGACCTCCTTCGCGCACTGCTCCATGCTGGTGAGCCGGCCCCAGTCGCCGTCCCCCAGGTAGGAATACGTGTTGTGCGCGGAGGTTCCCCAGATCCAGTCCGGAACCGGACAGATCTTCTCGGCGCTGTCCTCGCTCGCCATGATCACCGCGCAGGCGCCGTCGCTCCGGGGGCAGACATCGAGCAGGTGAATGGGATCCGCCAGCATCGGAGAGGCCAGCACGTCTTCCAGCGACACCTCTTTCCGGAGCTGGGCATGCGGGTTGTTCATCGCGTGCTTTCGGTCCCGCACCGAAACCCGGGCGCCGTCCCGGTCGGACGCGCCGAAGCGCGCCATATAGGCCTGCGCCTCGGCGGCCAGACCGGAGATGGCGCCGGCAAACACCTGCCGGTCCCAGATGGGGTCGAAGGCCGTCGTGATGGCGCCGGTGGTATCCGATTCGGAGTTCTTCTCCCAGCCGATGATCAGGACCTTCTCGAACATACCGCTGCCGACCATGTGATAGCCGCCGATGGCCAGGGAGGCCCCCGTCGTCCCGCCGGTGGTGATCTTGATCACCGGCTTCATCACCCCGCCGCAGCCGTCGACGCTCCAGCAGTCCACATAGTTGATCCCCTCGAAATGATCCATGTTCCCGATGAGGATGGCGTCAATATCCTTCATCGTCAGGTCGGCGTCGGCCAGGGCGCGCTGAACCGCCTCGTTGATGAGTTCCTGACCGTTCACATCCGGACGATGGCTCTTGTGGAAGGTCTGCCCCGTTCCTACGATTGCTACTCGCTTCGCCATAGTTCTTCCTCCTACTTTTCCTTGTCCAGAATCCAGACGCAGTGCGACTGACCGCACAGACCGTTCACGCCGTGGGCCAGACCCGTCTTGGCCTTCTTCACCTGGTGCGCCCCGGCGTCGCCCCGCAGTTGCAGGACGATCTCGGCAATCCGGTAAAGTCCCGCGGCAATCACGGGATGACCCGACAGCAGCCCCCCCGACGGATTCACCGGCAACGCGCCGTCCAGGTTGAATTCTCCCGCCTTGAGACGTGCGGCCGCCTTGCCGTAGTCCGCAAGCCCCATCTCTTCGAGCCAGAGCAGTTCCTGGTAGCTGAAGGCATCGTAGAGCTCGACGAGATCGATCTCCTTCCGCGGGTCCTTGATTCCGGCCATGGCGTACGCCTTCTTCGCGGCCTCGGTCAGGGCCTTGCTTCGGGCCAGATCGCGGTCGCCGAAGAAGAAGCTGTCCGTACAAAAGGCGAGTCCCCGGATCCAGATGGGCTTCTGTTTGAACTTCGTGGCTACCGATTCGTGCGCGATGATCACCGCGCAGCACCCGTCCGACACCGGCGAACAGTCGAGCTTGCGCAGTGGGTCCGCGATCATCTCGGAGGCCATCACATCGTCAACGGTGATGTTCATCGGGAGCTGCGCCATCGGATTCTTCAGGGCGTTGCCGTGGTTCTTCACCGAAACCAGGGCCGCATCCTCCGGCTTCACACCCGTACGGTTCATATAGGCGTTCGCCTGCATCGCGCTGGCCGTGATCATGTCCATGCCCAGCACCCGCTCGTAGATGGGGTCGAAGGCCGCATTCGTGATCAGGCTGGAGACGCACTGCGAACCCTTGGAGTGTCCCGTGACCAGGGTGGTCTTGTAGGAACCCGACAGCGCCCGCGCGTTGGCGTAAAAAGCCCCGTACGTCCCGTCGCCCTCCACGCAGGAGACGTTCTTTTCCGCCGCGCCGCTCACATCCCCCACCGCCATCAGGGAAATCGTCCGTCCATCCCAGAAATCGCTGGACGTGGTGACGACGTTGTCGATGTCGGCGATGGTCATTCCCGCATCGCTCAACGCCTTGTTTACGGCCTCCCAGGTCATGTCGGCAAAGGTCTCCCGCCGCTTTTCCGCTTCGATGGTCGTCATTCCGACGCCGATGATTGCTGTTCTGTCCATGATCCCTCCCTACTTGACAGGCTTAAAATGAGAAATATCGCGGATGCCGCCCGTCCGTGACTCAGCAAAAACCGCTTTCACACGCATACCGATCGTCACCGACCCGGGATCGACTTCATCCAGGTAGTGAAGCAAGGCGGTGTCAGCCCCATCCAGTTTGATCAGCCCCCAGATCACGGGGACCTTCTTGTCGCCCGGGATCGCCTCCAGCTGCCGCCGGGACACGCTGTAGGAAACCACCGTCCCCTCGTCCGAGACATCCACCCAGTCCGTGTTCTCCGTGAAACAGGTCGGGCAAACCTTGCGCGGCGGCATAAACACCTTCCCGCACTTGCCGCACCGTGGAGCGATGATCTTTCGCGCGTCCCGCAAACTGATGAAGAACTTGCTGGCCGTATCCCCCGCCCACCAGCTGTAAGGTACGCTGATCTTGCTGTTGTGAACCATCGGTTCAATTCCCTTGAAGATCTCTGACATTCCTCCTGCCTCCTTTCGTCCAAATGGCTTTCACGCCCTTCATCTCCGGACGGCCCCGCTCCTGCGGCGCCAACCGTTTTAACCATGCCGTGCAAACTCCCTGTTTCCCGAACTCACCGCGGAACAAACCATATATTGATTGACAAGTCAATCAAAAAACCTTATGAGGGTCCCACCGACAACAAGGAGGCAAAAGGCATGTCACAGGTTAATCTGGCGCAGATTTTTCGTCACCAGGCACAGAAATACGGTGAGCGTCTGGCGGTCGAAAAACGGCTGCGTAATCAGTGGCAGGGCTGGACTTGGAAAACGTACTACGACACGGCCCGGGCGTTGGGACTCGGCTTGTACCGCCTCGGCGTGCGCCGGGGGGACCGGGTCGGCCTGCTCAGCGAAAACCGCCTGGAGTGGATCGGAGCGGACATGGGCATCATCTGCATCGGGGCCATCACGATCCCGATCTACGTCACCCTGCCGGCTGCGGAGGTGGCTTACATCCTCGGCAATTCCGACGCCAAGGTCTTCATCGCGGAAAACCAGGCCGCCGCCGACAAGGCGCTGAAGATGAACGCCGACCTGCCGGAGCTCCAGAAGATCGTCGTGATCGAAGCCGACGGTTGCGACCTGTCCCATCCGCTCCTGATGAGCTTTTCGGCGCTGCTGGACCTCGGCCGCGGGCTCGCCGCCGAGGAGCCGGACCTGTTTGAAACCCTGGGAGACGCCATTCGCACGGAGGACATGGCCACCTTCGTCTACACCTCCGGAACGACGGGACCGCCGAAAGGGGCCATGATCAGCCACAGGAATATCCTGGCGATCTTCGACGCCCTCGATACGGTCGTTCCCGCCTACGAAACGGACGAAACCGTCCCGTTCCTGCCGCTCTGCCACGTTTTCGAGCGGATCGCCGGCCATTTCTACGGGATGAAGGTCGGCATCACGGCCCACTACGCCCAGAGTTTCGACACCATCGTCGAGGACATCAAAACCAAGCGGCCCACCATCGTTCTGGCCGTCCCAAGGGTCTGCGAGAAAATCTACGCCCGCATCCAGTCCGAGGTGAAGAGCCAGCCCGCCTGGAAACAGGGGATCTTCCGCTGGGCGCAGCGGGTCGGGTCTGAGCTCAGCCTGCTCAAGGAGCAGAAAAAGCCCGTGCCGCCCCTCCTCGATCTCCGCTACCGACTGGCTTACAAAATGGTCTATCAGAAATTGAACGAAGGTCTGGGCGGCCGGGTCCGCTGGATGACCGCCGCCGGCGCCCCCCTGTCCCGGGAGATCGCCGACTTCTTCGTGTCCTCCGGTGTTTTTGTCATCGAGGGATACGGCATGACGGAAACGACGGCACCCGTGAGCCTGAACGTGCTGGGGGATTACCGGTTCGGCACGACTGGCCGGCCCCTGCCCTGCAACCGGGTGAAGATCGCTCCGGATGGCGAGATCCTCGTGAAGGGGGACAACATCATCAGCGGTTACTGGAAAATGCCCGAGCAGACGGCGGCGGCCTTCACCCCGGACGGGTGGCTCATGACGGGCGACATCGGACACCTGGACGGGGACGGGTTTCTCGTCATCACGGACCGGAAGAAGGACCTCATCATCACCGCCGGAGGTAAGAACATCGCCCCCCAGAACATCGAAGGCCTGTTCATGAAGGACCCCCTGTTCGAGAATTTCGTCGTCATCGGCGACCGGAGAAAGTACCTGACCGCCCTGGTCACCCTCAACCTGGAAGAAGCGGCCCGCCTGGCCCGCTCGGCCGGATTGGCCTTCGTCGACGCGCAGGACCTTCCGGAGCGGGAGGATTTCCGGAGCATCGTCGAGAAGCATGTCGCCGAGCGGAATCAGCACCTGGCGAAATACGAGACCATCAAGTACTTCCGGATCGTTCCCCACGCCTTTACCGAACAGACGGGGGAGCTGACCCCTTCCCTCAAGGTGAAGCGCAAGGTGGTGCTGGAAAAGTATCAGGAACTCATCGAAGGGATGTACCCCGCGGACGTGGTCTGATGGGGGCACGTCCCCGCCGCCTCCCGAACCGTTCATCGCATTCCGCGCGCGGGGATCGCAATGGTTGCAGATCGGCTCAGGCGAACTTCCAGGTCGTAGCGGCGGGACCGTCCTGGAGGATGACGCCGTGCTCGGCGAGCCGCTGACGGATGGCGTCGGCCTGGGCCCAGTTTCGGGCCTGTCTCGCTGTCAGGCGCTGCGCGATGAGATCTTCGATTTCGGCCACCTCCAGTCCACGGCGGCCGGTTTCCCGCCGCTGATCCATCGCGAAATAGTCGCGGGGATCCTGGCGGAACAGACCGAGGACGTCTCCGCACCGGTCGAAGGCCTGCCGGGCCGCCGCCAGAACGAGGGTCCTCTCCGGGCTCGCCGCCTGGCCCTCGGCGTCCAGATAAGCGTTCACCTGCCGAACTCCGTCGAAGATGTAGCCGATCGCCCGGGCGGTGTTGAGATCGTCGTCCATGGCGCCCGCGAAGCGCTCCTGAAGCCCCGTCGCCTTTTCGTAAAGCCGCCGATGCCCCCCCGTGAGGCGCTCCCCCGCGGTTCCGTCGGCCGCCGGCCCCCCGGACAGCGCCGCCTGGATCTTCCGGCGGGTCTCATAGAAGCGGTCCAGACCGGTTCGGGTCTCGCGGAGGGCCTGGTCGGAGAAATCGACGGGCGACCGGTAGTGGCTCTGCAGGATGAACAGCCGGAGCACCTCCGGCGGGTGGACGGCCAGCATCTCGCGGATGGTCGAAAAGTTCCCCAGGGACTTCGACATCTTTTCCTTGTTCACGCGCACGAAGCCGTTGTGCATCCAGACGCGGGCCAGGGGCCGGCCCGTGGCCCCTTCCGACTGGGCGATCTCGTTTTCATGATGGGGGAAAATGAGGTCCTCCCCGCCGCCGTGGATGTCGAACGTGTCTCCCAGATAACGCTGGCTCATGACGGAACACTCGATATGCCAGCCCGGCCGCCCTTTCCCCCAAGGGCTGTCCCACCCAGGCTCTCCGGGCTTGCTCCCCTTCCAGAGGGCGAAATCCATGGGGTTCGTTTTCTTCTCGTTGACGTCGATCCGCGCCCCGGCCAACATCTCCTCGATGCCGCGGCCGGAGAGTTTTCCGTACCCGGCAAACCGCTCGACGGCATAGTAGACGTCCCCGGAAACGACGTAGGCCAGGCCCTTCTCCAGGAGCGTCCGGATGAGGGCGATCATGCCGTCGATATGCTCCGTCGCGCGGGGCGTGACCGTCGCGCGCTCGACGCCCAGGGCGGCCATGTCCTCGTCGTGCGCGGCGATGAACGTCTCCGCCACCTCGCCGATGGTCCGGCCCTCGCGTTCGGCGCGGGCAATGATTTTGTCGTCCACGTCGGTGAAGTTCTTCACGTAGGTCACGTCATAGCCCCGGTATCTCAGGAAGCGGGCCAGGACGTCGAAGACGATGGCCGCGCGGGCGTGACCGATATGGCAGAGATCGTACGCCGTGATGCCGCAGACGTAGATCCCGGCCTTCCCCACCTGAAGGGGGGAAAAGTCCTCTTTCCTTCGTGTGAGCGTGTTGTATAAACGCACCGACATCATGGGTTTCCTTTCCGGAAACGGCTTCGATCCCGGCTGGCCCGCACCGGCCGGAGTCAGGGGAACAGGGGGAGCATCTCCAGCCCGGCGGCCTCCTCGAAACCGCACATGAGGTTCATGCTCTGAACGGCCTGACCGGCGGCGCCCTTCACCAGGTTGTCGATGACGGACACGACGATGACCCGGCCCGTTCTTTCGTCGACGGTCACGCCGATGTCGCAGTAATTGGAGCCCCGAACCGCCGCGAGATTAGGAAAGTTCCCCGACCGGCAGATCCGGACGAACCGCTCCCGTTCGTAAAAGGCCTCGTAGAGCGCCTTCACGTCGGCCGTGGACGCGTCCCGGTTCAGTGTCCCGTACAGGGTGCTCAAGATCCCCCGGTTGAGCGGAAGCAGATGCGGCGTGAAGGAAATCCGGATGGCCTCCCCGGCCAGGGCGGTGAGCTCCTGCTCGATCTCCGGCGTATGGCGATGCTGTCCGCCGACTTTGTAGGCCTTGAACCCCCCGTCCACCTCGCAGAACAGGGAGGTCACCACCGGTTCCCGTCCCGCCCCGCTGACGCCCGACTTCGCATCGGCGATGATCGTATCCGTCTTGAGCCATCCCGCCTTGAGCAGGGGGGCGAGCCCCAGAATGATGCTGGTGGGATAGCAGCCCGGGTTGGCCGTCAAAACCGTCCGCCGGATGGCATCCCGGTACAGTTCGGGCAGGCCATAAACGGCGGCGGGCAGCGTGTCCGCCGCCAGGTGCCGTGCATACCACTGCTCGTAGACGGACGCCTCCCGCAGGCGGAAATCGGCGCTCAGGTCGATGACCTTGCAGCCGGCCGCGAGAAACCCCGGGGCGACCGACATGGATACGCCATGCGGAAGGGCGAGAAACACCACCTCCGCGAGTTCGGCGAACGCCGCCAGCGTGGCATCCATGAACACCAGGTCGGTCAGATCCGCAAAGACGGGATAGAGCTCGGCAACCGCCTTCCCCCGATACCGGCGGGACGTGACCGCCGCGACGGTGACCCGGGGGTGCCGCAGAAGTAACCGGAGCAGCTCCTGTC
>JALNWL010000114.1 GCA_023230905.1 Syntrophales bacterium
CGGCCCCGTGAATTTCCACACGCAGTATTTCGACCTGGGGCGTCTGGACCGGCTGTCCTACCGCAAAACGGCGGTGCACGCCCTCGATCCGCGCGCCAAGGTGATCGCAACGGGGCTTTTCCTGGTCACGGTCGTCTCCTTTCCCAAGTACGACGTGGCGGGACTGATCCCCTTCCTCCTGTTTCCGGTGCTCGCGGCCACCCTGGGGGAGATCCCGGTCGGGTTCATCTTGCGTAAGGTCCTGATCGTCTCGCCCTTCGCGGTGTTCGTCGGGATCTTCAACCCGTTCCTGGACACCCGGACCGTCGCGGTCGTCGCCGGGCTGCCCGTCTCGGCGGGCTGGCTTTCCTTCGCCTCGATCCTCCTCAAGTTCGCGCTCACCGTCAGCGCGGCGCTCCTGCTCGTCGCGACGACCTCCTTCCCCGGCGTCTGCCATGCCTTGAGACGCCTCGGCTGTCCGTCGATCTTCGTCTCGCAGCTCCTGTTTCTGTACCGTTACCTCTTCGTCCTGGCGGAGGAGGCGATGCGGATCGTCCGCGCGTGGGACATGCGCGCCTTCGCGGGTCGCGGCCGGGGTATGACGGTCTTTGCGAGCCTGGTCGGGGTTCTCCTGATCCGGACGCTGGACCGGGCGGAGCGGATCTACCAGGCGATGCTCTGCCGGGGGTTCGCGGGGGATATCCCGCGCCTGGGGACCCTCCGTCTGAAGTCCGGCGATCTCGTTTTCGTCGCGATCACGGCGGTTTTCCTGGGGGCGTGTCGCTTCTTCCCCGTGACCGAGGGGATCGGGCTTCTTGCGCAGGGGATCTGGCGATGAGCCACCACATCATTGAATTCAAGGAGGTGTGCTTCCGCTATCCCGACGGCACGGAGGCCCTGAAAGGGGTGAGCTTCCGGATCGTCCACGGGGAATCGGTCGGGATCGTGGGGGCGAACGGGGCGGGGAAATCCACCCTCCTCCAGCACTTGAACGGGTGCCTGCTGCCGGCGTCGGGGCAGGTGACGATCGGGGATCTCAACCTGACCGCCACAACGCGGGGGGAGATCCGCCGGAAGGTCGGATCCGTGTTTCAGAACCCGGACGACCAACTCTTCATGCCGACCGTCTTCGACGATGTCGCCTTCGGTCCCCTGAACCTCGGGCTGGACGAGGCGCATGTCCGCGAGCGGGTGGAAAGCGCCCTGTCCCGGGTGAACGGGCTCGCGCTCAAGAACAAGCCGCCGCACCACCTGTCGGCGGGGGAGAAGAGCGCCGTGGCGATCGCCGCGGTGATGGCCATGGAGCCCGACATCCTCGCCATGGACGAACCGGCGGCCAATCTCGACCCCCGGTCGCGGCGCTCCCTGATCGGACTCCTCAGGACCTTTCGTCACTCCAAGCTCGTCGCCTCGCACGACCTCGACCTGATCCTCGACGTCTGCGAGCGCTGTATCGTCATCGGGGAGGGGAGGGTGGTCGCCGACGGTCCGTCGGAGGACATCCTTTCGAACCGCGCGCTGCTCGAGGCGAACAACCTGGAATTGCCACTGTCGCTCCAGCGGCGCTGAGGACGGGATGAACATCCGGCGGATTTTTCAGGCCGGCCGGGCGTCCCTCAGGTCTCCGTCCGCGATCCGGCGGCGGCGTCTTTGTAGATGGTCGTCTTTTCCTTACTTGACTTCGATTTCGGCGTCGTGGGCCTTTTCCCCGCCCTTCAACTGGACAAGCTCGGCCCCGACGGCCTGGGCGATCTGCTCCAGCTCGGTCTTGCGCAGGTGATCGGCGTAGATGTCGAGATCCAGGCCCGCTACGGCGACCAGCTTGAAGCGGGGCTTCTTCTCCCCTTCCTTGACCTTCCTTCTCTCGCGGTAAAAAATCATCCCTGCCATGATGGACCTCCTTCAGGTTTTTCTCGCTTTGCCGATAGTGGGTTTCCACTGGTGGCTCCCGAGGGGAAGCAGGGGCAGCACGGGTCTTCCCGCCCACGGGAAGGGGCGCACCCACGCTTCCGTCAGGACCCTGTCCGCCGGTGGAGGATATTTTGCCTCGCGGTCGGGGGATACCACGGTTATCCCTTGATTTTACAGCTCTTTTTCGGTATCATCAAATCCTGCGTCAATGAGAAGCATGGTCTATCCTTATCCTTTCATCATCCTGATCTGACAGATCGATTTCTTCAGCGTGTTTCGACCTAAGCGTTCGTTTTGGGATATTATAGTAAGAAAAGGTCGTTTTAGGGAATTTCTTTCTTGAGTTTTTCAATGCTTTTTCTTATGATCCCCCGCACTCGGAGCGGTATCCAATTTTTCCGGTTACCAGGAGCGAGACCATGGAAAATGACACTGCACAGACGGCGCAAGATCAATGGATGAACACCCAGGGCTTGGCCCGGTATCTCCATATCCATGAGAAGCAGGTCTATGCCCTCCTCAAGACCGGTCGCCTGCCGGGGACCAAGGCCACGGGGAAATGGCTCTTTTCCAGGCGCCTCATCGATGCGTGGCTGGAGGATGAGGCCCGGAAGAACCTGACCGAGGTCCGGCAGCGGAGCCGCCGGAGCGAAGGTGCCCTGCTGGCCGCGGGAAGCGATGACCCCCTGCTCACGATGCTCATCGCCGCCGCTGGCCGGTCCGTCCCGGGCGGCGCCATCTTTTCGGCGGTTACCGGCAGCGTGGAAGGTCTCCGCGCGCTGGGGGAGGGCTACACGGACGTCGCCTGGAGTCATCTCCTCGATGCGGAAACCGGGTCCTACAATACCCCCGCCGTGGTCGGCCGGTATCTCGGCGATCGGGAGACGGCGACCGTGCACCTGTTCAACCGGGAGGTGGGGTTCGTCACCGCGGCCGGAAACCCGAAGGGCATTGCCGCGTTTTCCGATCTGGTCCGGCCCGGTATCACCTTCGTGAACCGCCAGGAGGGGTCCGGGATCCGCCTCCTGACCGAGGCGCGTCTCCGGGCGGCGGGGATCGATCCGGGGCGGATCCGGGGCTTCGAGCGGTCGGTGTGCACCCACGCGGAGGTGGGGATGGCCGTCCGCGCCGGACGGGCCGACGCGGGTGTCGCGGTCGGGGCCGTCGCCCGGATGCTCGGTCTTGCCTTCGTGCCGCTGACGGAGGAGAGCTTCGACATGATTCTCGAACGGGAGACCTTCTTTTCCGGGACCGTTCAATCCCTGCTCGACATCCTCCAGGGGGAGGTGTTCCAGGAGAGTGTCCGGGGGTTGGGGGGGTATGATTTCACCCGTTCGGGCAGGGTTCTGACGTAAGAGGGCGCCGCTACCAGCGAAGTGATGGGGATGTGACGAGAAACCTCGAGAAAAAAGGAGATGCCGGGATCAAGACGGGACGGTCATTCCGGCTGTCTTTCAACGGTCTGAATCTGGTTTTTCTTTTGTTGGGCGGATTGATTCTAGCCTTTATCGCCGTTCCCATCCTGAAAATGATTCTCGCGGCCAACCCGTCGATCTTGTTTGATTCATTGCGGGATTCGGAGGTTGCGAAATCCATCGTCCTGACCCTTTACGCGGCCTTGATCGCAACCGTGATCGGGTTTGCGCTGGGAGTCCCGTTGGCGTATCTGCTCGCAAAAACACATTTCCCGGGGAAACGGCTGATCGAAGGGCTCATTGATCTGCCCATCGTCATTCCCCACTCCGCCGCCGGCATTGCCCTGCTTTTCGTTTTCGGCCGGAATTTCTTTATGGGAAAGGCCTTCGATTCAGTCGGCATTCGGTTTCTGGATTCGTTGGCGGGCATTGTCATTGCGATGCTGTTTGTCAGTGTTCCCTTTCTAATCGATTCCGCCAAGGAAGGCTTTCAAAAGGTCGATCCGCGGCTGGAAAATGTCGCCCGAACCTTGGGCGCATCCCCTTGGCAAACCTTCGGCCGCGTCTCCTTTCCCTTGGCTTGGCGAAGCATTATGGCCGGAAACATCATGATGTGGGCCAGAGGGATGAGCGAATTCGGCGCCGTCATCATCATCGCCTATCACCCCATGATTGCCCCGGTTCTGGTTTACGAAAAGTTTGAAACCTATGGATTGAACTACGCCCGTCCGATTGCCGTCCTTCTGATCCTCATTTCGATGATTGTCTTTGTGGTTCTCCGGTTTCTGCTCTATCGCGGGGAAAAGGCATGATCCGCATCCGCGATCTCTTCGTTACGCTGGGCGATTTCACCCTCAAAAACGCCAACCTGGATGTGTCCGAGGGGGAATACATGGTGATTGTCGGTCCAACCGGCGCGGGTAAAACGGTTTTGCTGGAATCGATCGCCGGTCTTTATCCGATCCGTCATGGGCAGGTCTGGCTGAGGGGCAAGGATGCGACCAGGCTGGCGCCGGAGCGACGGGGCATGAGCATCGTTTATCAGGATCATGCCCTGTTTCCTCATCTTTCGGTCAGAGAGAATATCCTCTTCGGCCTCAAGATGCGCAAGGTCCGGACGGACGAGATGGCGAAAAGTCTGCGGTTGATTACGGACCTGCTGGGCATCGATGACCTTCTTGAACGTCGAACGACCACGCTCAGCGGCGGGGAACGACAGAAGGTCGCGCTGGCCCGGGCGCTTTGCGTGCAGCCGGATGTCCTGCTCTTGGACGAGCCGCTTTCGGCTCTGGATCCGGGGACCCGGGAAGCGATGCAGGAGGAATTGCGGCGCTTGCACCGCAGCCTGCGGATTACCACGCTTCACGTTACTCACGATTTTGAAGAGGCCGCCACCCTGGGTGAACGGATTGCCGTGATCGGAGAAGGAGAGGTCAAGCAGGTCGGGCCGCCGGAGGAGATCTTCCGTCGCCCCAACTCTGAATTTGTGGCGCGGTTTGCCATGTCGCGGAATATTTTTAAAGGTGAGACCTTCCAGGCGGAGACGGGCAAGCGTCTCTTCAAGGTGGGGCAGATCCTGTTCCATGTGTTGGACGGACACAAAGACAGCAACCGGGCCGTCGTGCGTCCGGAAGACGTCGTGATCTCCCTGGCGGAGGCGCCTTCAAACGGCGGCAATGTTTTCTCAGGGGAAATCACGCAAATTACGGACCGGGGGTCGACCCTCTATATTACCGTCGGTCTGCCGCCGGAAATCACGGCGCTGATGACCCGGAATGCCTTTAGGGAGCTGGGCTTGACACGGGGAATGAAGGTGAAAGTTTTTTTTGAAGCGTCATCGGTCCATGTATTTCAGGCATAAAAAACAGCATAAGGAGGTATCAAAGATGAAAAAACACTGGGGACGAAGGATTTTTGTTTTAGTGATTTCCCTGTTTCTGACGGGGGGATTTTGGGGAGGCGCCGGTCAGGCGCTGGCCGAACCTTCCGGGAATCTTCCGGTGTTTATCGCCGGCAGTCTGACCGTGCCGTTCAAGGCCGTGACGAAGGAATATAACAAACAATACCCGGGGGTTAACGTTCTCATCGAGGGCGCCGGAAGCGCGACGACCATCCGCAAGGTGACGGAACTCAAGAGGGAATGCGGCGTCATCGGTTCGGCCGACTACAAGATCGTTCCGAAACTGATGTTTCCCGATTACGCCGACTGGTACGTCATCTTCGCCTCGAATCAAATGGTGCTCTGTTATACGGAAAAATCGAAGTTTGCCAAACAGATCAACGCGCGCAACTGGTATCAGATCCTCCAAAAAAAGGGTGTGACATACGGGCGGAGCGATCCGGACCAGGATCCCTGCGGCTACCGAACCCTGATGGTCTGGCAGCTCGCGGAGAAACATTACAAGGCCAAGGGAATTTATGACAAACTTTACGGTGCAAAGGGCGATACGATGAGGGCTAAGTCCGTGGACCTGATTGCACTCTTGCAGTCCGGTGATCTGGACTATGCCTTCGAGTACGATTCGGTGGCCAAACAGCACGGGTTGAAATACGTGCAGCTGCCCGAAAGGATCAATCTCTCAAGTTCCGAGCATGAGCGGTTTTATGCTCAGGCGAAGGTCAGCATCAAGGGCGCCAAGCCGGGGCAGACGATCAATTTGGTCGGAGAACCGATTCTCTACGCCGTGACCATTCCCAAAAATTACCCGGACCAGGGAAAGGCCTTAAGCTGGGTTGAATTCCTGTTGAGCGACAAGGGGGTCAAGGCCCTGGAGTCTTCC
This sequence comes from Syntrophales bacterium, assembly GCA_023230905.1. GTDB lineage: Bacteria > Desulfobacterota > Syntrophia > Syntrophales > UBA2251 > UBA2251. Next base: position 6,086 of record JALNWL010000114.1, read on the forward strand.
GGTCAGAGCGCCGTTCGTCCCGCCGTGGCGAGCGACAAGTGTAAGCTGCCGGAAGAGATCAGAAAATACGTAAAATAGCGCCCGTCGTGTGCCGACGGATCGGCCCGGAAAGGAATTCGTCGCTGCCCCGGGAGGGTACGCGGACGTTGCTTCTGTCAATCGTTGGGAAGGGTCCGGCATCCGCCTTTTGACCGAGGCCCGTCTACGGGCGGTGGGTATCGATCCGGGACGGATGGTTCCGGCAGGTGAAAACCCGGGTGGAGGCGGTCCGGCGTTTCCGGAGCGGAGACACCCTCAATCGGTAGGAGGAAACGACATGAAGATGCGCAGAGGATTGACTTGGGCAGTGGGCCTGATGGCCGCGCTGATCCTGATGGCCGGTTTCTCGCCCGCTCAGGCGGCGCCGGTGAAGCAGAAGAACCTGATTCTCGCGACCACGACGAGCACCCAGGACACGGGTCTGCTCGACGTCATCATCCCGATCTTCGAGAAGAAGACCAAGTATTTCGTCAAGACGATCGCGGTCGGCTCCGGCGCGGCCATGGCCATGGGGAAGAAGGGGGAGGCCGACGTGCTCCTCGTCCATTCACCCGCCGCGGAAAAGAAGCTGGTGGAGGAGGGCTACGGCGTCAACCGGCGGCTCGTCATGCACAATGATTTCGTCATCCTGGGGCCGGCATCCGACCCGGCCGGCATCAAGGGGATGAAGTCCGCAACCGAGGCCTTCAAGAAGATCGCCGCCGCCGGCAGCCTCTTCATGACCCGGGCGGACAAGTCCGGCACCCACGCCAAGGAGATGGGCATCTGGAAGGCCGCCGGCCTCGATCCCGAGGGACAGAAATGGTACCAGCAGACCGGCCTGGGGATGGGCGCGACCCTGGGAGTCGCCGCGGAGAAGAAGGGCTATACCCTGTCCGACCGGGGCACGTATCTGGCCATGAAAAAGAACCTGGGCCTCAACATCCTGAGTGAAGGGGATGGCGTACTCCTCAACATCTACCACGTCATCGAGGTGAACCCCGCCAAGTGGCCGAAGGTCAACGCCCCGGGCGGCAAGGCCTTTGCCGATTTCATGGTCTCGAAACAGGTACAGAAGATCATCAAGACGTTCGGCGTCGACAAGTACGGCTCGCCCCTCTTCTTCCCCGACGCCGGCAAGAAGGTCGAGGACCTCGGGAAATAAGACCTTATGGACCTGATCCTGGAGGGCCTCAAACAGGCCTTTTATCTGCTCGTGACCTTCGATCCGGAGGTCATGGGGATCACCTGGCTGTCCCTCAGAATATCGGGGACGGCCACATTCTTCAGCCTGTTCTTCGGGATCTCCGTCGGGACCGTTGTGGCCCTGACGGAGTTCCCCGGGCGTCGGATCGTCGTCAGCCTGATCAATACGGGGATGGGACTGCCGCCCGTCGTGGCGGGTCTCATCGTAACGATCTTCCTCTGGCGGAACGGGCCGCTCGGATTCCTCGAGATACTCTACACCCCGACGGCCATGATCATCGCCCAAGCCCTGATCGCCGCACCCATCGTAACGGGGATCAGCCTGGCCTCCATCCAGCAGTTACCGCGGAATCTCCGCCTCCAGATCCTCGCCCTCGGGGCGAACCGCCTCCAGATGGTCTGGATCCTCATCAAGGAGGCCAAACTGCCGTTGCTCGCGGCGGTCATGGCGGGCTTCGGCGGCGTCATCTCCGAGGTCGGCGCCTCCATCATGGTCGGCGGTAACATCAAGGGCTATTCCCGTGTACTCACGACGGCCACGGTGATGGAAACGGGGAAGGGGAATTTCGAGATCGCCCTGGCGCTGGGGTTCATTCTGCTCCTTCTCGCCTTCATCATCAACGCCGTCCTCACCCAGGTCCAGCAGCGACAGAGGCCGCGATGACGA
>JALNWL010000115.1 GCA_023230905.1 Syntrophales bacterium
AGGCGGTCCACGAGATCGAGCCGCTGACCGGCGGGGGCTGCCATTCCCGTCTGACGACGCGCCGGACCGGCCGGCGGACGGCCTGCGCCCGCCGCATCGAGCATGTGTGTGTCTATTTTCCCGCCGCGCGAGGCACCGGGACCGAGACCGGTGAGGCAGCGGCCTCCGCCCGGGCGGGGGCGTTTCGTGCCTCCGGGGAACGGGGGCGGGATCGCGATGAGGAGAAGCGGCATGACTCGGCGCCCTTTGTTGTTCCCGTCGCCCGCCTCTACGGCGAACTGGTTCCGTTCGGGCCCGCCTGGCGGAACGTCACGGGCGAGGTGCGTCTCACGCCCGCCGGGGCGGCGTCAGCCCTTTCCGGCGGACGTTTTCCGGAGGCCGACGGCCCCCTGGGGTCGCCCTTTCCCTTCGACGCCGCCATGCACGTGGCCTGCGCCTGGGGACAACGTTACCGGGGCGTCGTGGCCTTTCCCGTCGGGTTCGACCGCCGGGACGTTCTCTTCCCGACGTCCTCCAACGGGCGCTACGTCTGTCGGGTTTCCCCCCTTGGGGACGAAGGGGCGACCCTGCGCTTCGATATCCGGATCGACGATGAGGAACGACGGACCCTGGAGGTGATCCGGGGCTTAAGGATGCGGGACATCTCTCGCGGAAAGCGAATCCCGCCGGCCTGGGTGAGGGAAGGGGCGTAGAATGGATGTTGCCGCGCTGTGTCTCATGGCGTATCTCGCCGCCTCGATCAATTTCGCGATCATCGTCCTCAATCTCCTGGGGAAGGTGGATCCCCGAACCCAATTCAGCGGGAACGCCGGCACGACGAACGTCTACCGTCAGAGCGGTCTCGGCTGGGCGGCCGTCGTCCTCCTGCTCGACGTCGGCCGGGCCGTCGGTTTCGCGGCCCTGGCCCTGTGGCTGCTGCCCTTCGTCTGGGTTCCCTGGATCGGTTTCGCCCTCATCCTCGGAAACCGGTTTCCCTGTTTTCACGGCTTCCGCGGCGGGAAGGGCGTCGCCAACTATCTGGGCTTCACGGTCCTCATCGCCCCGTGGGGGGCGGCCCTGTCCTGTCTCGTCTGGGTCGTCGTGCACCGGATCGTCCGGATCCCGTTTATCGCCTCCTTCTTCATGATCCTGACCCTCGGGGGAGCGACGGTCGCGGCGAGCGGCGGCCAGGCGATTCCGATCGCCGGTACGGCGGCGACGGCGCTCTTCGTTTTCTCGAACCACCGGAGGAACATCGCGGCGCTGATCGAAGAGAGACGGGGGAAGGCCGGGGGATGAAGGCCGCGGCAAAGGGGGAGCGGATCGGAAATGACCCGCCGCGCGGAAGGGTCCCGATGTCCACGGGATGCAGGTTTACAGGCGGGGAGGAAGGGGATTGATGCGTATCGTTCTGATCCACCCGGCGGGCTCCAACTGGGTACCGGGGAAAAAGGACATCACCGCGACGGCAAACCGGATGGCCCCGCTGGGGCTCCTTTCGATCGCGGCGTACCTGTCCCGCGAAGGCCACGAGGTCTTCGTCCACGACTGCCTGGGTCCGCGCGCCGTTCCCGGGACGGCGGCGAACGCGCGCCTCGTTCTCGAGGGCGACCCGGACCTCGTCGGCTTTTCCGCCACGACCTCCGGGTTTCTCGACGCCTGGGAGATGGCGGCGGCGATCAAGGCCGCCCGTCCCGAGGTCGTCACCGTCTTCGGCGGCGTGCACGTCTCCGCCCTCGAGGGGGCGCTCTTGGAGCGCTTTGACGCCATCGATTATCTCTGTCCGGGGGAGGGCGAGGCGACCCTCGCGGAACTCGCCTCGGGCGCCGATCCGGCCGGCATCGCGGGGCTGATCCGGCGGGACGGGGAGCGCGTCGTCGCGAATCCGCCCCGGGCGCCGCTCGCGGATCTGGACGACCTTCCGTTCCCGGCCTACGAGAAACTCGCCGGCTTCCCGCGGGGCTACAACCTGCCGCTCTTCAGCTACGTCCAATTTCCCGGCGCCACGATGATCACCAGCCGGGGCTGCCCCTACCAGTGCTCCTACTGCGACCGCTCCGTCTTCAAGCGCGGCTATCGCTACAACTCGGCGGCCTACATCTACGACCACCTCAATCACCTGCGCACGCGCTTCGGGGTGCGCCACGTCAACATCTACGACGACCTCTTCACCGCCAACCGTCCCCGCATCACGGCGCTGTGCGAAAAACTCATGCAAAATCCGCTGGGGATGCAGTTCAACTGCGCCGTCCGCGTCGGCCAGACGGACCGGGAACTCTTGGCGATGCTAAAGGCGGCGGGGGCCCTGATGGTCTCGCTCGGGATCGAGTCCGCCGACCCGGAGATGCTGGCGCGCCACAAGGCGGGCGTGACCCTGGAGGAGGTCCGCGAGACCGTGGCGATGATCCGGGCAGCGGGGCTGAGGGCCAAGGGGCTCTTCATGATGGGTCTGCCGGGCGAGACGGAGGCCTCCATCCGACGGACGAGCGATTTCGTCCTTGCCCTGGGCCTGGACGACATGAACATGACGAAGTTCACCCCGTTTCCCGGCGCGCCGCTCTGGGCGACGATCCGGGACGAAGGGCGGTTCGACGAGGACTGGCGGCGGATGAACTGCCTGAACTTCGTCTTCGTGCCGAAGGGCATCGCCTCCCGCGAGCGCCTCGACCAGCTCTACAACGCGCACGTCAAGCGCTTCTACACCGACCCCGTCTGGCGCCGCCGTTTCCGAAGCCGCCTCTGGGAACACCGCCACAGCCTCTGGCACATGGCGAAACACCTGCCCGATTTCATCGCCGCCCGGCGCCATTTCGAGCCTGCCCGAAACGGGAGGCGCGCCGATCCCATTCAGGAGGAATCCACAGACAGATGAGTGTATCCAAGGAAATGAACCATCCCATTCTTGTCGGCGTGGGACAGATCACGCACCGCGAAAAGATCGTCGGGGACAGCGTTTCCGCCGTCGATCTGGCCGTGCGGGCGATCGACGCCTGCATCCTGGACTCGGGGCGGCCGGAGATCCGCGACCGTATCGACACGCTTTCCGTCGTCAACATGATGACGGAGTTCCGGGACAGTCCCCTCCCCGAAATCTGCGCCCGGGTGGGGATCGCGCCCGCCTTCCGCGAAGAAACGTCCATGGGGGGAAACAATCCCCAACTGCTCGTGAACCGGGCGGCGGACCGGATCATGGCCGGCGAGTGCAAGGTGGCGCTCCTGGCGGGCGCAGAGGCCCTCTACCGGGACCGGAAGGTCTGGCAGTTCATGAACTTCGAGAAACTCTTCGCGCGCATGCGTGGCGATGGCGGGATCCTGGGGGACGTGCGCTACGGTGAATCCCCCCACGAAATTCTGCACGGGGCCGACCGCGCCTCCCATATCTATCCGCTTTTCGAAAACGCCCTCCGCGGGGAACTGGGCATGAGCCTGGCGGAGCACCGGGCGTACATGAACGGTTACTTCCTGGACATGGTGGCGGTTGCGGCCGGCAACCCCCTGGCCTGGTTCAACCACGGCAAGCAGATGGACAACATCACGGAACCCACCGCCGGGAATCCCCTCTTCAATTTTCCCTACACGAAGTTCATGAATCCGGTGCTGGCCGTGAACCAGGCCGCGGCCGTGCTGGTCACCGATACGGAAACCGCGCGCAAACCTCACATCCCCCGTGCAAAATGGGTGTATCTCCACGGCGGCGCGGAGGCCGCGGACAAGTGGTACATCTCCGAACGGCTCAGCTACCACGCCTCGCCGCTCATCCGTTTCACCGTCGAGGCCTCCCTGGAGACCGCCGGCCTGACGATGGCGGACATCGATTTTCTGGACCTCTACAGCTGTTTTCCGTGCGCCACGATCATTGCCGCCCGAGAGATCGGCCTGGACATTCACCATCTGCCCCCCCTGACGATCACCGGCGGCCTGTCCTACTTCGGCGGGGCCGGGAACAACTATACGATGCACGCCATCGCGCATGCCGTCGAGCGGCTGCGCCGGCATCCTGAGGAGACGGGACTGGTGACGGGGGTGGGCTATTTTCTGACGAAATACGCCGTGGGGATCTACAGCGGGCGCGAACCCGGCAAGGCGTGGAGACGTCCGCGGCGGAACCTCGTTCAGGAACGGATCGACGCCCTGGAACCCCCGCCGTTCTGCCTCAAACCGGATGGACCCGCCACCGTGGAAACCTATACGGTCCTCCACGACCGGCCCGACGGGGTCCCCTGGCCGGTCATCATCGCCCGGCTGGATTCCGGGGAACGCTGCCTGGCAACCGCGCCCCATGGCTCCGATCTGGCGGACCGCATGGAAGAGGAAGAGTTTATCGGTTGCCGGGGCGTGGTCACGCCGGGGGACGGGGGACCCAACCTCTTCCAGTGACCGTTTTCGGGACCGCCGCGCCGCCCGTAACCCCTCTAGAAGGCACGACAATCCAGGACCGGAAGGCGACTGATCGGTCGATCATCGGAATTTCGTCGTCGGAAGCTCCTTCGCGCCGAACCTTCAACCCGCCGGAATGACTGTATATATAACGAGCTCCCTCAAATATCTGTTTGAAGGTCGACCCGACAATGATATAGAACGGCCAGATCGTCGGTCCCCATTCCCGCCGGAGACGCGGACCATCGCCCGGGCGGGATTCACCCGGGCGGCAGGGCGGCATCCACGACCCCGAGATGCCCTTCGGCCCGAAAGACGATCACAAACAAATCGATAGGAGGCGTTCATGGAAGAGAAAGAAAAGAAAAACTATCTGGCGTCGTTCAACGGCATTCCCGGTGCGGAGCGCAATCCCACCAATTTCCAGCGCCGCGATGACGGGAACCACATCTACAAGAGCGACGATTATTACGAGTGGTGGTACGTCGACTGCTCCTTCGACAACGGTTATCACATGGTGTTCACCTTCCACTTCATGAACATGTTTTTAAAGCCCATTGTTCCCTCCATCCAGCTCATGATCTACAAGCCGGACGGAACCCAGACGGCGCGCTACGACCTGTGCAAGCCGGAGGAGGTCTATGCCGGGGCGGACTGGTGCGACGTCCGCATGGGCGAGAGCTGGCTCAAGGACCTGGGGAACGGCACCTACGAGATGTACATTATGATCAAAAACGTTGGGGCCCACCTGACCCTGAAGAACATCGTCCCCGGCTGGAAGCTGGGGTCGGGGTTCAACTACCGTGACGAGGAAAACGGCCGGGTCGCGGGCTGGGTGGTCCCGGTCCCGTACGCGGAGACGGAGGGCGAACTCTACATCAAGGACGAGACCATCGCCGTTCGCGGCACCGCCTACCACGACCACAACTGGGGGAACTTCCCGATGCACGAGGTGTGCGCCCGGTGGTACTGGGGCCGGCTCCACAGTGGCGACTACTGCCTGGACTACGGCTGGGTCTTCCCGCGGGACCCGAGCGGACCCATGTTCGCCCCGCTTCTGATCGCGAAGGGGCGCGAGATCGTCCTGTCGACGAACATCATGCACACGGAACTGAGCGACCTCGACAAGGAGCCCAAGACCGGTCAGGAGTACGCGAAGCACCTCGTGCTCACCACGGACAACCTCGGCGTGAAAATGACACTCGACATCGCGACGAAGCGCCTCGTGGAATTGATGCAGCTTCCCAAGACCACGGCCTGGGATCAGTGGTACTACCGGTTCCTCGCGGACTTCACGATGGACATCGAGATCGACGGCGCGAAGGACAAGGTCGCCGGCGAGATGCTCCACGAGTACATGGTTCTTTAAAAGCGGCAAACCTCTTCGGGAATCGTTGTCCCGCGGCGCGCCGGATAGGTTTCGACCCCGAAACATTGCCTGTGCGCGCCCGCGGGGGCGTCGTCCCGGGCGGAAAAACGGGCCGGAACGACCCATCGGTCGTTCCGGTCGCCGCGGCAGGCGGCTTCTAAGGAGCAGGGCATGACCTTCGATCGACTGTTTAGCCCCTTCACGGTGGCGGGCATGGCATTGCGGAACCGGGTGGTGATGCTCCCCATGAGCACGGGGTTCATCGAGCCCGACGAGACGGCCGGCGAACGGTTCATCCGCTTCTACGAGGCGCGGGCCGAGGGCGGGGCGGGGCTGATCCTCATCCCCTTCACCCCGATGCGGGACGGCGGACACGTCGAGCCGGGCCTGTACGACGACCGCTTCATCCCGTCCTTGCGCCCGCTGACGGACCGGCTCCACGCCGCGGGCGCGGTGGCGGCCGCGCAGCTGATCCTCTCGTATTTCGTGATCCTGAAGGGCGACACCCCGGAACTCGTCGGCCCCTCGCCGGTCGTCAACCGCCTGTTACGCGCGGCCCCGCGAGAACTGACGACCGGCGAGATCCAACTGATCGTCGGCGAGTTCGGCCGTGCCGCCCGCCGGGCGCGCGACGGTGGATTCGACGCGGTCGAGGTTCTCGTCGCGGCGGGCTATATCCTGAACCGCTTCCTCTCCCCGATCAGCAACACGCGCACGGACGCCTACGGCGGAAGCCTCGAGAACCGGATGCGGATCATCCTCGAGGCGATCGACGCCATCCGCGCGGAGGCCGGCCGGGATTTCCCCGTCATCTGCCGGCTCAACGTGGAGGAGCAGATGCCGGGCGGTCACACGATCGCGGACATGAAACCGGTGCTCGCTGCCCTCGAGCGGCACGGCGTCGCCCTGATCAACACCTACACCGGCTGGCACGAGTCCCCCGTCCCCACGGTGGCGCCGTCGCTGCCCAAAGGGGCCTTCGCCCACCTGTCGGAGCGGATCAAGGCATCCTGCAACCTGCCGGTCATCGCCTCGAACCGGATTAACGACCCGGCGACGGCGGAGGCCATCCTGGCCGGGGGCCAGGCCGATCTCATCGGCATGGGCCGGGCGCTGATCGCCGACCCGGCGCTACCGAACAAGGCCCGCGAGGGGCGGGAGGCGGAAATCACCCCGTGCCTGGCCTGCTCCCAGTGCCTGGCGCAGATCATGTCGGCGCTCTACCAAACCCGGCCGGGCGCGGGATCCATCCGGTCGCTGTGCAGCGTCAATCCGCTGGCGGGGCGGGAATGGGAGCCCCCGCCCGCCGCCCCCGCCCGGAAGAGGCGGGTCTTCGTCGTCGGCGCGGGTCCCGGCGGGATGACGGCGGCCGCGACCGCCGCGGCCCGGGGCCATGACGTCACGGTGTTCGATGCGGCCGGCGCGCCGGGCGGGCGGCTGGTCGCCGCGGCCCTACCGCCGTTCAAGGAGGAGATCCGGACTCTCATCGAGAGCCAGCATGTGCGGGCGCGGCAGGCCGGTGTCCGTTTCCGGTTCGACCACCCCGTCGATCCGGCGTTCGTCGAGCGGGGAAAACCGGACGCCCTCGTCCTGGCGACGGGCGCCGATCCGCTTTGTCCGCCCATCCCGGGTCTCGACGGTCCGAATGTGATCCCGGCGGAGGACGTCCTGACGGGCCGGCGCGCCGTGCGCGGCCGCACGGTCGTGATCGGCGGCGGGTCCGTGGGCTGCGAGACGGCGGAATTCCTCCTGGAGCGCGGCGTCAAGGACGTCACGATCCTGGAGATGCTGGGACGCATGGCGGACAATGTGGTTCCCACCTACCGGCCCTTCTTCCTCGGCCGCCTGAAGGCGGGCGAGGTGAAGTTCTCGACCCGGACCACCGTCACCGGGATCACCGGCGGCGGCGTGAACGTGGAGCGGGAAGGGGTCGCGGAGGTCGTCCCGGCGGACACCGTCATCCTGGCGGCGGGCTACAGGGCGGATCCGCGGAAGATCGAGGCCTTCCGCCGGGCCGCGCCAGAGGTCCATGCCGTGGGCGACTGCGTCCGTGCCCGAGGGATCCAGGAGGCCGTCGAGGAGGGCTTCGCCGTCGGCGCCGCCCTGTAGGGCTAGGGCCGCCGCACTCCCCCGGAGGCCGTTCGTGGCGGCAAGGGCGGAGGGGGACGGAAGACGCGGGCGATGCGGTGCCCGGCGTTTCTGCATGCAGCCGGAACCCGGCCGCGGAAGGGGGGGTGGAATGGGAAT
>JALNWL010000116.1 GCA_023230905.1 Syntrophales bacterium
CGGTGCAGATCGCCGTGGCAATCCCGGATCCGGTGATCGGCGACTCGCCGATCGAACAGCGCCCGTTCGCGCTCCAGGAAGCCCAGGGCGTAGACGCGGATGAACCGGTACTGCTCGGCGGGGATCGTCCGCCCGATGAACGGCTCCGTCTGTTCGAAATTCTCCTCGTGATTGCGCTGGATCGTTTCGACGCCGCCAATCCGGTCGATCTCGCCGCCCGTCTCGGCCTCCGCGTGAAAGAGGGCGAGACGGCGGGCCACGGCCTCCAGCATCTCCGGCCGGGCCTGGCCCTCCTGCAGGAGCTTCTTCAGCATCCGTTCCTGGGGAAGGCGCCGCATCTTGACGGCGTATTCGACGACGGGTCCTGCTCCACCCAACCGTGGCTCTCCGTTAGGGTCGGCCGTGACGGCCACAACCTCCAGGTACGCCTGCGGGGCCAGGCGGCGGTTCAGGCGGAGTTCCTCGTTGCAGTAATGCCGGCGCTTCGCCAGCGTCGTAAAGTCGAGGAAACCGAAATCCACGGCTTTCTTGACCTTGTAAACCGTATCTCCGGCGAGGAAAATGAGTGAAATGTGGGTCTGGACCAACTCGACGGCGTCCGGGCGATCGGGATAGAACTCCGGCCGGCTCATGGCGGCGACAAGCTGCGGGTGCGTCATGGGGAAACCTCCTGTTGGACGGTCCGTCCGCTGAGCTGTCCGCAGGCGGCCAGGATGTCGCTGCCCTTGCTCGCGCGGAGGATGGCCGTGTAGTGGTTGCGGAGCAGAACGCCCTGGAAGGCACTGATCCTTTCCGGCGTGGGGGTGCGGAAGGGGGCGCCGGGAAATTCGTTGAAGGCGATCAGGTTGAGCTTGCAGCGCAGGCCCTTGAGCAGGCGGCACAGGGCTTCGGCGTCCGCGGGCGCGTCGTTGACGCCGTCCAAGAGGATGTACTCGAAGGTCAGCATGCGACGGCCGGGCATGGGGTAGTCGCGGCAGGCCTGGAGCAGCGCGCTCAGGGGGTATTTTCGGTTGACGGGCATCAGCCGGCTTCGCCGTTCGTCGTCGGGGGCGTTCAGGGAAATGGCGAGGTTCACGCAGACGTCCCGGCCGAGTTGTTCGATCCCGGGGGCCAGGCCGCACGTGGAGACCGTGACCTTCCGGCTGGAAAAGCCGTGTCCGTAATCGGAGGTGAGGATGCGGATGGCCTTGAGCGTGTTGTCGTAGTTGGCCAGGGGTTCCCCCATGCCCATCATGACCAGGTTCTTGATGTCCGGGCCTTCGGGGGTCCGGAGCTTAAGGACCGTGAGCTGCCCCGCGATTTCCGCGGGGGTGAGCTGCCTCCGGAACCCGAGTTTTCCCGTCAGGCAGAAACGGCAGCCCATCCGGCATCCGGCCTGCGTGGAGACGCAGAGAGTCCAGTGGTTTCTTCCCGGGATGAGGACGCTCTCGATGCGCTCGCCGTCCGAGAGGCGGAACAGGGCCTTCTTCGTCCCGTCCCGTGAAACCTGCGTCTCGACCAGTTCGGGCAGGTCCAGCCGAGCCCGGGCGCCGATTTCCGCACGGAAGTCCTTGGCCAGCGTGGTCATCGCCGTGAAGTCCGTGACTCCGAAGGCATGCATCCACCTCATGATCTGGCGGGCCCGGTAGCCCTCTTTTCCCATGCCGGCAAGGAAGGCCTCCAACTCCTCCAGTGTCATGTTCCGCAGGTTGGGCCTATCCATGGAGCTTCCGCTGCAACCTCTCCGCGACAGCCAGAATGAAGGCCTCCGTGGAGACCTTCCGGTTATCGGGAGACGGGTCCGCGACGGCGAGGAGATCCCCCGTCATAACACCCGCTTCGACCGTTTCGAGGGCGGCCGCCTCGAGCGCGTCGGCGAAGGCGACCACCTGCGGCGTGCCGTCCAGTTCACCGCGCTTGCGGAGCCCCCCGGTCCAGGCGAAGATCAGTGCCATGGAATTGGTCGAGGTCTCCTCGCCGGCGAGGTGCTTGTAGTAGTGTTTCTGAACGGTGCCGTGCGCCGCCTCGAATTCGTAGTAGCCGTGAGGCGACACGAGGACGGACGTCATCATGGCGAGGCTGCCGAAGGCCGTGGCCACCATGTCGGACATGACGTCCCCGTCGTAGTTCTTGAGCGCCCACAGGACGCCTCCCTCGGAGCGGATGATCCGGGCGACCGCGTCGTCGATGAGCGTGAAGAAATATTCGATCCCCGCCTGCCGGAATCGGTCCTTCCAGCGCGCCTCGTATTCCCGGTCGAAGATCTGACGGAATCGGGCGTCGTAGACCTTGGAGATGGTGTCCTTGGTGCTGAACCACAGGTCGATCTTCTGGTCCAGGGCGTAGGTGAAGCAGGCCTGCGCGAAGCTCTCGATGGAGGCGTCGGTATTGTGCGTCCCCTGAACGATGCCGGGACCGGAGAAGGCGTGAATCGTCCGGGTCGTCGCGGGGCCGCCGTCCGAGGGATGAAACACGATCTCCGTCCGGCCCGCGCCCGGTACGGCGAGTTCGACGCCGCTGTAGACGTCGCCGTAGGCGTGGCGGCCGATCGTGATGGGTTTGCGCCAGGTCGTGACCAAGGGGCGGATGTTCCGGACGAGGATCGGGGTGCGGAACACCGTGCCGTCGATCATCGCCCGGATCGTGCCGTTGGGGCTCTTCCAGGCCTTTTTCAGGCCGTATTCCTTCACCCGGTCTTCCGTCGGTGTGATGGTGGCGCACTTGACCCCGACGCCGTATTTCATGATCGCCCGGGCGGCCTCCACCGTGACCGCATCGTCCGTGTCGTCCCGGTGCTTGACGTGGAGATCGTAGGCCGCAAGGTCCATTTCGAGGAAGGGCAACAGCAGGTGGTCCTTCACCATCCGCCACATGATGCGCGTCATCTCGTCGCCATCCATCTCGACGACGGTTGTTTTCACCTGGATCTTTTTCACCAAAGTCATCGGTTCAACTCCTGTGTTTTCCTTCTTTCAGGATGTGCAGCTTGCGTTCAAGGCGCCGCCGGCGAGGATTAACGCCCGCTGGCGCGTCGAGAGGGTATGCTTCACGGCGAACGTCAGGTGTTTCGTCCGGTTTTCCACCGTGAGGGTTTCTCCGCCCTCCAGGGCGGCGCGCACGTTCGGGATTGTGAGCCGGTCCCCCTGCGCGATCCGGTCGTAGTCGGCCTCGTCCGCGAAGAGGAGCGGCAGGATGCCGAAATTGACCAGGTTGGTGGCGTGGATCCGCTCGAAGGATTTGGCGATCACGGCCTTCACCCCGAGATACATGGGGCAGATCGCCGCGTGCTCGCGGGACGATCCCTGGCCGTAGGACAGCCCCGCCACGATGATGTTGTGGCGGCCTTCGTCGCGGATGCGGGCGGCGCGGGCGGGAAAGGTAGGGTCGAGGATTTCGAAGACGAATTTGGCGTAGCGGGGAATGTTGGAGCGGTATTTCATGCGCGCTCCCGCCGGGATGATGTGGTCGGTGGTGATCTTGTCGCCCACCTTGAGGGTGGTCTCGCCGTCGAGCGCCTCCGGCAGGGGAGTGTTGGCCGGCGGGGCGCCGATGTTCGGACCGCGCAAGATGGGGACGGAGTCGGGGTTCATGACGCCGTCCGGCTTCTCGATGAGGCGGTCGTCTATATAAAACCGCTCCGGCATGCCGACGTCCGGGTAGGTCATATCGAGATCGCGCGGATCGGTCAGGCGACCGGTCAGGACGGCCGCGGCGGCTGTCTCCGGACTGACGAGGTAAATCCGAGCGTCCTTCGTGCCGGAACGGCCGAGAAAGTTCCGATTCGAGGTGCGCAGGGAAACGCCGCCGGAGGAGGGGCTCTGGCTGTTGCCGATGCAGAAGCCGCAGGCGCTTTCCATCAGACGGGCTCCCGCCCCGATCAGGTCCGCGAGATAGCCGTCCCGGAGCAGGTTTTCCACCACTTGCCGGGAACCGGGGGCGACGATGAAGCTGATATCGGGATGGACGGTTCGCCCCCGGAGGATCCGGGCGACGGTGGCCAGGTCCTTGTAGGAGGCGTTCGTACAACTGCCGATGCACACCTGCTGAACGGCGAGGGGGCCGATGTCGCGGACGGTACACACCTCGTCGGGGCCGTGCGGGCAGGCGGCCAGCGGAACGAGTGCGGACAGGTCGATGTCCACCGTGCGTTCGAAGACCGCGTCGGCATCGGCGGCGAGCGGAATCCAGTCCTTCTCCCGTCCCTGGGCCCGGAGAAAGGCCCGCGTCATCCCGTCACTGGGGAAGAGAGAGGTCGTCACTCCGCATTCGGCGCCCATATTCGCGATGGTCGCCCGTTCCGGAACGGTCAGGGCCTCAATCCCGGGACCGGCGTACTCGAAGACGCAGCCGACGTTGCCCTTCGTCGTGAAGTGCTGCAGGATGCGCAGGACGATGTCCTTGGCGGAAACCCAGGGCGGCAAGGCGCCCAGGAGGTTGATGCGGACGACCCGGGGGCAGGCCAGGTAAAAGGGCTCACCCGCCATCGCTTGGGCGACGTCGAGACCGCCCGCGCCGATGGCGAACAGGCCGAGGCCGCCGGCGGTCGGGGTGTGACTGTCCGATCCGATCAGGGTGCGGCCCGGCTTGCCGAAGCGCTCCAGGTGGACCTGGTGACAGATACCGTTTCCGGCGCGGGACAGATAGAGACCGTATTTCCGGGCGACGCTCGTCAGATATCGGTGATCGTCCGCGTTTTCGAAACCGATCTGCACGGTGTTGTGGTCGATGTAGCTGACGGAAAGCTCCGTCCGAACGCGGGCGCAGCGCATGGCCTCGAACTGGAGGTAGGCCATCGTCCCGGTGGCGTCCTGCGTCAGGGTCTGGTCGATCCGGATGGCGATTTCCTCTCCGGCCTCGAGGCGGCCGAAGGCCAGATGGGATTCCAGGATCTTCTGTGTGAGCGTTGCGGCCATGCCATGGTTACCTGAATGAAGGGCTAAGGGTTGAAGGTTAAGAATCCGGGACCGCCGATGGATCTTCCCGGCCGGTCATACAAAACATGCGGTGCACCCGGGGGTACGCCGCATGGGGGGCTGTCGATTCCCGTTGCGCCCGGCAGTTTTTGGATTCGGGAAACGGCCCGGTTCCTATCATATTCGCTGTCGATTGACAACAACATTCCCCCGCGCCTCCCCGTGTCGGTACGGAGGTTTCTTCCGGACGAAGGGGACGAAAAGGCAAAAAAAATGGGACGAGAGACTCGTCCCAGGGTTCGTGCATTCGCTCAGGACCATTAAGCGCCGTCGTCCAGGCCCTTGAGACGAGTGGCCTTGACGAAATGCTTGCTGTAATAGGGTTCGTCAAGACTGTTGACCCGGACCATTTTCGATCGACCGGAGGCGGCGTGAACGAACTCGTTGTTGCCGATGTAGATGCCGACGTGGCCGATGGGGCGGCGGGTGTGGAAGAAGACGAGATCACCCTCCACAAGGTCCCCGCGGGCTACATGTTTTCCGACGCGCGACTGTTCGTGGGCCGTCCGGGGCAGGGAGATGTCGAAAAACGAATAAATCTTCTTTACAAAGGCCGAGCAGTCGAGCCCACGAACCGAATTCCCGCCCAGGCGATAGGGGGCGCCCATGAAGCCCTTTGCGACCTTGACCAGGAGTTCCCGCTCGCTGGGATTGTTCCATTTCCCGAGGAGGTCGGAGCTTGCGAGCTTGTCCTTTTCAACGGCGGCCCAGTCTTCCTCGCGGACGGGACCGAGGTCTTCTTCCGCGTCTAATTCGCCGCCGCCGCGGAGGGCGACGTCTGGCGAGGCCTGTGTGCCGCTGCTGCCGCTTTCCTCCGGTAGGCGCGGGGCCGACAGGGCGAGTCTCTGGCCCGGCTTGATCAGATGGGTGCGCAGATGGTTCAGACGCGCGAGCGTTTTCACTGAGACGCCGGTCTTCAGGGCGATCTTCCGCAGACTGTCCCCCCGTTTGACCACGTACACCCGGGCCGACTTCGAATTCCGCGAAGCGGTTGAGGCAGTTTTCTTTTGTTTCGATACGCTGGACTTCGTCAGCCGGGCCATTTGCGTTCCGGGGACGAAGAGGACCTGACCGGGTCGAAGGACCGTTCCCTTCATGTCGTTAGCGGCCTTGAGATCGGCAATGCTGACATGGAAGGTTCGGGATATCTTGGAGAGCGAATCGCCGCGCTTGACCGTGTATGAAGGTTTTGCCAGAGCCGTCTGACACAAGATGAATGACGAGAACAGGACTGCTAGCCCCATCCATGGGAAAATCCGCCGTTTCATCATGGTATACCTCCTCTTGGGTAGTCGGGGGTTGCCCCATTTTGCCAACGGTGCACAGATTTTGACAATGGATGACAAACTGCACACAAAAAGTTGACGACCTGTAACGGATATTTCAGGGAATGTCAAAACTTTTTTTACCCACAGCGATGATTTTCGAGGCGATTTTACGCATCCATCTGTAAAAATGCTTTTAAAATCCGTTGTTATGGGGTATGAGGCGCGGGAGGTAAAAAAACGTTCCGGGAATGCGTCGATGTTGAAATGGGTTAGGATAATCGTCTTGGTGACCGTGGCGGCGCTTGCCGTCAACGTTTCGTATTACTTCATTTTTCCCGATGTTTCTCAATTGCAGCGGAAGAATCCCCAGAAAACCGCCTTCATGAAATACCGGGAGGCGGAGTGGCGGGAGAAGGGCCACCGCCGCAAGATTCGTCAGCAATGGGTCCCCTGGTCGCGTATCTCACCGTATGTGGCCAAGGCCGTTATCATCGCCGAGGACGACAAATTCTGGCGTCACGAGGGGTTCGATTTCAAGGCGATGGAGAAGGCTCTGAAAAAGGATCTGCAAAAAAAGCGGTTCAAGGTGGGTGGCAGTACCATCAGCCAGCAACTCGCGAAAAATCTTTATCTTTCCCCGTCCAAGAATCCCGTCCGCAAGGTCAAGGAGGCCATCCTGACCTGGCGGCTGGAGAACCGGCTTTCCAAACGCCGGATCATCGAACTCTACCTGAATGTCGCGGAATGGGGGGAGGGAATCTTCGGCATCGAGGCGGCGGCCCGGCGTTACTTCGGAAAACCTGCGGCGGCCCTCACGGCCCGGGAGGCGGCGCAACTGGCGGCCGTCCTGCCCAATCCCCGGCGGTTCAAACCGACGGGGGGATCGCGCTACGTGACCTACCGCTCGGAGCGGATCTACCAGATCATGGTCCGCCGGGGCATTGTCATTCCCGAGTTCGAGGAGCTGTTGACGGAACCGGAGGAAGCGGCGACGGAGGGATGGCTGGATCTCGACGTTCCGGATCCACTTTCCCCGCCGGAAAAGGATGAGGCCCCTCCCGGGGCGCCTGTCGAGACGGGGCCGCAGACGGGTGACAAGGAACAGGAAGGCTTGGCTCCGCCTCCCCCGTCGGAGCCTGCCGGCCCATCTGCCTGACCCACGCCCCAGGTCAAGCGAAACGGCGGCCGGGGTTACCCCGGCCGCCGTTGTTTCCCGCCCGTGATTCAAGTCTGAATCAGAGCACCTCCAAGGCGACGGCCAACGATACGCCTCCTCCGCCGCACAGTGTGGCGAGCCCTTGGGTCTTGCCGCGTTTCTTGAGGGCGTGGATCAGGGTCACCATGATGCGGCACCCCGTGGCGCCGACCGGATGGCCCAGTGCGCAGCCGGAGCCGTTGACGTTCGTGATCTGGCGGTTCAGTCCGAGCTCGCGCTCGCAGCCCAGGTACTGGGAGGCGAAGGCCTCGTTGAGCTCGATCAGGTCGAAATCGTCTATCTTCATGCCCGACCTCTTCAGCAGATCCTGAACGGCCGGCACCGGGGAGAGGCCCATGACGGAGGGGTGGCAGCCCCCACGTCCGACGGCCGTGATGCGGGCCAGGGGCTTCAGGCCGAGCGCCTG
This sequence comes from Syntrophales bacterium, assembly GCA_023230905.1. Taxonomy (GTDB): domain Bacteria; phylum Desulfobacterota; class Syntrophia; order Syntrophales; family UBA2251; genus UBA2251. Next base: position 7,843 of record JALNWL010000116.1, read on the forward strand.
CGCCTTTTCCGCGGACATCAGCAGGACGGCCGCGGCGCCGTCGTTGATGCCGGAAGAGTTCCCCGCCGTGACCTTGCCGATCTTGGGGATGAAGGCCGGCGGCAGCGCGGCGA
>JALNWL010000117.1 GCA_023230905.1 Syntrophales bacterium
ACGCGGGCCTGCCGTTCTGCCCGGAGGCCGCCGGGGAACCGTGGCGCATGCGCGCCGCCGCCCTGCTGAACGTCACCCTGAACCTGCCCCGCCTCGCCTACCGGGCGGGCGGGGATGAGCGGCTCCTGTTCGGACTGATCTCCGAGCTGCTGGCCCTGGCGGTCCGTGCGCAGGTCGAGAAAAAGGCCTTTCTCAAGCGGATTCTCGGCCTCGGGGCCCGCGGCCCCCTCGCGCTGCTCGCGATGGACCGGGACGGCGCGCCCTATCTCGACCTGGATCGGGCGGGCGGCCTCATCGGGATGGTCGGCCTGAACGAGCTCGTCCAGATCCACACGGGCGGGCAACTGCACGCCTCGCCCGCGGCCCTTGCGTTCGGCCTCAAGGTCGTCTCGCACATGAAGGACGAGGTGGAGGCCCTCGGGCGCGCCCGCGGGATTCCCCTGGCGCTGGAGCAGACGCCCGCGGAGACGACGGCCCACCGGTTTGCCCGTCTCGACCTCCGCTTCCACTCCCCGGCCTCCGGTCGCATCGTCAAGGGCAGCATCGCCCGGGGGGACGTCTATTACACGAACTCCACGCACCTTTACGTCGGGGCGGCGGTGACGCCTCCGGAACGGATCGAGATGGAGGGTCGCTTCCATCCGCTGATTCCCTCGGACGCCATCACCCACGTCTTCCTGGGGGACGTCCGTCCGTCCGGGGCGGCACTCGCGCGCCTTGTCGAGACGGCCTTCCGGCAGACCGCCTGCGCCCAGATCGCCTTCACGCCGGAGTTCTCCAGCTGCGCCGCCTGCGGGCGCACCCGGCGGGGTCTGTTCGACCGCTGCCCGGACTGCGGCGCCGACGCCGTGGAAGGGATCACGCGCATCACCCAGTACGTGACGGGCATTTCCAGCTGGAACAAAGGCAAGCTCGCGGAATTGAAGGATCGGCATCGCCATCCGGGCTTCTTTCCCGATTCGGAATAATCCCCGCCCCCGGTTCGGACCTCTCCGCGAAAAATCCGCGTTTCCCGGCGAATTCCCGCTCCCGCCCTTGACAGGGGGGGAAAGGATAACTAAATTACCGCCAAAATTGAAGGAATGAGAATCGGAATCCGCATGGAAGATCACATCATCCGGTCTTTTAAGGAGGGCAGCGAGCTCAAGGAGGTCTTTCTCAACGAAAACCTCGGACATGTCGTGCGGGCGATCGAAGCCATCACCACCGCCCTGCAGGCCGGAAACAAGGTCCTCCTGTTCGGCAACGGCGGGAGCGCCGCCGACGCCCAACACCTTGCCGCCGAATTCGTCAACCGCTTCATGATCGAGCGGCCCCCGCTGCCGGCGATTGCGCTCAGCACGGACACGTCGATCCTGACCAGTATCGGGAACGATTACGATTTTTCCGAAATCTTCAGCAAGCAGATCCGCGCGCTCGGCCAGGAGGGGGATGTCGCCTGGGGAATCAGCACCAGCGGCAAATCCGCCAATGTCGTCCGGGGCCTGGAGACGGCGAAGAAGAAGGGGCTCGTCACGATCGGGCTCACGGGCGGCGACGGCGGGGACATCGCCCGGATCGTAGATTATGCCCTGATCGTCTCCTCGCGCAACACCCCGCGGGTTCAGGAAGTGCACATCGCCGTGGGGCACGTGATTTGCGAGATGATCGACTATAAACTGTTTCAGCGGCCCGACGCGCCGTAAGATAACGAAAGGAACGAGCGGCAAAGATCATGGTAAAAAAAGGTAAAAAGGACTCTGTGGTGACAGCCGCGTTTGAGACCTCGTCCATGCCGGAGGCCGGGGACGGTCGTCCGGAGACCGATCGGACGGTCGGTGAAGACTTGGACGCGTTGAGGGCGAAGCTTCATGAGAAGGAACAGGAGGCGGCGGAGAATTACGACCGGTACGTCCGGGCCGTGGCCGATCTGGAAAACTACAAAAAACGCGCCCTGAGGGACAAGGCGGATGCCGTCAAATACGGCAACGAAAACGTGATCCGCGACCTGCTGCCGTTGACGGACAGTCTGGACCGGGCCCTCAAGCAGGCGGAGGCCTCCTGCGATTTCGAGGCCTTCCGGAAAGGCTTGGAAATGCTGCGCGTGCAACTGCTGGGCTCTCTGGAGAAGCACGGGGTGCAGGCGATCGACAGCCTGGAAAAACCGTTCGACCCCAATGTTCACGAGGCCATGATGCAGGTGGACAGCGACGCCCATGAGGACAACCAGGTCGTCGACGAGTTCGAGAAGGGCTATACGCTCAACGGGCGGCTGCTTCGGCCTGCCCGGGTCTCGGTCTGCAAGAAGAGAACGAACGAAGGTGTGTGCGAATAAACGAATGCGAGGCAAGCGTCATGAAGGAGGATAGATAACATGGGAAAAATCATCGGAATCGATTTGGGAACAACCAATTCCTGCGTCGCCATCATGGAAGGCGGGGATCCGGCCGTTATCGCCAATCAGGAGGGCAACCGGACCACGCCGTCGATCGTGGCGTTTACCGAGAGCGGCGAACGGCTGGTGGGTCAGGTGGCGAAACGCCAGGCCATTACCAACCCGGAGAACACCGTTTACGCCATCAAGCGGATGATCGGTCGTAAATACACCTCGAAAGAGGTCCAGTACGACAAGACCATCTCCCCCTACCAGATCACCGAAGCCTCGAACGGCGACGCCCAGGTGACGGTCCGCGGACGGAATTACAGCCCGGCGGAGATCTCCTCCATGGTGCTGACGAAAATGAAGCAGACGGCCGAGGACTATCTGGGCGAGAAGGTCACCGATGCCGTCATCACCGTGCCGGCCTACTTTAACGATTCGCAGCGTCAGGCGACCAAGGACGCCGGCAAGGTGGCGGGGCTCAACGTTCTCAGGATCATCAACGAACCGACGGCGGCGGCCCTGGCCTACGGCCTCGACAAGAAGAAGGACGAGAAGATCGCCGTCTTCGACCTGGGCGGCGGGACCTTCGACATCTCTATCCTGGAGCTGGGCGACGGCGTTTTTGAAGTCAAATCCACGAACGGCGACACCCATCTGGGCGGCGAGGACTTCGACCAGCGCCTGATCGACTACCTCGCCACGGAGTTCAAGAAAGACCAGGGGATCGACATTCGCAGCGACCGCATGGCGCTCCAGCGGCTGAAGGAGGCGGCGGAAAAGGCGAAGATGGAATTGTCCACCTCCATGGAGACGGACGTGAACCTGCCCTTCATCACCGCCGACGCCTCGGGTCCCAAGCACCTGAACGTCAAGATCACGCGCGCCAAACTGGAGGCCCTCGTGGAGGAGCTCATCGAAAAGCTCGATGCGCCCTGTCGGACCGCCCTGAAGGATGCGGGACTGACGCCCGGCCAGATCGACGAGGTGATTCTGGTCGGCGGCATGACGCGGATGCCCCGCGTCCAGCAGAAGGTGAAGGAGCTGTTCGGCAAGGAGCCCCACAAGGGGGTCAACCCCGACGAGGTGGTGGCCGTGGGCGCGGCGATCCAGGGCGGTGTGCTCTCGGGCGACGTCAAGGACGTGCTCCTGCTCGATGTGACCCCCCTGTCCCTCGGGATCGAAACGCTGGGCGGCGTCATGACGCGGCTCATCGAGAAGAACACGACGATCCCGACCCGGAAGAGCCAGATCTTTTCCACGGCGGCGGACAACCAGCCGGCGGTGAGCATCCACGTCCTCCAGGGCGAGCGGCCCATGGCGGCGGACAACCGCACCCTGGGGCGGTTCGAGCTCGTCGGGATTCCCCCGGCGCCGCGCGGCATGCCCCAGATCGAGGTGACGTTCGACATCGACGCCAACGGCATCGTCCACGTCGCCGCGAAGGATCTCGGCACGGGCAAGGAGCAGAGCATCAAGATCACGGCGTCGAGCGGGCTTTCGGAAGAGGAGATCCAGAAACTCGTCCGCGAGGCCGAGGCGCACGCCGGCGAGGACCAGAAGAAAAAGGACCTGATCGAGGCTCGCAACCAGGCCGATGCCATGGCCTACAGCGTCGAGAAGAACATCAAGGAGTTCGGCGACAAGATCGGGTCTGATGAAAAGACCCGGATCGAGGAGGCCATCGCGAAGGTCAAGAAGACCATCGAGGGGGATGACCTGGACGCCATCAAGGCCGCCCAGGAGGAGCTGACCACGGCGTCCCACAAGCTGGCCGAGGCCATGTACGCCCAGTCCACCCAGCAGCAGGCCGGGACCGGCCCCGGGGCGGGCGCGGGCGCCGACGCCGGCGCCCAGACGGGCGGCGGCAAGAAGGACGACGACGTCGTCGATGCGGACTTCGAGGAAGTGAAGTAGTTTTCTGGAATCAGTCAGACCTGCGGGTCGCGTGCCTGGAAACCTTTTGCGGCTTCCAGGCATTTTTTTGTATCGACGCGAGACCTGAATTCATGTAGGACTGAGATCGTCGGGAGCCGTAATTTCTTCCCGCACCGAACCTTTGCCCGCCGCGCAGCTCGGCGTACCAATCACGGGCGGGGGGAGAGGGGCATCGACCCACCTCCCGTGCGCGCATCCGGGATGCGATGTCCGATGGACGCGGCGGACCCGTTCCGACTGTTGCGGAAAAATCGAACGCCGAGGAGGGCCGCCGGGATGAACAAACCTCTTGCCGCGTGGATATTCGCGGCCGTTTTGGCGATTGTCATCGCTGTGGCCCCCTTTCCCGCGGACGCCTCCATTCGCCTCCTGAAGGACCGGGAATACGTCCGCGATCTGATCCGGGCGATCGACGGGGCGCGGGAAGAGATCGTCGTCTGCATGTTCCTGTTCAAGGCGAGCGGCTATCGGGGCAGCTATCCGGACCGGGTTGTCGAACGGCTCCTCAAGGCCGCGCGGCGAGGCGTGCGGGTGGAGGTGGTCCTGGAGCGGGGCGGCGATCCCACCGGTACGGTGGACCGGGACAACGAGGCGACGCGCCGGCGTCTGGAGCAGGGGGGCGTGCGGACGCGGATGGACTCTCCCCGCCGCACCACCCATACGAAGCTGGTCGTCATCGACCGGCGCACGACCTTCGTCGGCAGCCACAACCTGACCCACTCGGCCCTGAAAATGAACCACGAACTGTCCGTGGTGATCGATTCACCGGCGGTGGCGGCCGAGACGCTGAAGTACATCCGGACGTCCGTGCTGAGGGACTGAGGGTCCCTGCGGACGGCTTGAGGAGTCGGAACACCATGCGTTACCTGTTGACCAATGATGACGGGATCTATGCCCGGGGGCTGAGCGCCCTGTATCAGGAGCTCTCCCGGGATGCGGAGTGTCTGATCGTGGCGCCGGAAATCGAGCAGAGCGCCGTCGGGCACGCCATCACGCTCCTGCGCCCGCTGATGGTAAGGCGGGCGAAGCGGGAAGGGGAGTTTTACGGATACGCCGTGCTCGGAACGCCGGCGGACTGCGTGAAGCTGGGCATCCGGGAGCTTGTCCGTGAACCCGTGGACCTGGTCGTTTCCGGAATCAACCGGGGGGCGAACGTCGGCATCAACGTCCTATATTCGGGGACCGTTTCGGCGGCGACGGAAGCGGCCATCCTGGGCGTTCCCGCCATGGCCGTTTCGCTCGACACGCATCGGGAGGCGGACTACACCGTGGCCGCGAAGGTCGCGCGCCGCCTGGCCGCCTGGATGACGAACAACGGCCTGGGGAGTGGCGTGGCCCTGAACGTCAACGTTCCGGCGCTGCCGGAAGACCGGATCCGGGGGATCGCCGTGGCCCGACAGGGACGGGCGCGGCTGATGGAGAGCTTCGAGCGGCGCGTCGATCCCCGGGAGCATGAGTATTACTGGCTGGCCGGGGAGACCCAACTGGCCGTCGACGAGGAGCCCGATTCGGATGCCTCCGCCTTGAAGCAGGGCCTGGTCACGATTACGCCGATCGACTACGATCTGACCTGTCACGAAAGCCTGGACAGACTCAAGGATCTGATCGCGAAAATCTGAGACGGCATCGACGGGCGGGGCGCGCGGCGATAGGGCGCTTGCCGGCGACCGGACGCGTCACGAAAAGCCCGGGTGGATTCAGGGACCGGATCGCGAGGATCCGGGGCGGCGTCAACGGGTGAGGAGCACGGGGATGGGACTCTTCCGGATGACGGCGGTTGTGGTGCTGCCGACGAAGAGCTCCCGCAGGCGCCCCTGTCCGTAGGCCCCCATGACCATCAGTTCGACCGAGCCCTCCTGGATGAAGCGGAGCAGGGCCTTGTCTTCCTTCCCCGGCAGAACGATCGTCTGGGCGTCGATCTTGACGTCCGCCAGTGCCTCTTCGACCTGCTTCATGCGTTCCGCGGCCAGGGTCTGATTGTCGGTGATGAGGACGACGGTCAGCGGCCAGCCGGCCTTCTCGGACAGGAACGTCGCGATCGAAAGCGCGTTCCGGGCCGGGGCGCTGCCGTCGTAGGCGAGGGCCATGCTCTCGATCTCGCGGAAGGTATCCGGCGTCACGACGACCGGCTTGCCCGCCTTCCGGACAACAGCCTCGGCGGTCGAGCCGAGGATGCCGCCGCTCCCCAGGTGAAAGTGCTCGCCCCGCCGGGCCAGGAGGATCCCGTCGGCCTCCCGGCCGGCCTCGATGATGGATTCGTCGATGACGCCCATGACCTTCCGTGCGGTCGCCGGGATGCCCGCCTCCCCGCAGCGCTGCTGAAACGCCGCGAGGATCGTCTCCGCCCTCGCCTCCAGTCCGCCCTCGACCGCGGGGAGGAACTCCTGATAGGGCGGGAGCCCGACCGAGCCGGAGATGTCGCTGAAAACGGGGGCCTGCAGCAGCCGGATATCGACGACGTGCAATCCCGTGAGGGACGCGCCCAGTTTTCCGGCCATGTACAGAGCGTACTCCAGGGCGATCTTTCCCTGCTCCGATCCGTCCGTGGGGATGAGGATACTCCGGATCATGTTTCCTCCTTAGAGCTTTTCGTAGGTTGAGAAGTTCTTGAGGAGATCATCGATGATCTTGTCCTTTTCCATCCGTTCGTCTTCGTTTTCCTCCGTGTCGGCCGTGTCTGCCGGCAGCACGGTTTCGATTTCCCGCCCGGCTTCGTCGTAGGAGACGAATTTCCCGACGAGGCGGCCGTTCCGGTAGGTGGCCGTTTCCCGGATGCGGCCGTTGCGCCAGTAGGACATGTACCGGCCGTCCCGCTTGTCGTTTACGAACGCGCCCTGCTCCTTGATCTGTCCGCTTTTGTAGTACGAGACGTAGGGGCCGTCGAACTTGCCGTTTCTGAAGTGCTCTTCCTCCTTTAACTGACCGTTGCGGTAGTATAGCCGGTAGACGCCGTCCAGCGCCCCGTTCCGGTAATGCTCGCTCTCCCGGATCTGGCCGTTTTCGTAATAGCAGACGTAATCGCCTTCCAGCCGATCGTTGACGAAGGTTCCCTTTTCCCGGAGGCGGCCGTCGCGGTAATAGGAGAAGGCCTCACCTTCCCGCCGGCCCTGGTGGAACCGCATCTGCGCCATGACCTGGCCGTTCGAGAAATAAGACGTGTAGTCGCCCTCCCACTTCTTGTCCAGGATGTGGATCCGCTCTTTGAGGCGGTCCTCGTCGTCATGGTAGATTTTTTCGTGCAGCGTGTTCCGCTTGGCGAACATGGCCGTCCTTTACGCGTCCGTTCCCGTGCCGGTCGGCGGCGCAGGGCGCCGGACCACGACCGTGCCCGCGATCTTGTCGTGCCAGCCCTGCTTCCGCCCGTCCCAGGCGATCCACAGGAATCCCAGGTACAGGAAGATGCCGGAGAGAATATACCCCACCCAGCGCAGGAACGCAAGGCCGAAGGTCATTCTTTCTCCTGAGATTTGAATGACTTGCAATTTCATCGCCATCTTCCCCGGCGTCTGGCCGGTCAGGCCGTGAAAGTAGGTGAAGTAAGCCGCGCTCGCGAGCGTCGAGACGAACAGGTACAGCCCCGTCATGCCCCGGATCAGCGCCTCGATCGCGTCCGGGGTTGGGGAGCGGCGGGGCGAG
>JALNWL010000118.1 GCA_023230905.1 Syntrophales bacterium
AGGACGGGCTGCGTGTTGGAGGATCGGATCAGACCCCAGCCGTCGGCGAAAGGGATGCGGACGCCGTCCACGTCGATGATGGGATAGTCTTTTCGAAACCGCTCTTTGACGGCCTCGACGATCTGAAACTTTCGGTCGTCCGGGCAGTCGATCCGGATTTCGGGCGTGACGAAGGTTTTGGGGACGTCGGCCAGAAGATCGCTCAGACGCCGGCCGGTCTTGGAGAGGATCTCCAGCAGGCGCAGGGAGGCGTAGATCGCATCGTCGAAACCGAAATAGCGGTCGGCGAAGAACAGGTGCCCGCTCATCTCGCCGGCCAGAAGGGCGTTTTCCTCCTTCATTTTCTCCTTGATCAGGGAGTGTCCCGCCTTCCACATGATCGCGCGGCCGCCGTGGCGCTCGATGTCGTCATAGAGCTTCTGGGAGCACTTAACCTCGCCGATGATGGCCGCACCGGGATTCTTTTCGAGGATGAAGCGTGAAAAAAGGAGGAGAAGTTCGTCACCCCAGAGGATTTTCCCCTGGTCGGTGATTACGCCCAAGCGGTCGGCGTCGCCGTCGTAGGCGATTCCCGCGTCGGCGCCGCTTGCGTTGACGCGGGCGATGAGCTCCTGAAGGTTTTCGAGCACGGTCGGATCCGGGAAATGGTTGGGAAAGCGCCCGTCGGGATCGCAGTAGATGTCCTCGATCCGACAGCCGAAACGACGAAGCAGCGGCAGGGCGAACAGGCCGCCGACCCCGTTGCCGCCGTCCACGACCACGGAGAGCCCCGAAGTGATCTCGACGTTCCCGTAAAGATGGTCTTCATAGGGCTGACGAATGTCGGCCGTTTCGGCCCGGCCCGCGCCGGTGGCGTATCGCCCGTTTTCCATTAGGGTGCGGAGGCGCTGAATATCGCTGCCGAAGATGGTGTCCGGGCCGACGCAGATCTTGAAGCCGTTGAAGTCCGGAGGATTATGGCTTCCTGTGACCATGACCCCGCCGTCTGTGCCGAGGTGGCGGATGGAGAAGTACAGCATCGGCGTGGCGCACAGGCCGACGTCCAGCACCGTCATGCCGCCGTCGATCAGGCCGCGCATGACGGCGGCCTGATACTCCGCTGAACTGAGGCGGCAGTCCCGCCCCGCCGTCATGACCTTTGCCCCGCGCTCGCGAGCCAGGGTGGCGATGGCCCGACCCAAGCCGTAAATGAAGTCGGGATTGAGATCGCGACCCACGAGTCCGCGGACGTCGTATTCGCGAAAGACCTCTGGATTGATGGTAGGGGACATTCCCATGGCCAGGTCCCTTCTTCAGGCGAAATCGAGCGCGGCGAGATCGACGTGTTTTCTGAAGACCTCCTCGATCAGGGCGATTTTCTCCTGATCGTCCCGTGTGGCCAAGGTTTCGATTCCGTCGATCTGGCGTGCGGCGTCGTACGTGTCCGAGGTGACAAAGAGCAGCGGAATGCCGAGTTCCTCGGCGCGGGAAATGAGATGCGGCGCGGGCAGAATGTTGTTAGTCAGGAGCACGGCCGCGGCATGGGCGTCGAGTGCGGCCAGAAGCATGTCGCTACGGTCACCGGTTGTGAGGACGAGAGTGCCGGGTTCGTGAAATAGCGGATTCCGGACGGCGACTTCGCAAGACGTGGAGCCGATGAAAATGTCTCGGGCCACACGGTTGAGGTTCGCCTCGGCGCTCAGGACCTTGGCGAAGAGGCGATCGGCGAGGTAGCCGACGGTTCGGTAGGTCAGGCGCTTTTCATATGGGATCACACCTAGGATGGGGATTTCCAGCTGAGCGAGCTTCGGAAGATGCGTGTCCCGAAAATCGTCGATGTTGGGGACGTTGTTAATGAGGACGCCGCGGAAGCGCCCGGCGGTAAGGCCGAGGCGCTTTTTGAGAAACGTCACGTCATCGAGGACCAGGTCCCCGTCCCCGCTGACGACGACCAGCCAATCCGCATCCAGTGCCTCGGCGACGGAGAGCGGATCGAGGTGGACGGAAACACCGTAGCTCAAGTCCCGACCGCCCTCGATGAAAACGAGATCCTTGTTTTCGCCGATGTTGGTCAGGAGTTCGCCGAGCTTCTCCCGGGTCGCCTGCTCATCGAGCATGTACAGGAGTTTGGCATGGTGAAACCCGATGCTCATGTCTTCGGGGTTTTCCTCCAATTTGAACAGGCTGGTGATGAGGGCGGCATCGTAGTCCCAGAGCCTCTTCTTGCGATAGAGGAGGCGTTCGCCGAAGGGCTTCATGTAGCCGATCTTCTTTCCAAGCGCCTTTGCCATCCCGATGATGACGCTGGTTTTCCCCGCACCCTGCCTCATTGAAGCCACGACCAGTTTGTTCATGGATCTCACCTCTCGCTATCCGTTGGAAAGAATGATCCGGACGTCCACCGCCCTGGTTCCCGAGCCCTGTTCGTAGACGACCAGAGGATTGATTTCGATGTCGGATACGCCCCTGCACTTCTGGATGATCGCGCCGAGCTTGATCATCGTGTCGACCAGGCTGTCGATGTCTTTCGTCTCTTCTCCCCGCACGCCGAGCAGGAGCGGGTAGGAGCGGATCGATTTGATCATTCCGAGGATCTCCTTGCGTTCCAGGGGCAGGGAACGAAAGGAGACGTCCTTCATCACTTCCACATAGATGCCGCCCAGGCCCACCATCAGGATCGGCCCGAAAGCCCGATCGATCCGGGCTCCGACGATCATCTCCGTGCCGGGACGGACCATCTCCGAGATCTCGACGCCTTCGAGGACGGCATGGGGGACGCTTGTTCGGCAATTTCTCATAATGGCGCCGTAGGCGTCCATGACTTCGTCGGCGTTGTCCAGATCGAGGGCGATCCCTCCGGCATCGCTCTTGTGGATGATGTCGCGCGAGACGATCTTCATGACGACGGGATAGCCGATCTGGTCGGCGCTCCGGATGGCGCCGTCGAGGTTCTGGGCCGTGAGGCTGTTGGGGATGGCGATGCCGGCCAAGGTCATGATGGTGCGGGCTTCGTGCGACAGGAGGAAGTATCGGCCCTCACGCCTGACGTCCGCGACAATCCGGTCGATGGCTTCGACGTCGATGGTCGCATCGGCAATGGCCTCGGGAGGTTCATGCAGGTAGCGGTGATATGCATACATCGCCCCGAGCGACGCGGCGGCGGGATACACATCGTCGGAAACAGGAATGCCACGGCGACGCGCGGACGCGACGTAGGTGGAGGTTTTCTCGCCGCCGAAGAGGGAGAATATGATCGGCTTGCCGGCGGCCTTGAAGCGGCGGTAGTTGTCTTCGATCGCCTCCTTGAGGTTATCGGAACTGAACAGGGCCGACTCGCAGTAGACGCCGAGAACGGAATGGATCTCCGGGCACTTCAGGGCGGCATCGAAGGCCCGGGTGTAATCCTGGGCCGTCGCCTGACCGGTGATGTCAATCGGATTACGGGTCGATCCGAAGCTTGGTGTGGCCGACGTGAAGACGTCCTTGAGAAGCTGGGCGTCGTCGAGCATGCCGAGGCCGAATTTTTCGAAGGCATCCGTCGCCATGACGCCCGCCCCGCCGCCGTTGGTAATGATGACGGCGTTCTCCCCGGCGGGCAGCGGGCTGTCGGCCAGGAACTTGCTCCAGGCGAAGGCTTCGCTGGTGCTCTCGGCCCGGAGCGCACCGCACTGCCGGATGATGGCGTCGAAGACGTCGTCGGCGCCCGCGAGCGACCCGGTGTGGGAGGCGGCTGCCATCGCCCCGCGGGATGATCGGCCGGACTTGATGATCACGACGGGTTTCAGCCTTGCCGCCTGCTTCAGAATGCGTACCAGCTTCTCGCCGTTCCGGATCCCCTCGATGTAAATCAGGATCACGCGGGTGTCGTTGTGGCGGGCGAGATACTGCAGGAGGTCGGCCTCGTCGATGTCGGCCTTGTTGCCGACGGAGACGATCGCCGACATCCCGATATTTTCCACTTCGGCCTGTCCGATCATGGTGAGCCCCAGGGCGCCGCTCTGGGTAATCATGGCGAGGTGTCCGGAGGAGATGTTCCCGTCGACGAACGTGGCGTTCAGGTTGACGGCGGAGGAATAGACGCCGAAGACGTTAGGCCCGACGATCCGCATGCCGTGCCCGTTGGCATAGTCGATGATCCTGTTTTCCTCTTGCCGGTTGCCGATTTCGGAGAACCCGGAGGTAATGATGATGCCGTATTTCACGCCGCGGTCGGCGCACTGACAAACGGCGTCGAAGACGAACTTGGCCGGGATGGCGATGATGGCCAGGTCCACCTCGCCCTCGATGTCGGCCACCCGGGGATAGACGGGCCGGCCTTCGATGACGCCCCCTGCCGGATTGACCGGAAGGATGCGTCCGGTGTAGCCTCCCGAAACGATGTTCGCGAGGACGGCCGAACCGATTTTTGCACGCTCATGGGAGGCGCCGATCACAGCGACGGATCGGGGTTCGAAGAGATACCGGATGCAATCGTCATGGATGTCGGACATGGGATCACCCTCGGAAGGCCATCTGCAGATCGTAGACACCCGCTTCCGTTTTTTTCTTGATGTCGAAGCCGCCCTTTTCGAAAACGTGCAGCATAGGCTTGTTGTCGACCAGCACTTCGGCCGTAAAGCCGAGCAGACCTTCCCGCTTGGCGAGGTAGGTCAGGTACGAGAGGAGCTCAGTGCCGATGCCGAGATTCTGATGGTCGTCCCGCACGGCAAACGCGACCTCCGCCGAATGCGTGGCCTCGTCCACGCCGTACTGACCGACCGCAACGATGAGTTCGTTTTCCTCATCGCCGGTTACAGCCAGCAGCAGGACCTCCTTGGTGTAGTCGATGACCACGAAGTCCTGCAGGCGTTCGTGGGGCATGTCCTTGCGCTGGGATAGAAAGCGCCGGTTCAGGCTGCGATCCGACAGCGAGTAGAAGAAATCCTTGATTTTCGGCTCGTCGCTGATCTTGACCGGACGGATGAAGATCTGCAAACCCGTCCGCGTCGTCCGGTAGCTCTCCAGCTGTTCGGGATATTCGCCCCGCTTGCCGGGAATGAAGGCCTGATCCTTGTAAATCAGCCCGCGCTTCTTCGCCTCTTCGATCAGCCAGGGTCGGAATTTGGGGTGAGCGATCGCGATGAGGGACATGGACCTTTCGCGGATGTTCTTGCCGTGCAGATACGCGATCCCGTATTCGGTGATGACGTAATGGACGTCGCCCCTGTTCAGGGTAATCCCGGCCGCTTCCTTGAGCGCGGGGACGATGCGGGAGAAAGTTTCATTGCGGGCCGTCGATTTCATGGCCAGGATCGTCTTGCCGTTGCGCGCAAAATGGGCGCCGCGCATGAAGTCGTAATGGCCTCCGATGCCGCTGTAGAAGCGACCTCCGATCGATTCGGACGTCGACTGCCCGGTCAGGTCGATTTCCAGGGCGCTGTTGATCGCCACGATGTTGTCGAGCCGGGCGATGTTCATGGGGTTGTTGGTAAAGTCGATGGTGCGGAAGAGGACGGAGGGGTTGTCATGGAGAAACCGGTACGTCTCGCGCTTGCCCATCGCAAAGGCCGCCACGGTTTTGCCGCGTCCGAGCGTCTTGCGCGAATTATCGATGACGCCCGCCTTGATGAGATCGACCAGGCCGTCGCTCAGGAGCTCCGTGTGCACGCCCAGGTGTTTTTTCCCGTAGAGGTTCGCCATGATGGCGTTGGGCAGGCTGCCGAAACCCACCTGAATCGTGTCCCCGTCCTGGATCAGGCGGGCGACGAAATTGCCGATCCGGCCCGACACGTCGGAGAGGGTCTTTCCCGACACCTCGAGAAGCGGTTCGTCATGTGGCACGATGAAGTTCACGTCATCGATGTGGATGAATCCGTCGCCGTGGATGCGCGGCATCTCGCGATTGACCTGGGCGATGATGAGCTTGGAGACATCCGTCGCCGCCTTGACCATGTCCACGCTGACGCCGAGGCTCATATACCCGTGTTCGTCGGGCGGAGAGGTCTGGACGAGGGCGACGTCGATGCGGATGAGGCCGCGGTAGAGCAGAGCCGGAACATCCGACAGGGAAATCGGCGTGTAGTCCGCGGCACCCTCATTCACGGGATCCCGAGTGTTGTTGCCGATAAAGAAGGAATTGTGGCGGAAGTTCCGCTTGAATTTCGCGTTGGTGTAGGGGGCGATGCCGAAGGAATAGACGTGGATGATCTCGGCGTCGAAAAAGGCCTTCGGGTGGTTTTCGACGAAATCCGTCAAAGCCTGGACGAGGTATTGGGGCTCACCGCATCCGGAGGCGACGAAGATATGATCGCCCCGACGGATATGGCTGAAAATAGGGTCCAGATCGGCAAACTTTTCGGGATAGCGGTCCTGCCACTTCGCCATTTCATTTAACCCCGGATCCTTCGTCATGCCCTTGATTCTCCGAGCCATAGAATAGGTGCAGCGCTCGTACTGCGCAATTCAATAAACACGAACGGCGAGTTTGTGTCAATAGAAAAGCCGGCGCGGACGCACCGCCCCGGCGGGGAAGGGCGCTCAGGGGGGGCAGGCTTGGTCGAGGAGGTCAAGAAGGTCCGACGCCGACGCCAGAACGCACTGCGCCCCGGCCCGGGTGAGGTCGTCACAGTTACCGGATCCGGTGAGGACGCCGACGGTGAACGCGCCGACCTCGCGTCCCACTTGCATGTCCAGTGGATGATCCCCTACCATGAGGGTGCCGTCCGGCGGGGCCGCAAGGGCGGCGAGTGCGGTGCGGAGGTGGTCCGGATGGGGCTTGACGCGCGGCGTCATTTCCCGGCTGATGGCGGTATCCACGAACTGGTCAAGGTCCGGGAAAACCGTCCGCACCGCACGCAGGCAGTTTCGGGTGATGATCGCGGTCCCGATTCCGCGTTTCTGGAGCGCGACCAGAAGCTTGCGCGTGCCGCCGAAAAGCTCCCCCACGCGCGCGGCGGCGAGTTCGATCTCCATGATGCGGGCATGGGCTGCGGCGACATAGGCCTCAGCCCGGGGAGGGTCCACCGCCGCGAGCGTCGCCCGCGCCCGGTCGATCAGCTCCAGCGCAGGGAGGTCGCAAACGGCTTCCACGGCGAGTCCGTACTGGGCCGTCAGTTTCAGGACATCGGACCGCATGACGACAAAGTCGATGTTCAATCTGGCCAGGGTTCCGTCGAAGTCGAAAACGACCGCGCGGCAGGGACGGGCGTCAAGGGTTTGCGGGCTCGAGGTTTTTGAGGTAGCGCTCAAGGCGGTTCATCCCTTCCGTAATGTTGTCCAAGGAGTTGGCATAGGAGAAGCGGAGATACCCTTCCGCATTCTGCCCGAAATCGATCCCGGGGGTTACCGCGACGCCGGCTTTGTCCAGGATATCGAAGGACAGACGGTAGGAGTCGCGGCTGAAGGCCTTGACGTTTCCCAGGATATAGAAGGCCCCGGTCGGTGCGACGCGCACGCCGATCCCCATCCCGCGGAGCCGTTCGAGCATGTACTGCCGACGCTCGTCATAGGTGTTTCTCATCTGGCGCATGCACTGCCCGCAGGAGGTCAGTGCCGTCACGCCCGCCCACTGAACGAACGCGTTGGCGGAGATGAAGAGGTTCTGCTGGATTTTCTGCATGGGGCGGATAAATTCGGGGGGAGCGATCAGATAGCCCAGCCGCCAGCCGGTCATGGCATAGTACTTGGAGAAGCCGTTCAGGACGAAGGCGCGATCGGTGTATTCGAGGATGGAGTGGGCTTTTCCGGAATAGACGAGACCATGGTAAATCTCATCGGAGATCACCGGGGGACCCAGCGCGGCGATGTCCGCCATCCGGTCGGCACCGAGCAGGTTCCCGGTCGGATTGGAGGGGGAGTTGATCATGATGGCCCGCGTGCGCGTGCTCAGCTTTTCGCGGATGCCGGCGGGCGTGTATTGGAATCCCTCCTCTTCGGACACGTCGACGCTGACGGGACAGGCATCGAA
>JALNWL010000119.1 GCA_023230905.1 Syntrophales bacterium
CTCTTCGGCCCGGGGGCATGAACTCCTCAACATCCGCCGGGGCAGCCAGGTTTACGGGATCGACCAGTTCTATGACGTTTTCTACCGCCCCGACATCGTGTCGGCGAAACTCAAGGGAGAGGATCTGGCGGGTCTCGTCACCCTCACGGTCGAGGAAGCGATCCAGAATCCGCCTCCGTCCGTGAAATTTTCACCCCTCCCCCACGAGACCGGGGATCCGACCGTGAAGATCTGTTATCAGGTGCGGAGCACCGGCGGCGGCATCGGCGAGGTTCGCCTGTTCCAAAACGGCAAGCTCATCAAGTCCGATGGATTCTACCGGGAGGCCGCGGCACAGGGCGCGACCGCCGCGATGAAACTGGCTCAACTGGACGGCGGGGCTGTCCACCGGGACATGCGATCCCTGACCCTTCGGGAGAAGCAGAGCCCGGGCGCCGTCATGGTCCGTCCCAAAGGCGACCGGGTTGATGAATGCGTGGAACTGGAGGCGATTGCCGGCGAAAACGAAATCGGCCTGACCGCATTCAATGCCTCCAACACCGTCCAGAGCATGATGGACACCGTCCGTTTCACATCCACGGTCGAACCGGATGAGCCTCATCTGTATCTCCTGGCGGTCGGCATCGACCGGTACCGCGATGCCGCCATCAACCTGAAATATGCCGCCAAGGATGCGCAAGACTTCCTGTCGGAACTGGCGGACCGGTCCGGGACCCTTTACAGGCCGACCCACATCCACCCGACCGGCCTGTTCAACGAACAAGCCGTCAAACAAAACATCCTGGCGACCATCGAAAAGCTGGTCGCGCGGGTGAAACCGGGCGACAGCTTCATCTTCTTCAACGCCTCCCACGGTCTGCTTCTGCAAAGCCAGTACTACATCGTCACCGGCGGCTTCGACGGCAGGCTGGACGGCGGCGCCGGCCTGATCAGCTCCAACGAAATCGTGGAGATGTCCAAAAGGATCAAGGCCCTGTCGCAGCTTTTCATTTTCGATACCTGTCATGCGGGCGGCGTGGACACCATCGTCAGCGGTTTGTACGATGCCCGGATGTCGGTGATGGCCAAGAAAATGGGGCTGCACATCTATGCCTCGGCCGGCAGCGTTCAGACGGCGCTGGACGGTTATCGGGGCAACGGCTTGTATACGCACACGCTTCTCGAGGGATTGAAGGACGGCCGGACGGTGGACAAGGACGGATCCGGCGCGGTAACGGTCAAAGGCCTGGGACGCTATTCGAAGGAGATGACCGAGGCTATTTCCGGCCGGCTCGGCCACCCCCAGACGCCGTTGATCATGAACTTCGGAAAAGACAGCCGGCTGTTCGAGGTGCGTTAGGGGACCCGCGGGACAGGTCCACTCTGTTTCCGCCAGCGGCGACGGAGACGCAGCGAGTTCGTCACGACCGAGACGGAACTCAACGCCATCGCGGCCGCGGCATACTCGGGATTGAGCAGGATGCCGAAGAAGGGATAGAGCGCCCCGGCGGCGACGGGAATGCCGACGGCGTTGTAGACGAAGGCCCAGAAGAGGTTCTGGCGGATCGTCCGCATCGTCTGCCGGGAAAGGCGGATCGCGTCGGCAACGGCGGTCAGGTCGTTCCGCATCAGGGTGATGTCTGAGGCCGCGATGGCGACGTCCGTTCCGGCCCCCACGGCGATCCCGATGTCCGCCGCGGACAGGGCCGGGGCGTCGTTGATGCCGTCGCCGACCATGGCGACCGTCTCACCCCTCGCCTGCATGTTCCGAACTTCCGCCGCCTTGTCGCCGGGCAGGACCTCGGCGAGGATGTCCGCAATCCCCAGACGATCTCCGATGGCCCGGGCCGTGGCCCGGTTGTCCCCGGTGAGCATGGCGACCTTGAGCCCCATCGCCTTCAGGGCGGCGACCGCCTCCCGCGCCTCGGCGCGCGGCTCGTCCGCCAGCGCGATCAAACCGACGGGCCGCCTCCCCTCGACCACAAACACGCAGGTCTTCCCGTCCGCCGTCAGGTGCCGGGCCGCGTCCGCCATCCCCCCGGGAGAAATCCCCTCCGCCTCCAGCAGCCGGCGGTTCCCCAGCAGCCAGGTCTCCGCACCGATGACGGCCCGGGCGCCGAAGCCCGCCAGGGCGGTGAACCGCTCCACGGGCCTGGGGGCGAGGCCCCTTTCCCGCGCCCGGGCGACGATCGCCCGCCCCAGGGGGTGCTCCGAACCCGCCTCGATGGAGAGGGCCGCCTGGAGGATCCGCCCGGGATCCTCCCCGTCCGCGACCCGGACGTCCGTCACTTCCGGCGCGCCCCGGGTCAGCGTGCCCGTCTTGTCGAAAATCACCCGGGTCAGTTTATGGGCCTTCTCCAGGCTTTCCCCCCCCTTGATCAGGATGCCCCGCTCCGCCCCCAGGCCGGTGCCGACCATGACGGCCGTCGGGGTGGCGAGCCCCAGGGCGCATGGACAGGCAATGACGAGGACGGAGATGAAATTGAGCATCGCCAGGCTGAAGCCCGCCTGGGGGACACAAACAGTCCAGACGGCGAACGTCGCGAGACCGATGCCGAAGACCGCCGGCACGAAGACGGCGGCCACGCGATCCGCCAGGCGCTGGATCGGGGCCTTCGACCCCTGCGCCTCTTCCACGAGGCGGATGATCCGGGCCAGGGCGGTTTCCTTTCCGACCTTCGTGGCCGTGAAGGTGAAGGTCCCGACCCGGTTGAGCGTCGCGGCAAAGACCGGCGACTCCGCCTCCTTGGTCACGGGCAGGCTCTCGCCCGTCAGCATGGACTCGTCCACCATGGAACTCCCGGCCAGTACGACGCCATCGGTGGGAATCGTTTCGCCGGGGCGCACGCGCAGGACATCCCCGATCAGGACCGTCTCGACGGGCACATCCACCTCGTCGTCTCCCCGGATCACCCGCGCCGTCTTCGGTTTCAGGTCAATGAGCCGCCGGATCGCCAGCGAGGCCTTTCCCTTCGCCCGGGCCTCCAGGAGCCGGCCGAGTACGACCAGGGTGACGATCATGGCCGCTCCGTCGTAATAGACGTGGGCGGCCACGCCGGCACCGGCGAACAGCTCCGGGATGAAGGTGGCAAGCGCCGAGTAGAGGTACGCCGCCAGTGACCCCACGGCGACCAGGGTATTCATGTCGCTCGTCTTCTGCCGGGCAGCCTTGATGGCGCCGGTGATGAAGCGACTCCCGACCCAGAAGACGACCGGGGTCGTGAGCAGGAACAGCACCCAGAGCAGGGCCGGACGGGGGACGGCGCGAAGCAGGGGAAGCCCCTGCGTCATGGAGCCCGCGAAGATCACCACACTCAAGACCGCCCCCACGACAAAGCGGCGCGCGAGGTCCCGGATCTCCCGCTCCCGCTCCTCCTGAACGGGGTCGCTGCGGTCTTCACCCGGAACGCCCAGATAGACATAGCCCTGGTCCGTCACAACGTCGCGCAGGGCCTCCAGGCCGGCCCATTGCAGCCGATGAGAAAGCGTGGCCCGGGCCGTGGCCAGATTCACCACGACATCCGTCACGCCCTCGACCTGACGCAGGGCGGATTCCACCCGGCGCACACAGGCCGCGCAGGTCATCCCGCCGATGGCAATCGTCGTCGTTTCCACGCGGCTCCGCTCAGACAACCTCGTACCCCGCCTTTTGAATGCGCCCCCGGATCACGTCCCGATCGACGGGCTTCGTCTCCGTGTAGCTCGCCTCGCCCGTTTTCAGGTCCACCCGAACATCCGTCACGCCCTCGATGCCCGCGAGGGCCTTCGTGACGGCCATGACGCAGTGCTGACAGCTCATCCCCCGGATCTTGATCGTCGGCATAAACCCTCCCTTCGTGCGTAATGAAAAGCTAATATAGGCATTGGGCAGGATAATGTAAACGCAACGGATTTGATGTTTGCAAATCCCGGGAGAATCGGGCATAATGCCGCGAAATATTCATCGCAACAGCTTCCAGGCTTCTTTTCGTCATGAGCGCGGGTGCGGTATGCACTGATTCGTCGACCGGAGGCAACGAGCATGCTGATTCGCTGCTGGGGTGCGAGGGGGTCCATCCCTGTTTCAGGCCAGGAATATCTCAAGTACGGTGGCGATACCACGTGCATGGAAATCAGAACCAAAGACGATGAGATCCTCATCATCGACGCGGGTTCCGGACTGAGAAGGCTGGGAAATCGCCTCCTGGAGGAAAAGCGCCGCCGATATACCATGCTGTTCACCCATGCCCACTGGGACCATCTGATGGGCTTTCCTTTTTTTCGCCCCATCTACATTCGGGGGACGGACATCACCCTGTTCGGGTGTCCCTTCGCCCAGTCGTCCATCAAGGAACTGCTGGCCAACATCATGACCGCACCCCACTTTCCCGTCAATTTCGAGGACATCCGCGGTAAAATCACCTACCATGAGGCCTGCGACGAGTCGTTTACCTGGAGTTCCCTGACGATCACCCCGATCCCCTTGAGCCACCCCAACCAGGGCGTGGGCTACAAAATCGTGGAGGACGGCAAATCCTTCGTTTTCCTCACGGACAACGAACTCACTTTCCAGCACGAAGGCGGCCTGACCCGGGCGGACTACCTGGACTTCTCCCGGGACACCGACCTGCTTATCCATGACGCCGAGTACACGGAACGGGATTACCATCGGGCCTGGGGCCATTCCCGGTACGGTGACGCCCTTGACCTGGCCCTTCAGGCCAATGCGAAGATGTTCGGACTGTTTCACCACAACCAGGAACGGTCGGATGACGGGGTGGACGCCATGGTGGACGACTGCCGCAAGATCGTTTCCGAACGGGGGGGGCCGCTCCAATGCTTTGCGCTTCACCAGGACATGGAGATTCACCTGTAGGGGCGACCCGACGCGGAACCCCGCGGCGACTTTCCCTCATACACCCGAACAGAGGAGGACCCGAGATGCATCCGAAAAACCGTCACCGCACGACCCTGAAACCGTTGATCACCGTCGTGGGGCTGCTGCTGGCCTTCACCGTTGCGGCCGCTTTTCTTCCCGCGGAAGCCGGCGCCCATGGCCCCAAGACCGTCCGGCTCGCCTACGACGCCGCCGCGCAAACGCTCAGCGTGACCATCAGCCACCCGTCTCCCAACCCCGGCTTCCATTACATCAAGCGGGTGGTGGTCCGGAAGGACGGAAAGGACCTGGAAACGACCGAGTACAAGAGCCAGCCGGGCACCCCGGAGTTCACCTATGCCTACAAGGTCGCCGCGGTCGGCGGTGACATCCTGGAGGTCAAGGTCACGTGCAACATCTGGGGATCGAAGACGGAAAAGATCACGGTTCCCAAGGCAACGAAGTGATCCTCACGATCCGAAACGGACCGCGGAAAGGACCGCGACCGTGACGGCCTTTTACGCGCATGCGGGCTTGGTAGGTGCGGCATTCGGGCTGGCGGCGGCCGGCGGCGCCGTGGCGAGGTTCGCCCGGACACGCCGGGGATGGCTGACCGGACACCGGCGGCTGGGCCTGGGCGGTGCGGGCGCCACCTGGCTCGGGGCGGCGTTCGCCGTCGCTATGGTCGCGGGGGCGGGCGGCGGTCACCTGAGCTCTCCCCACACCTGGCTGGGCCTGGCGACACTCGTTTCGGCGCTTCTCACGCCGGTTCTGGGGCAGGCGTCCTTCCGCATCCGGGGAAAAGCCGCCCTCCTCCGCACGATCCATCGCTGGTCCGGGCGGACGACCCTCGTCCTCATGGCGGTCACGCTGGCCACGGGGCTCATCGCCGCCGGAATCGTCTGATTCCCGGGAAAAGGGGTTCCGCCTCGTGGCCGAAGGGGTGGGAGGGGTCAGGCGTATTCCCGGGTCTTGAGGAAGGCTACGTCGGGCCAGGATTCCATGCAGCGCTCCAGGCGGAACTCGCTGGCGGTGAGAAACGCCGGGCGGCCCTCGGCGTCCAGAGCCAGGGAGCTCCCGTTTTCCCGCTCGAACTCCTTGAAGCGCTTTGGGTCCGCGCACGCCACCCAGCGGGCAACGTTGTACGGCGTCTCCTCGAAAACGGTATCGGCACCGTATTCCGTGCGCAGGCGCTCGGCGG
The DNA here is from genome assembly GCA_023230905.1 of Syntrophales bacterium. Classification (GTDB taxonomy): domain Bacteria; phylum Desulfobacterota; class Syntrophia; order Syntrophales; family UBA2251; genus UBA2251. The sequence continues at coordinate 6,036 of JALNWL010000119.1, forward strand.
TGACATCGAACTGAAGCACGCCCACCGCCCCCAGGATGTAGTCGCTCTTCCCCAGGGGCTGGAAGACCTGCACGGCCCCTTCCTCCGAGAGCTGCGCCAGCCCCTTCTGGAGCTGCTTGCTCTTCATCGGGTTCTTCAGGTGGATGCGCCGGAAATTCTCCGGGGCGAAGCTCGGGATACCGATGAACTTGAGCGGTTCCGTTTCCGTAAAGGTATCCCCGATCTTGATCGTGCCGTGATTGTGCAGGCCGATGACGTCGCCGGGATAGGCCTCCTCGACGTTCGTGCGGTCCTGGGACATGAAGATGGTGGCGTTGGTCAGGGTGACCTCCTTACCGATCCGGTGGTGCATGACCTTCATCCCCCGGCGGAACGTTCCGGAGCAGACCCGCAGGAACGCAATGCGGTCGCGATGGGCGGGATCCATGTTTGCCTGGATTTTGAAGACGAAGCCGGTGAAGGCCGTCTCGTAGGGCGATACCTCCCGCGTCAGCGTGGGCCGGGCAACCGGGGCGGGCGCCATCTCCACGAAGGCGTCGAGCAGTTCCTTCACGCCGAAGTTGTTGACGGCGCTGCCGAAAAAGACGGGGCTCTGGTTGCCCTTGAGGTACTGCGTCAGTTCGAAGGGATTGGCGGCCTCCGTGACAAGCTCCACATGCTCGCGGAGCTCGCCGGCCTGGGTTCCCAAAAGTTCGTCGAGGCGGGGATCCTCGAGGTCGGTGATCACGAGCCCCTCGCGGGCCTGCGTAGACCCGCCGGGGGTGAAGAGATGAAGCTCCCGGCGGTAGAGGTCATAGACCCCCCTGAAGGACTTCCCCATGCCGATCGGCCAGGACATCGGCACGCACTCGATCTGGAGCTTGTCCTCGATGTCGGCCAGCAGGGTCAGGGGCGGCAGGCCGTCGCGGTCGAGCTTGTTGATGAAGGTGATGATCGGCGTGTTGCGCATCCGGCACACCTCCATCAGCTTCTCGGTCTGCGGCTCCACGCCCTTGCCGCTGTCGATGACCATCAGGGCGCTGTCCACGGCGGTCAGCACCCGGTAGGTGTCCTCGGAGAAATCCTGGTGACCCGGCGTGTCGAGGAGGTTGACCTCGTAGTCGCGGTAGTTGAACTTCATGACCGACGTGGTCACGGAGATCCCCCGCTCCTTTTCGATACCCATCCAGTCGCTGAGCGCGTGGCGGGCGGCCTTGCGCGCCCGCACCGCCCCGGCCTGCTGGATGGCCCCGCCGAAGAGCAGCAGCTTTTCCGTGAGCGTCGTCTTGCCGGCATCCGGGTGGCTGATGATCCCGAAATTGCGGCGACGATCTACTTCCCGTCGATGGTGCCTATCCAAATTCAACCCTTCCGATGCGCGTTTTCCGAATGCAAAAAACCGGGCAAACCGGCCCGGTTTCGCGAACGGGGCGTTTCATACACCGTTCGGAGCCCAAAAGTCAATGTTTATTCGGCCATCGGCGCGACCGTCGCGTCGATCAGTTTGAGGCCGTTGTCGTAGAAAACCCGGTCATAGAATTCCCGCGACAGGCCGTACTCCCGCAACGTTTCGATCTCCGACTCGCGCGGCAGGATGATGTTCGGAAAATCCGAACCGTACAGGATGCGGTCCTTGTATTTTTCAAGGGGCGCGTTGCCAAGATCGAATCCGCCCCGGCCCTGCCAATCCTTGAAGAACGTGTAGGACGTGTCCAGGTAGAGGCCGGGGTGATCGTCCAGCAGATCCATGAAGCCCTGGTA
>JALNWL010000120.1 GCA_023230905.1 Syntrophales bacterium
ACCGCCGGGGCAGGGCCGGCGACGCTCCGCACGGGACTTTGAGGTTTAAAGCAGCATATAAAATCCAATGAAAAGAAATTGAAAGGGAGGTTGGAAAAAGATGGGAGAAGAAACCGTATTGAAGGACCTTTATCCGGTACCGGAGAGGGTGAAGAAGATCGCCTACGTGAAGGGTCGGGCCGAGTATGACAAGCTGTACGCCGAGTTCATGGCGGATCCCGCGGCCTGGTGGGCCAAGATGGCCGACGAGTACCTGACCTTCTTCAAGAAGTGGGACAAGGTCGAGGACTTCAACTTCGACATCCGCAAGGGCCCCATTTACGTGAAGTATTTCGAGGGCGCGAAGCTGAACGTCTCCTACAACTGCCTCGACCGGCAGCTCGAGAAGCGGGGCGACAAGGTCGCGATCCAGTGGGTGGGCAACGACCCCAGCGAAGAGCGCGCCATCACCTATAAGGAGATGTACACCGAGGTCTGCAAGTTCGCCAACGTCCTGAAGAAGAACGGGATCAAGAAGGGCGACCGCGTCTGCATCTACATGCCGATGGTTCCCGAGGCCGGGATCGCGATGCTCGCCTGCGCGCGCATCGGCGCCATCCACACCGTCGTGTTCGGCGGGTTCAGCTCCGACGCCCTGGCCGTCCGGATCCAGGATTCTCAGGCCCGCATCCTCATCGTGTGCGACGGGACCTTCCGCGGTTCCAAGGCCGTTCCCCAGAAGAAGGACGGCGATGTGGCCCTGAAGGAATGCCCCTCGGTCGAGAAGTGCATCGTCGTGAAGCGCGTCGGCGACAAGATCGGCAAGATCGACTGGGTGGAAGGTCGCGACCTGTGGTGGCATGAGGAAATGGCCAAGGTCGACGACAAGTGCGAGCCCGAATGGATGGATGCGGAAGACACCCTCTTCATCCTCTACACCTCCGGCTCCACCGGCCAGCCCAAGGGCGCCCTCCATACCACGGCGGGCTACCTGCTCTTCGCGGCCTACACGCACAAGTTGGCCTTCGACTGCCATGACGACGACATCTACTGGTGCACCGCCGACATCGGCTGGGTCACCGGCCACAGCTTCGTCCTCTACGGGCCGCTGTGCAACGGCGCCACCTCGATCATGTTCGAGGGCGTTCCGAACTACCCCACCTACAGCCGCTTCTGGCAGATCGTCGAGAAATACAAGGTCAACATCTTCTACACCGCCCCCACCGCCATCCGCGCCATCGCGAAGGAAGGCGACAAGTGGCTGGAGGGGGTCGACCTGTCCTCGCTCCGCATCCTGGCCTCCGTCGGCGAGCCGCTGAACCCCGAGGCGTGGAACTGGTACTTCACCAAGATCGGCGGCGGGCAGTGCCCGATCGTCGACACCTGGTGGCAGACCGAGACGGGCGGCCTCATGATCCTCCCGCTCCCCGGCGCGATCGACATCAAGCCGGCCATGGCGACCCTGCCGATCATGGGCGTTCTGCCGGCCCTGGTGGATGACGTCACGGGCGAGGAGCTCAAGGACACCGTCGCGCGCGGCGCCCTCTGCATGCAGCGCGCCTGGCCGGGCTTCACCCGGACGATCTACGGCGACCACAAGAAATACGAAGAGACCTACTTCGAGCCCTATCCCGGCTTCTACTTCTCCGGCGACGGCGCCCTCCGGGATGCCGACGGCTACTACCGGATCACCGGCCGCATCGACGACGTCATCAACGTCTCCGGTCACCGGATGGGCACCGCCGAGGTCGAGGCGGCCCTGAACTCCCACGAGAAGGTCGCGGAATCGGCCGTCGTCGGGTATCCGCACGAGATCAAGGGCCAGTCGATCTACGCCTACGTGACGGTCAACACGGGCGTCACGCCCTCCGAAGAGCTGCGGAAGGAACTCGTGGCCTATGTCCGGGAGCTGATCGGACCCATCGCGACCCCGGAGAAGATCCAGTGGGCCGAGGGTCTGCCCAAGACCCGGAGCGGCAAGATCATGCGGCGCATCCTGAAGAAGGTGGCGGCGAACGAGATCGGCGACCTGGGCGACACGAGCACCCTGGCCGATCCGTCCGTGGTCGACGACCTGGTGAAGAACAGACTGTAGGCAAAGGGCCGACGGTTCCGAGGGCCGCGTGCGAAGGGCCCGGAGCCAAAGGCGAAGGATATAAGGTGAAGGGCGTCGGGCGCGGGGTGAACCCCCAGCGCCCGGCGCCTTAGACTAACATCAAGTGCTGGATGCAGCGACGGACCGCTTTCCGGCGGGGCCGCCGGCGGCATTCGGGAAGGAGGAAGACGTGAATATTGTTGCATGCGTAAAACAGGTTCCGGATACGGAAGCCCAGATCAAGGTCAAGCCGGACGGATCGGGGATCGATGAGGGCGGCATCAAGTGGGTCATGAACCCCTACGACGAATTCGGCGTGGAGGAAGCCCTCAAGATGAAGGAAAAATTCGGCGGCGACGTGACGATCGTGTGCGTGGGCCCCGCCCGCGCGATGGAAACGATCCGCACGGCCCTGGCGATGGGCGCCGACAAGGGGATCCACATCAGCGATCCCGCCCTGGAAAATGCAGACGCCTACACGACCGCGTCCGCCCTGGCGGCGGCCATCAAGGGCGTCCCCTATGACGTCATCCTGTGCGGGCAGCGCGCCATCGACGACGACTCCGGTCAGGTCGGGAGCGTGCTTGCCGAACTGCTGGGCATCCCCCAGGTCACCGTGGTCACGAAGGTGGACGTGGACGGCCAGAAGGTCAAGGTGGTCCGGCCCATCGAGGGCGCCCAGCTTGTGATCGAAAGCGCCCTGCCGGCCGTCATCACGGCCACCAAGGGTCTTAACGAACCCCGCTATGCCTCCCTGCCGGGGATCATGAAGGCGAAGAAGAAGCCGGTCGACGTGAAGGACGCCGCGGCCCTGGGCGTCTCCGCGGACGCCAAGGCCAAGGTCGGCAAATTCATCCCGCCTCCGGCCAGGCCTCCTGGAAAGATTATCTGCGCCGACGATACGCCCGAGGGCAAGGCCGCCGAAGTGGCCAAGCTGCTCCGGGAAGAGGCGAAGGTCATTTAATTTTATCAACCATTCATGGAGGAATAGCGAAATGGCAAAAGGTGTATGGATTGTTGCGGAACATAGAGACGGCGCCTTGAGGAAGGTCAGCTTCGAGCTGGCCAGCACCGCCCGGAAGCTGGCCGACCAGACGGGCGACGAAGTGGCCGCCGTCGTGGTGGGGTCCGGTGTCGAGGCGATGGCCGCCGAGCTCGGAAAATACGGTGTGGACAAGGTGTTCGTGGCGGACAACGCCGCGTTCGAGCCCTACACGACGGACGCCCACGCGGCCGCCGTGGCCAAGGCCGTGAAGGATAACGATCCGGCGATCCTGCTCGTGGGCGCGTCCGCCCAGGGCAAGGATCTGGCGGCGGCCCTCGTCGGCAAGCTGGCGGCGGGTCTCGCGACGGATTGCACCGACGTGAAGATCGAAGACGGCAAGCTCGTCGCGGTCCGGCCCATGTACGCGGGCAAGTGCTTCGGCGAGGTGGTCTTCAACGCCGCCCCGGCGATGGCGTCGCTCCGTCCCAACGTGTTCCCGATCGTGGAGACCGCCAAGGCGGGCGCCGTGGTGAAGTTCGACGCCGGCGTCGACGCGGGTGCGCTCAAGACAAAGGTGGTCGAGGTGCAGAAGGAGGCCTCCGGCAAGATCGACGTCGCCGAGGCGAACATCATCGTGTCCGGCGGGCGCGGCATGAAGGGCCCCGAGGGCTACGGCATCCTCGAAGAGCTGGCCGGCGTGCTCGGCGCGGCGGTCGGCGCGTCGCGCGCGGCCGTGGATGCGGGCTGGCGTCCCCAGTCCGACCAGGTCGGGCAGACCGGCAAGGTCGTGTCCCCGAACCTGTACATCGCCTGCGGCATCTCCGGCGCCATTCAGCATCTGGCCGGGATGAGCTCCTCGAAGTACATCGTGGCGATCAACAAGGACAACGAGGCCCCGATCTTCGCGAAGGCCGACTACGGTGTCGTGGACGACCTCTTCAAGGTCGTACCGGCCCTGACGACGGAATGCAAAAAATTGATGGCGTAAACGACATCGAGGGGCGGTCGGGGATACCCACCGCCCCTCAAACATATGAACCGGGTGTTAAGCGTCAGTCCGATTCCCGACGCCCCATCCCCAACGTTCAGCGCCTGTTTTCTCTGGAGGAGTTATGGAGCACATCCCGTTTTCCGTCGGCAATGAAGGAAGGCAAGTCTTCTGGAATGCCGAGCATTTTGAATTGTGGCTCTTTCTGTTCACCTTTGTCGCCCTGGGCATCTTCGCCTACGGCATCTACCGCCGCTGGCAGATGTGGGCGGCCATGGGCAAGCCCGAGATCCGGTGGGACGACACGAAGGAGCGCCTGAAGCTGCTTTTGCGCGACGGCTTCCTGCAGATCAAGACCTTCAAGGACCCCTATCCCGGCATCATGCACGGACTCATCTTTTTCGGATTCGTGGTCCTGATCTTCGGCGCCGCCTTCGACGCGACGGAGTTTCACATCACGGAGCCCTTCGGCATCGCCTTCCTCCGCGGGTGGTTTTACCTGATCTTCTCCTTCACGATGGACCTGTTCGGCCTGGCCGTGCTGCTCGGCGTCCTGATGGCCCTCCATCGCCGCTACATCACCCGGCCCGACCGCCTCGCCTACCGGGGCGAATCCGACAGCACGGCGGATGACGCCATCGCGCTCCTGCTGCTGCTCGGGATCATCGTGACCGGCTTCGTCATCGAGTCCCTCCGGATTCACGTCACGCAACCCTCCTGGGAGGTCTGGTCCTTCGCCGGCTACGCGCTCTCGAAGGCCTTCGTCGGCGTGCCCGCGGAGACGGCCAAGGCGATGCACGCCTGGACCTGGTGGATCCACACCTTCATCGTCCTGGGCTTCATCGCCTACATCCCCTATTCGCGGCTGCTGCACATGATCACGGTTCCGGCGAACCATTTCATGCAAAACCGCAAGCCCGTCGGGACGATCGAGCCGATCCGCGACTTCGAGAACGCCGAGTCCTTCGGCGTGGGGCAGCTCGACGAGTTCACCTGGAAGCAGATCTTCGACGCCGACGCCTGCACGAAGTGCGGACGCTGCCAGGACGGCTGCCCGGCCTACCTGACCGGCAAGCCGCTGTCCCCGAAGAAGCTCGTCCAGGACCTCAAGACCTACTGGCTGGAGAAGGCCCCGGCCGCCGTGATGGCCAAGAAGCTCGCCGACGAGCCCGCCAAGTGGCCCTACCTCGGCAAGAAGTGGCCCATCCTGAACACGATCGACTTTATCATCGACTTCCTCCTGGCGAAGACCAAGGGCATGCCCACGGGCGCGCCGGCGGAAAAGGCCCTGGTCGGGGAGGCCATCGAACTCCACGAGTTGTGGGCCTGCACGAACTGCATGTACTGCATGGAGAACTGCTCCGCGTCCATCGAGCACGTGCCGAAGATCATCGCCATGCGGCAGTACAAGGTCCTGACGGAGGCGGACTTCGCCCCCGAGCTCCAGCTGACCTATCGGAACATGGAAAACAACTCGAACCCCTGGGGCGTGGGCTCCCACCTGCGGGGCGACTGGGCGAAGGACCTCGGCGTCAAGACGCTGGCCGAAGACCCGAACGTGGAGTACCTGTTCTACGTCGGCTGTTCCGGGTCGTTCGACGACCGCGGCAAGAAGGTTTCGGTTGCCTTCGCCAAAATCCTCAAGGAGGCCGGCGTCAGCTTCGGCATCCTCGGCGCCGAGGAGAGCTGCTGCGGCGACTCGGCGATGCGGGGCGGCAACGAGTACCTGTACCAGACGCTCGCCCAGGCCAACATCGAGGTGATGAACGGCTACGGGGTCAAGAAGATCATCACGACCTGCCCCCACGGCTACAACGCGCTCAAGAAGGATTATCCGCACTTCGGCGGGAACTACGAGATCTATCACCACACGGAGATCCTCGCGGACCTGATCGCGAAGGGCAAGATCAGCCTGAAGAAGTCCATGGACGGGGTCTTCACCTACCACGACTCCTGCTTCCTCGGCCGCTACAACAACATCTACACGCAGCCCCGGACCATCCTGGGCGCCGTGCCCGGCATGAAGCTGGTGGAGATGGAGCGGAACCTCGCGAAGAGCTTCTGCTGCGGCGCCGGCGGGGCGCGGATGTGGATGGAGGAGGAAGGCCAGCGGATCAACAACACCCGCGCCGCGCAGGCGATCGAGGTCAAGGCCGACGTCATCGCCGTGGGCTGCCCCTTCTGTCTCACCATGATGAGCGACGGGATCAAGGACAACAAGAAAGACGAGGAGATGAAGTCCCTGGACATCGCCGAGATCGTCTGGAAGTCCATGGATCTGGAAGAAGAACCCGAACCGGTCGAGGTCTGCGCCGCTCCGGCGGAGTAGGGATCTTGACCGTCCATTCCGAGGGGAAGCGTGAAAGCGCTTCCCCTTTTCTTTTGCATCCTGGCCACGGGGTTGGCCGGAAGGGTTATCTCCTTTGCCCACGGGGTTTGCCGTTTGGGGTCATGCCCCTCTACCAAAGCGCCGGGGAACCCCCTGCCTCCTTTTTTTATCTGGAATTTTTGCATGCGTTCTGTTATGAAAATGCACGATTGCATCCTCGTCGGGAACTATTGAAAATCGCGATTTCACGGCTCGCCGGGCCTTTTTCAACGAGACCCGGCGCCCCCGCACTGCGCTGACGGGGGAATCTCTCACCCGGGCGCTTAAGGCGGCTTTCCCGGCCAACGTTCCACCGCGGGCGGGCCCGTGCCGATGCGAGAAAACTCGCGCCCGGGCGCTTAAGGCCGCTTTCCCGGCGGAGGCTTGGCTCGAGGGGCGGGGGCGAGACGGGAAATCTCCCATGCGCGCTGCCGGGAGATGACAAGAAGGCCGGCCGGTATAACCGGTCGGGATTCCCCGCTTGCCTAACGGGAGGAGATGCATCAGGGGGGTGGGGTGCGGCGGGGCTTGCCCGGTCGGACCCCAACATTCGGAAGTATTCATCCATCATCGCTTTGCTTGTCGCTGCCATTCGTGGTTTGAGTGTGGAGTCGTCGGACGACTCTCGTGATCCATAATGGACATCTTTGCGGGGTGAAAAGAGAAAGGAGCAGGAGTATGGCGACGTATCAGGAAAAACCGTGGTTGAAGTCCTATGAAAAGGGGGTGCCGGAGTTCGTCAAGTATGAAGACCTCTGCATGCCGGAGCTGCTGGACCGGTCGACGCAGCAGTTCCCGAACAACACGGCCCTGATCTTCCAGGGCACGACCATCACCTTCAGCGTCCTCAAGGACATGGTGGATCGTTTCGCCGCCTGCCTGGCCGATTTCGGCGTCAAGAAGGGGGACGCCGTGGCGCTCCTGCTGCCGAACACCATCCCCTGCGTGGTGGCCTATTACGCCATCCTCCGGATCGGGGGCATCGTGGTCATGAACAACCCCCTGTATTCCGACGTCGAGCTGGAGCACCAGTTCAACGATTCCGGTTCGAAGGTCCTCGTCACCCTGGACGCCTTGGCCAACCGGATGGTTGCGCTCAGGCCCAAGACGAAGATCAAGCAGATCGTCTGGACCTGCATCGGCGACTACCTCTCCCCGGTCAAGCGCGTCCTCGGCCGGTGGCTGAAGAAATATCCCTTCGGGGATGTCGCTCCGGCGCCGGACGTCTACCGCTGGAAGGACTGCCTCGCCAAATACGCCCCCAATCCCCCGAAACCGAAGCTTTCCTTCGACGAGATCGC
>JALNWL010000121.1 GCA_023230905.1 Syntrophales bacterium
AGCGGCAGCAGTTCAAGCGACTGGGCGGATTCGGGGAGTGGGAAAATCCATACCTGACGATGCACTACGAATACGAGGCGATCACGGTGGCGGAGTTCTGCAAGCTCTTCCTCTCGGGGGACGTCTACAAGGGCAAGAAGCCCGTCTACTGGTGCGCCACCTGCAAGACCGCCCTGGCGGAGGCCGAGGTCGAATACGCCGACCATACGACCCCCTCGATTTACGTCAAATTCCCGATGATTTCCGACGTGGCGGCCGTCCGGCCCAAGCTGGCCGGGGAGACGGTCAGCGTGGTCATCTGGACGACGACCCCCTGGACGATTCCCGCCAACCTGGCCATCGCCTTCCATAAGGATTTCGAGTATGTCGCCCTAAAGATCCGAGGCGAGGTCCTCCTCCTGGCGAAGGAGCTCATCGACTACTGCCTGGACGCCTTCGGGTTTCGGGGGGAGGCTTATGAGATCCTGGACGAGTTTCCCGGGGCCGCGGTGGAGGGGCTCAAGTGCCGGCATCCCCTGATCGACCGGGAGAGCCTGCTCATTCTCGCGCCTTTCGTGACCCTGGAGGCAGGAACGGGCTGTGTCCACATTGCCCCCGGCCACGGTCAGGAGGACTACGAGATCGGCGTGGTCTACGGCCTCGACAACTATGCCCCGGTCGATGCGGACGGGAAATTTACGCCTGACGTCAAGGATTTCGCCGGCCAGTTCGTGTTTGACGCCAACGACGCCGTGAACGATAAGCTACGGGAAGCCGGCACGCTTCTGGGGCGCGTCGACATCGACCATTCCTACCCCCACTGTTGGCGATGCAAGGAGCCGATCATCTTCCGGTCCACGGAGCAGTGGTTCATTTCCATGGACAAGAACGGCCTGCGTAAGAAGGCCCTGGAGGCCATCGACCGGGTGCAATGGATCCCGGCGTGGGGCCGCGACCGGATCTACGGCATGGTCGAAAACCGACCGGACTGGTGCATCTCGCGTCAACGGCTCCGGGGGGTGCCCATCACCATTTTCTACTGCCGCCATTGCCAGCAGGAACTCCTGACGACCGAGATCGCCGACCGGATCGTCGCCCTGGTCCGAGAACACGGGGCCGACGTCTGGTTCGAGCGGACGGCCAAGGAACTGATGCCGGCGGGCACGGTCTGTCCGTCCTGCGGCGGCGATGCGTTTACCAAGGAGACGAACATCCTCGACGTCTGGTTCGATTCGGGCGTCAGCCATGCCGCGGTTCTCGAGACCCGCCAGCGACATCGCTCGCCCGCGGACCTGTACCTCGAGGGGAGCGATCAACATCGGGGGTGGTTCCATTCGTCGCTGCTCGAATCGGTCGGGACGCGCGGACAGGCCCCCTACAGGAGCGTTTTGACCCACGGATTCGTCGTCGACGGCGACGGCAAGAAGATGTCCAAGTCCGTGGGAAACGTCGTCGATCCCCAGGAGATCATCGATCGGTACGGGGCGGAAATCCTCCGCCTGTGGGTGGCGGCCGAGGATTATACGGCCGACATCCGCATCTCCGAGGAGATTCTGAAGCGGCTCGTCGAGGCCTATCGGCGCATCCGCAATACGGGCCGGTTCATCCTGGGCAATCTGTACGATTTCAACCCGAAGCGGGATCGGGTGGCGCCTACCGAGATGATGGACATCGACCGGTGGGCCCTCCTCAGGCTCAAGGAGATCATCCGACGGGTCCGGGACGCCTACGAACGCTACCAGTTCCATGTCGCCTTCTATACCCTGTACAATTTCTGCACCGTGGACCTGAGCGCCCTGTATCTGGACGTGCTCAAGGACCGGCTGTACACGTCGCCTGCGGCTTCACTCGAGCGCCGTTCCGCGCAGACGGCGATGATGACGATTCTCGATGCCATGACGCGCCTACTCGCGCCGATCCTCACGTTCACCGCGGAGGAACTCTGGGGCGCCCTGCCGCCGTTCGACGGGAAGGCATCCAGCGTCCACCTGACCCAGTTTCCGGAACCGCAAACGGACCCCGACGATGCGGCCCTGGGGGAGCGATGGAAGACGCTGATCGCCCTCAAGGGGGAGATCGCCAAGGCCGTCGAGATCGCACGGCAAAACAAGGTCGTCGGCCACTCCCTCGATGCGGCGGTGGCGCTCACGCTGCCGGAGATGCTGCGCGCGTTTGTGGAAGGTGCGCGGGAGGAGCTCAAGACCCTCTCGATCGTTTCCCGGCTTGTCGTGGTCGAGCCCGGAGCGATGGATGCCGCCCCTTATGCCAGCGAAGAGTTCCCCGGGCTGATGATCGGCGTCTCGAAGGCGCCGGGCGAGAAATGCAACCGCTGCTGGATGTTCAGCGAGACCGTCGGTTCACGGCCTGCGCATCCGACCCTTTGCGAGCGCTGTGCCCGCAGTCTCGAACCCTGAAGGAGTGGACCGTGCCACGCAAGTATGTCGTGCTTGTCATCACGACCCTCGTCGTGGTGTTTCTGGATCAGGGAACCAAGGCCTATATCGCGGGAACCCTTCCCCTGCATCAATCCTGGGAAGTCCTGCCCGGTCTGTTCAACATCACCCATATCCGAAATCCCGGCGCCGCGTTCGGGTTTCTCTCAGGCGCATCCCCCCGGTTCCGGATCCTGTTCTTCATTGCCGTCACCCTTCTCGCTCTGGGGCTCATCCTCCATTACATCTACCGGGCGACGGCGGGGGAAGGATTCCAGGCGGCCTGCCTTTCCCTGATTTTCGCCGGCGCCGCCGGCAACTTGATCGACCGCGTTCGTTTCGGCGAGGTCGTCGATTTTCTGGACGTACACTGGGGCGTCCATCACTGGCCGGCCTTCAACGTGGCCGATGCCGCCATCTCCGTCGGGGCGATCCTGCTCATCCTGGCGCTGATCCGGGAAGGCCGGTCAAAGACCTGAGAAAGGGAAAAGACATTCAAAAGTCACGTGAGCGTGACCACCGTCGGTTTACGTGAGCGTAGACCCAGGAACGGACGCCTTGAACCGTTTGCGGCTCGTCTTCATTCTCCTCATTCTCGGTGGAGGTCTGGGGTTTTTATTCATCCCGGCCGCGGTTCCCCCCGATTCAGTATTCCTCCCGATCATGCCTCCATCCCGGGCGGACGCTTGGAACGCCCCGGCTGAGGATCATTGCGGCCTCCGGGTCGTCCGCGCTTATCCGCACGATCCGGAGGCCTTTACCCAGGGCCTGTTCTATGAGGGCGGGAACCTTTACGAAGGCACCGGCCTTTACGGGAAATCATCGCTGCGCCGGCTCGACCTCGTCTCCGGACGGATCGTTCGTATCCGCCGTCTTTCGCCGGCGTTCTTCGGCGAGGGCGTCACCTCGTGCCGGAATCGGATCATTCAACTGACCTGGCGCGAGCGGGTGGGGTTCGTCTACGATCTTCAAACCTTCCGCCTGCTGGGCCGTTTTCCCCGGGAGGGCGAAGGCTGGGGCATCACCTGCGACGGTCGGCGTTTGATCGTCAGCGACGGCACCGACCGCCTGCAGCTTCTCGATCCCGATACGTATCGTCCCGTCGGATCGCTTTCCGTAAGGGATCGGGAGGGACGGTCCGTCGCGCGGCTAAACGAACTCGAATTCGTGGAAGGAGAGATCTTCGCCAATATCTGGCAGAGCGACCGGGTCGCCCGCATTTGTCCGAAAACCGGTCGGGTTGCGGGATGGATTCATCTGCCGGAACTTGAGCGGGGCCCGGCCGGTGAAGAGCCGAACGGGATCGCCTACGACGCGAGGGGGAAGCGCCTGTTCATCACGGGTAAACTCTGGCCGCACGTCTATGAAGTGATCCTCACCCCTCTGGTGGGGCCGCCTCGAACGAAGGAAACGGGTGGCGCGGCTCCCTGAGCAGGGCTGACAGCAGGGGATCGCGTCCGTAGACGTCGGGTCGGAAATGGACGTTCCCGTCCGCCTCAGCCCAGGACGTGACATAGACGAGATAGACGAGAACCGGCTGGGGCAGATTGATAGTGGTGGGGCGTTTTTTCATGAGCCCCTCCCGGATCAACTTCTCCGTCGCCGGGGTGTCGCCGAACAGATGCCGCACCAGCGCGAGGGGTTTTTCCACTCGGACGCAGCCGTGGCTGAAGGTGCGGACATGCCGCCGGAAATGCCGCTTGGAAGGGGTGTCGTGGAGGTAGATGTCCGGCGTGTTCGTGAGGACGAACTTGATTTGTCCCAGGGCGTTTCCCGCTCCCGGATCCTGTCGCAATGTGTAGGGGAAGTGGTGCACGGAGAGGCTTTCCCACGCGATCTCAAACGGGTCCAAACCCGTTTTATCTCTCGCGCTTCTGACCACCTGAAGACGTTGTCTTTTCAGGTAATCCGGATCGGCTTTGATTTTGGGCAGCATTTCCCGGGTTGCGATCGATCTGGGCACCACCCAGAAGGGGTGGAACACGATCTGGGACAGGAGGGAATTGAACTCGGGGGTTTGCCACTCCGGACGGGTCTGGCCCACGACAACCCTGAGTTCCAAGACCGGGAAGCCATCCCGCACGGCGCGCAGCCGGAAATCCGGGATATTGACGAGGAGATAATCGTCCCCCAGCTGTCGGCACAGCCATCGCCACCGTTCCAGATTCAGTTCGATCAGGGCCAGCCGGTCGGCTGCCGGGACGCTCATGGCCTGACGGGTGTCGGCGTCGACGGCGCCGGATGCTTTCAGGCCGTGGCGCTGCTGAAACCTCTTGACGTCCTCTTCCAGGCGGGTATCGAAGTCTTCCGGTGTTGCGGTGGATTCCTCCCCCAGGCCCTCTTCCGCGGCCAGGCGTTGGCGGATCAGGGACACCTCGGGGCCCTGGGTTCCCCGGCGAAGCGTCGGCCCGGGAGGAATGACCGGCCAGCCTCCCCGGGCGACGATTCCCCGATAGCGGGACAGCGCGGCCCGTAGGCGCAGAAAATAGCCGTGCCGAGGAGAGAAGTCGAGGAGGGCCTCACCGACGCGTCCCTCGGCGAGTGCCTTCTCCAGGGTGTCGGCCAGATCCGTATCCGGGCAGAGGTTTGCGCCGGGCGCGTCGCCGCGGGCGTACCCGGTCCGGCCATTCGACAGATGACGACCGCAGTGCAGGAAGGTGTCCGTCATGAGCCATTCGAACCGCGACCGGTTCTCAGGGGCCTGCCCGATTGGAGCGGATGCGGATGGCGAAAGGCGGGCGGAGAGCGTCTCCAAGCGTTGCAGGTGATAGTCTGACGGAAAGAGTCCTTCCGTGTCCACCCTGCGCAGCGTGTCGAGAAAATCCATGGCCGCGGGGCTCACCCCGGCGGCATCCGTCCAGGCCGGCCGCCAGGCGCGATTTTCGTAAAATTGCCGGACGAGGGCGGATTCATAGAGGGCCTCCTCTTCCGGCCCTTGGAATGTCCGGTCGATCGTGGAAAACGGGGTCGGGGAGAGGGGGGGCGAATCGGACGGCGCCTGGGCCTGCAGGGGGCCGGTGGCCCCGGTAAAGACGACGAAGAGGGCAACGCCGAGAAAGATCCTTGTACGCGAGCGCCCCATGAATTCCTCCGTTGCCGGGTGTTCCCACCGGTGCCCCACCGGACGGCCGGTCGCGGCGCCGATGGACAGGCTTGCGCGCACCGTTGCCGTGGACGCTACCACGCGGCCGGGGGGATTTCAAGGCGATTCTACTTCATCAGGCCGGGCAGATAGAGGGCGATCTGGGGGAAGGCCAGGATGAGAAGGGCCGTGACGACGAGGGCGGCCAGCAGATGGGTCGTTCCCTTGAAGATGACGTGGAGCGGCACGTCGCGGGCTACGCCGGCCACGACATACACGTTGATGCCGACCGGCGGGGTGATGACGCCCATCTCCGCGGCCAGGACGATGATCACGCCGAACCAAACGGGGTCGAAACCCAGGGCGGTCGCGACGGGGAAGACGACCGGGATCGTCAGCATGATCATGGCCAGGGAATCCATGAGACATCCGAGGAGGATGTAGACGACGAGGACCAGCGCCGCGATCAGCATGCGGTGCAGATGGAGGCCGGAGACCCATTCCCCGATGCCGGAGGGAATGCCGGTGACCGCCAGGAAATGGCCGAAGACCGTCGCCCCGGCGACGATGACGAAGATCATGCAGGAGATCCGGGTGGTGTCGTTCATGGCGCGCAGAAACCCCCGCCAGGAGAGGTTGCGGCCGATCACGGCGATCAGGAGGGTTCCGAAGGCCCCGATGGCGGCCGCCTCCGTTGGGGTGAAAATGCCGGCGAAGAGTCCGCCCATCACCAGGATGAACAGGAGGAGCGTTTCGATGAGGCCGGCCAGAGAGCGGAGTTTCTCCGCGGCGGTTGTCCGTGGCCCCCGCGGCCCGATCTGCGGTTGCAGGCGGGTCCAGATCAGGATCGTCGCGATGAAAAGGCCGGTCAGCAGAAGGCCCGGCAGAACGCCGGCCATGAAGAGTTTCCCGATGGACTGTTCCGTCATGATCCCGTAGACGATGAAAATCGTGCTGGGGGGAATGAGGATCCCGAGGCTTCCCCCGGCCGCGACGACCCCGGTGGCCAGGGCCGGATCATAGCGGTACTTCTTCATCTCGGGCAGGGCGATCGAAGCCATCGTCGCCGCCGTGGCGCTGGTGGACCCGCAGATGGCGGAGAAGGCCGCGCAGGCGCCGATGGTGGCCATGGCGAGGCCGCCGGGGAGGTGCCCCACGAACTTGTGGGCGGCGTTGAAGAGACGGCCGCTGATCCCGGCGTGGAAGGCGATCTGTCCCATGAGCACGAAGAGCGGAATGACCGTCAGGTTGTAGGCACTGAAGGTGGCGAAAAAATCCCGGGCGGCGAGGTTGAACGCGGCCGGCCAGGAGACGAGCTGTCCGAAGCCCAGGATGCCGACGACGGCCATGACGAAGCCCACCGGCATTCGGAGGAACATGAGGACAAGGAGGATGAGGAAACCGACGATGCCCACGGTGATCGGCGTCATGACCGCACCGCCTTGTCGAATCTCGCCAGAAATTCGGAGAACAGGACCAGGGCCAGCAGGCCGCAACCCAGGGCGATGCCCAGGGCGAAGGGATAGACGGGCATGCCAAGGGTCGACGACACCTCCCCGCTTTGCTTGAGCTCAAGGGCATACCGAAGGCTCTGCCAGCCGATCAGACCGAAAAGAACGCCTCCGATCGCGTCATTGGCGAGGCCGATGACCGTCTGGGCGCGGCGGGGGAGCTTCTCCACCAGGATGTCCACGGCGATGTTTCCCTTCTCCATGGCCGTGCGCGCCAGGGCGAAGGAAACGACGAGGGTGCCCAGAAAACCGACGAGTTCATAAGCGCCTGGGATGGGACGTCCGAAGAAGCGCAGGACGATGTCGGCCGTGGACAACAGCATCATGGTGACGACGGCGCCGCTGGCCATGTGGCTGAAGAGGTGACTTGCCTGGCGGATGATCCTGTCCGGTCGATCCATTGATCTTTTTTCCCAGCTCCGAGGTTGAGGTGCTCCCGGCCTCCTTCACAGCGCGGCGGCCGGGAGCGTTTTTCATGATGATCGTTCTTGACGGTCCTATTTCACGCCCGTCGACTGTTTGTACTGGCGATAACTCGAGAACTTTTTCTTGCCGAAGGCCTTGATAGACGCCTGGAGATCCCGCACCGCCTTCTCCGGGTTCACCCCCTGCGTCCGGTTGGCGTCGATGTACTCGCTCACGACCGGTTTAACGCCTCTTACCCAGCGCCGGGACTCGGCCTGCGAGAGGGG
>JALNWL010000122.1 GCA_023230905.1 Syntrophales bacterium
ACATTGGCTATGCGACGGTCGACCTTTTTCGTTGAACCTGTAAGCTAAAGAAAACTTGTAAAAGCTCCATTTGATAAGAATTTCCTTTTTGTGCAGTAAAGAATAAGAAACGCGGTCATGTATGTCAAGGAAATCTTGACCACAATGTTGCTGTCGAGCCGGGGGGCTCGAACATCGGACCCCCGGAGCCGTCGGAGCGTTTCCCCACGAGAGACCACCCAATCTCCTCCCGGATAACCTTGAAAGCCGTTCAGGCCTGTGCTATAGGTCGCACGGGGACGGGTGCCTCCGGACGCAGCTGTGTTCCGCGCCGCGTCCCTAAATTTCGCGCATTTCAGGAGACGGCCTTTTGAACAAGATCACGCTGCGACGGCAGCTTTCGGAAAACGTCGTGCGGATGGACATCCTGGCCCCGGAGATCGCCCGGAGGCGACGGGCGGGACAGTTTCTGGTGCTGAAGGTCCACGAGCAGGGGGAACGGATCCCGCTGACGATGGTGGATTCGGACCCGGCCGCCGGAACCGTCACCCTCATCTACCAGGTCGTGGGCAAAACGACGGCCCTGCTCGCGGGACTCGGCGTCGGTGACACGATCCTCGACGTGCAGGGCCCCCTGGGCAATCCCACGGAGATCGAAACCTTCGGACACGTCGTCTGCGTGGGCGGCGGCGTGGGGGTCGGCGTCATCTACCCCATCGCCCGCGCCCTGAAGGAGGCTGGAAATCACGTGACTTCCATCATCGGCAGCCGGACGAAGGACCTCCTGATCCTGGAGGAGGAAACCGGCCGGGTGAGCGACCGCCTGATCGTGGCGACGGACGACGGGAGCTACGGATTCCACGGGTTCGTCAGCCAGGTCCTACAGGGGCTGATCGACCGGAAGGACCCGATCGACCGGGTTTTCGCCATCGGCCCGGTTCCCATGATGCGGGTCGTCTGCGACGTGACCCGGCCCCATGCAATCCCGACGATCGTCAGCCTAAACCCGATCATGGTGGACGCCACCGGCATGTGCGGCGCCTGCCGGGTGTCCGTGGGGGGCGAGACGCGCTTCGCCTGCGTGGACGGCCCGGAATTCGACGGTCACCAGGTGGATTTCAAGCTGCTCGCCAGCCGCCTGCGGATGTATTGCCCGCAGGAGGAGGAGGCCTATGCAGCGCACAGGTGCGGACAGCATGGCAACTAACATGACGACGGACAGGAAGGACAAGAAGGAAAAGATCCCCCGGCAGCCGATGCCGGAACAGCCCCCCGCGGAGCGGGTGCGGAATTTCGCGGAGGTTCCGCTGGGCTATACGGAGGCCGAGGCCGTCCTGGAAGCCCGCCGCTGCATCCAGTGCAAGAAGCCCGGCTGCATCGCCGGCTGCCCCGTGGAGGTCCAGATCCCGGCCTTCATCCGTCTGATCGCGGAGGGGAAGTTCGTGGAGGCGGCCCGCAAGCTCAAGGAGGACAACAGCCTGCCCGCCGTCTGCGGCCGCGTCTGCCCCCAGGAGGACCAGTGCGAAAAGTCCTGCATCCTGGGGAAGAAGGGGGAGCCCGTCGCCATCGGCCGCCTCGAGCGGTTTGCCGCCGACTATGAGCGTCAAAAAGGCGAGGTCTTTATCCCGTCGCCCGCCGCCTCCAACGGCAGGCGCGTGGCCGTCGTCGGGAGCGGTCCGTCGGGACTGACGATCGCGGGGGACCTGATCAAGCTGGGCTACGGCGTGACGGTGTTCGAGGCCCTCCACAAGGCGGGCGGCGTCCTGGTCTACGGCATCCCGGAATTCCGTCTTCCCAAGGCCATCGTCGAGGCGGAGGTGGCCTACCTGGAAAAGCTGGGCGTCCGCATCGAACGGAACGCCGTCATCGGCCGCCTCAAGACGGTGGACGATCTTTTCGCCGAGGGCTACGGGGCCGTCTATCTGTCCGTCGGGGCCGGCGCACCGGTCTTTATGAACATCCCCGGCGAAAACCTGAGCGGCATCTACTCGGCCAACGAGTACCTGACCCGGTCGAACCTGATGAAGGCCTACCGGTTTCCCGAATATGACACCCCCATCGTCCGGGGGAAAAAGGTCGCCGTGATCGGCGGCGGCAACGTGGCGATGGACTCCGTCCGGACGGCCCTGCGCCTGGGGGCCGAGACGGCGACGATCGTCTACCGCCGCACGGAGGCGGAGATGCCGGCCCGGAAGGAGGAGGTCCACCACGCCAAGGAGGAGGGCGTCCGCTTCGAACTCCTGACCGCCCCCCTGGAATACCTCGGCGACGACCAGGGCTGGGTGACCGGGACGCGCTGCCGGCGCATGGAACTGGGAGAACCGGACGCCTCGGGGCGCCGGAGCCCCGTGCCGGTCCCGGGTTCGGAATTCGTCCTGGCGGCGGACACGGTCGTGGTCGCCGTCGGCACCACGGCCAACCCCATCGTCCCCGCCACGACGCCGGGTCTGGAAACGAACCGGCGGGGCTATATCGTCGTCAAGGGCGAAGACGGCGCCACCTCGCGGCCGGGCGTCTGGGCCGGGGGCGACATCGTCACCGGGTCGGCCACGGTCATCCTCGCCATGGGCGCCGGAAAGCAGGCCGCCCGCGCCATCCACGCGTTCCTGTCGAAGGCATGAATTTTCAGATAGCCGTTGACAAACGAAACGATTGAACGGTATATACCGCACCCAAAGAGATCACAGACTCCTTCAGCGTAAGCATCCACCAGCCTGCAATCCGGACCCGAGGGGCGCAGGCTTATGAAGGGGCGATTCCCGCAACATCGTTGTTCAAGCCGGATTGAGAATCAAGGGGCAAAAAACGTCTGCCTTGCCGCGGACATCCGGCGTGCCGGCAGACGCAAGGGGGGGACGGAACATTCATGCCGATACGGCTCTTTCTCCACCGGGACCTGCTGGAAGCGACCCGTTCCGCCCCTGTCATCGGCAAAAAGCATCTGATCAACACGATCCACCGCCTCCATTTCATGAACGGGAATATCCTCGTTCATGTGGGTGATCCCGAGCATCAGGAAGATCTCCTCGTTCAAGGCCGCCTGGAATCCTGCGCGGCGGGAGAGATCCGCTGTCTCTGGGCTCAAGGCGCTCCGCGGTTTTCCGAAAACGCCCAGCCGCTCCATGTGATCGTGGAGGACGGTCTCTCGCTCATCCTGTTCCCTGTTCGGCTCACGGGGTGTGACGAAACCGGGTTCTCCGCCGTCCTGCCGGAGACGGGATATCTTTTGGGCAAACGGCGCGCCCGGCGGCACGCCTGCCGGGACACCGAGGTCACGCTGACACAGAGCGGTTTTAGTGCCCAAGGCGATCTCGTCGATTTCAGTCCCTTCGCCTTCCGTGTCCGCCTTGAAGCGGAGCCCGGCCTTTCCTTCATCTGGATGAACCCGGACGATTCGATCACGATCTGCCTGCGGAAGGGCGAACGGATCCTCTTCTCCGGCCCCTGCCGATGCCTGCGCCAGACGGGCAACTTGCGGAAAAGGGAGATGGTTCTGGCCCCCCTGCGCGGGGAAATTCAGCGCTTCCGCAAACAGAAGACCCGGACGCCCCGTCTGCGCCTCACGCCCCCTCCCTCCGTTCATTTCGTTCATCCCTGCCTCGGAAAGCCGATGCGGCGAATCGTCACGGACCTGACCTTCTCGGGATTCGCCGTCGAGGAACAGGCGGACGACACCGTCCTGATGCCGGGGCTAATCCTCCACGATCTCGAAATCCGGCCCGCCGGGGCCAGCGGCATCACCTGCACCGCCCAGGTAATCTATCGACGCAAAATCGCGAAGGGACGAATTCGCTGCGGCTTCGCCATCCTGGACATGGACTTCCGTGCCTACCGCCATCTCAGCCACCTGATGGTCCATTCGGGGAGCTCCCTGGCCCGGTTCACTTGCGAGATAGAGACGGACGCCCTCTGGGAGTTCTTCTTCGACACGGGATTCATCTATCCTCAGAAATACCATCTCATCCAATCCGCGCGTGAAGCCTTCAAGGACACCTACCGTAGGCTGTACCGCGAGGATCAGGACATCGAAGCCCACTTCACCCTGCAGGAAAATGACCGGATTTACGGCCACGTTTCAATTTTCCGCGCGTATCAGCGGGCCTGGATGGTCCATCACCTTGCGGCCAGACCGTTGAATGGAAAGCGGACGGGGCTGTTTGTCCTGAAGAACATCCTCAAGTTCTTCGACGGCCTCTACCGGTATCCCTCGATTCGCATCGATCACATGATGTTCTATTTCAGGCCGGAAAACTACTTCACCAATCTCTTCTTCGGCGGATTTGCGAGAGATCTCGGCAATCCCCGGGCCTGCTCCCTGGACCTTTTCGCCTACTTGAGTCACCCGATGGATGGACCCCGGTCGTCCCTGCCCCCGGACTGGCAGTTCGGGGCGTTCGAGACCCGCCACCTGCCGGAAATGGAGCAATTCTACCGGAACGCCTCCGGCGGCCTGCTTCTGGACGTGCTGCGCCTCGGACAGACGGACCCCAGCTGCGAACCCCTGGAAGAGGTCTATCGCAGGCACGGGTTTCTCCGGCAGTGTCACATCTACGAACTGCTCCACGAACAGGCGCTGAAAGCCCTGCTCGTGGTCGACCGTTCCTCTCCCGGATTCAATCTTTCCGAACTCCTCAACGGCATCAAGGTCGTCGTAACCGACCCGGCGGGCCTTCCCTGGCGGGTTCTGAGCGCCGCCCTCGACAGGTTGGCGGTGGATTACGGGACGGACAGCGTACCCCTCATGATCTACCCCGCCACCTATCCCTCTCAGGAAGGAATATCGGTGGAAAAACGGTATCTCCTCTGGATACTGGATACCCAGTATGGTAGGGAATACGTCGAATACATGGAGAACAAAACCAGGTTGACCCTGCGGTTCCTGCTCAAGCATCTTCTCGGGAAAATGGTGTCGAAGTGAACGATCAAGCCCTCTACAACAGCCGCAACATCAAGGTGTACATGGAGTACCTGGGCACCCACTATCCGGATCTGGATGCCCAGACTATTCTCGATTATGCGGGAATGACGATCTATCAGCTGAACGACGGGGGCCACTGGTTCAACCAGACGCAGATCGATCGCTTCTACGAGATGGTCGTCAGGATGACGCGCAATCCGAACATCGGCCTGGAGGTGGGACGCTTTGCCCCCTTTTCCAAAGCCGCCGGGGCCATGACCCACTATGTCGCCGGCTTCATCAACCCGAAAACGGCTTATTCGGTCGTTGCGAAATTGTATAACCAAGTCAGCCGGGCGTGTTTGCTCCAGGCACGCGCATTGAAAAGCAATCAGGCGGAAATTACGGTCAGGCTGAAACCCGGCGTGGAGGAAAAGCTCTACCAGTGCGAAAACAGGTGGGGGGCTCTCGAAGGCATTTCAAAACTGCTGACCGGCAGATTTCCCCACATCGACCATCCCGTCTGCATGCACAAGGAGGGAGACTGCTGCCGGTACATCATTACCTGGGAACCGACCCGATCCTCCCTCTGGAAACGGATCGGCACCTACCCCGCCCTCGTGTCGCTGGTGATCGTGCTGGCCCTCTTCATCGGCTTCGCCAACCGCTACGCCTTCGCCGTCTCATCGGTGGCGCTGCTGCTGATCCTGGGCGCTTTCATGCGGGCCTCGGTGCTGGAAAAGGAGGAATTGAAGGACCTCCTCGAGAGTCGCGGGGATGCCGCGGAACTTCTGCTCGACCAGGTCAATACCCGCTACAGCAACGCCGTCCTGATCAAGGAGATCGGTCAGTACGTCTCCAGCGCCCTGGACACCGAGCTGCTGCTGAAATATCTGCTGTCCGCCCTGGAAAAGAACCTTGAATTCAGCCGGGGGATGGTGATGCTCGCCAACGGCGACCGGACCCGCCTGGAATTCACGGCCGGTTACGGCTATTCTCCCGAGGATGAGGACTTCCTGAAGAAAACGGAGTTCTCCCTGGCCAATCCCCATTCCCGGGGCGCTTTCGTCGTCTCGTTCCACAAACAGACCCCGTTTCTCGTCAATGACCTCCGTGAAATCGAGCAGGACCTCTCTCCGAGAAGCCTGGACTTCACCCGCAAGATGGGGAGCCGCTCCTTCATCTGCGTCCCCATCACCTACGAGGGCCGCTCCGAGGGCATCCTGGCCGTGGATAACCTCCGGTCCGACCGGCCGCTCAACGAGACGGACATCAGCCTGCTCATGGGGATCGCCCCCCAGATCGGGATCAGCATCAACAACGCCCGGATCTACGAGAAGCTGCAGGAAAGGGAAAAGCGGTTCCGGATCCTGGCGGAAAGCGCGCCGGACATCATTTTCACGTTGGACAACGACGGAAAGCTGCTATACGTCAATCCGGCCTGGAAGCGGATCCTGGGCCATCCCGCGGACGCGGTCGTCTCACTCCCCCTGACCGCCTTCGTCGACGAGCAGGATTCCCATCGCCTGGTCCAGCTGCTGAAAGGCGTCAGGGAAAACCGGGAGACCCTGATGGATGCGCTGTTGACGATCCCGGACTGTTCCGGGATCGAGCACAACTTTTCCTTCAACTGCGCCCCCAACATCGACGGGGAGGGACGTGTGGACAGCCTGGTGGGCATCTTCAAGGACATGACGGATCTGAGACGCTCCGAGGTCGAGTTGAAAAAGAGCTACCAGAAGCTCCAGCTGGCCATGTCGAGTACGATCAGCGTCATCTCGCTCATCGCCGAGTCCCGCGATCCCTACACGGCCGGTCACCAACGGCGGGTAGCCGACCTGGCCGCGGCCATCGCCCGCGAGATGGAGCTGTCCGAAGAACGCGTGACGACGATCCACATGGCGGGGCTCATCCACGACATCGGCAAAATCAATGTCCCCGCGGAGATCCTGAGCAAGCCGGGGAAGCTGAACAGCGGCGAGTTCGCCCTGATCAAAAATCATCCGGAAACGGGGTACAACATCCTGGACAAGGTCGACTTCACGCCGCCCATCGCCCAGATCGTCTACCAGCACCACGAAACCATGGACGGATCCGGCTACCCGAGGGGGATCGTCGGGCGTGACATCATCCTCGAGGCGCGCATCATCACCGTGGCGGACGTCGTCGAGGCGATGGCCAGCCATCGCCCCTATCGGCCGGCGTTAGGCATCGAAAAGGCGCTCGATGAAATCCGCACCCACCGGGGCGTGACATATGATCCCGATGTGGCGGACGCCTGCATCGCGCTGTTCACGAGCGGTCGTTTTCATTTTAAGGATCCCGGCATCAAGGATTGAAGGCCCGTCTCTCAGGGCTTTCTCCCCTTGCACAGGATCAGGGGGGTGTAGGTAAAGCGCCGGGGGTTGTGGAAGAATTCCCTGAAATCGGCCATGAAGCGGTCGTACCCACCGGGATACATGGAAAAAAGATCCGTGAGACGCGGGGCCGTTACCTCGATCTTCTTGGTCCAGTCGTAACTGTCCACCTCCCGACTCTGGCCGTAGATCACGTGATGGGCCGTCACGCTGACCTCGATGTCCTCGAATCCCAGGTCGAAAAGATGGGCGTAGAGCTTGCGACCCGCGTAGGCATCGAAATCGTAGATCTCTTCCAGGCATCGCGAAATTTCGGGCAGGATTTTCGCCATCGGCGCCGGCAGTTCGTAGTGATTGAGGGCATTGTGATCCAGATC
>JALNWL010000123.1 GCA_023230905.1 Syntrophales bacterium
ACGGAGCGGACGCGCGAGATCGGCATCCGCATGGCCGTGGGGGCCAAGACCTGGGACATTCGGCTGCAGTTCGTCATCGAGGCCCTGACCCTGTCGCTCATCGGCGGCGTGATCGGGATCCTCCTGGGCGTCACGGGCGCGAAGCTCCTGTCAATCCTGGCCGGCTGGTCCACCGTCATCTCCGTCCCGTCCGTCCTGCTGGCCTTCGGCTTCTCCGGTCTCGTGGGCCTGTTTTTCGGCTTCTACCCCGCCTACAAGGCCTCCCAGTTGAACCCCATCGACGCGCTGCACTACGAATAGCAGCGACCGGAAGAAACGGCCGTTATGGCGGGCCGGACCGCGCCGGGATCAACCGCTTGACTTTTTTGAGCGCCCGACGCATCTTTGATCCCGACCCTTCAGGGCATGAACGGAAAGGAGGACTTGCCATGGCTGACCGGCACATCACGCGGCAGGTCGCGGCGAAGCCGCGCAGGTGGCTGAAGACGTAGCGGATGGCGGCGACGGCGCTCAGGTCCATTCTCGTCAAGCCCGCGGGGCCGGACTGCGGCATGGCGTGCGGCTACTGCTTCTATTCCGGCAAGGCGGGGTTGTATCCGGGAACCCTAACCCACCGGATGAGCGATGCCGTCCTGGACGAGACGCTCCGCCAGTTCATGGCCTCCCCCGCGCCCGAACTGTCCGTCGGCTGGCAGGGGGGCGAGCCCACGCTCATGGGGCTTCCCTTCTACGAACGGGCCGTGCGGCTTGAGGAGAAGTACGGCGGCGGCAAGACGATCGGCAACGGCCTCCAGACGAACGGCCTTCTGCTCGACCGCCGCTGGGCGCGGTTCTTCCGGAAGTACGCCTTCCTGATCGGGCTCTCGATCGACGGGCCCCAGTCCCTGCACGACCGGTATCGCACCCTCCGGGGCGGCGGAGGCACGTGGTCACGGGTCCGTGACGCGGCGCGGATGCTCCTGGACGCGGGGGTGCCGGTCAACGCACTCACGGTGATCAACGACGTCACCGTGCGCTACCCGGAGGAGATCTACGACCACCACCGCGCGCTCGGCCTCGATTACATGCAGTTTATCCCCTGCGTGGAGACGGACCCGTCCGACCCGGGGCGGGCCGCGCCCTTCTCCGTCAACGCGGAGGCTTACGGCGTGTTTCTCTGCCGGATCTTCGACCGGTGGCGCGCCGATTTCCGCGACGGCCGCCCACAGACCTCGGTGCGCTTCTTCGAGTCGCTCCTGTTCGGCTATGCGGGCATGGCGCCGCCGGACTGCACTCTGTGCGAGCACTGCGGCGACTACCTCGTCATCGAGCACAACGGTGATGTGTATCCGTGCGACTTCTTTGTGGAACCGGCGGAAAGGCTGGGCAACCTGATGCGGGAGCCGCTGGCCGGTCTGTTCGTGTCGGACCGGCAGCGGGAATTCGGCCGCCGCAAGGCCTCGCTGCCCGGGGCGTGCACCGCCTGCCCCTGGCTCACCCGCTGCCGGGGCGGGTGCCCCAAGGACCGGCGGCGCGACCCGCGCGATCTCGGCGTCAGCCACTTCTGCGGTGCATACAAAATGTTCTTCGCTCACGCGGATCGCGAATTCGGGCGTCTGGTCGACGACTGGCGACGCCGGACCGCATCAGAAGATGCGCGTCGCCGGCAGGAGGCCGCGGGCGGGCGCACAGGCCGGAACGCGCCCTGCCCCTGCGGGAGCGGCCTCAAGTTCAAACGCTGCTGCGGCCGGTGACGGATGGATTTTCCGCTGGGGGTGCTGCCGCAGATTGACATTCCCAGCCCATCCGGGGTATGGGATCGGGACGCCGCCGTTCGGGAAGCGGCCGTTTCGGGGAAAAGAAAGGGACGTTACATTCCGGACAAAGGGGGGGGGGAATCGAGCGATGATGGACCGCGTGATCGGAATCCTGTTTCTCGTTTTCATCGCCGTCACAAGCCTGTTCTTCTTCGCGATCGCGCTTGCGATCTGGCTCTTGACGGTCCTCTTCGACCGGCGCCTGCTCCTCCTCCACTACTACAGCTCCTTCTGGGCCTCCTTCTACCTCTGGGTGATGCCGGCCTGGTCGGTCTCCATCGAGGGCCGGGAGCGTATCGGCCGAAAGACCTACGTCGCCGTCTCCAATCACCAGTCGCTCCTGGACATCCTGGTCGTCTTCCGCATCTTCTTCCCCTTCAAATGGGTGTCGAAGGCGGAGGTCTTCAAGATTCCCCTGATCGGCTGGAACATGCGGCTGAACCGCTATATCCTGCTGGTCCGCGGCGACAAGGACAGCATCCGGCAGATGCTCGAGGACTGCAACCGGGCGCTGGCCGCGGGGAACTCGATCTTCATGTTCCCCGAGGGGACCCGTTCGGAGACGGGCCTCCTCCGACCGTTCAAGACGGGGGCGTTCAGCCTGGCCCGGGATAATCGCCTGCCCATCCTGCCCGTCGCCATTTCCGGAACGCGCGATGCGCTGCCGAAATACAGCTTCAAGTTCCACGGTGTCAAGAAGATCCGGGTGCGGATCCTGGAGGAGATCCCCTGCGAGGCCTTTGCCGCGATGAGCGTCGAGGAGACGGCGGCGATGGTCCGGGAGCGGATCGCCGCCCACGTCGACCCGCCCACGCCGTGATCACCGGCTCGAAACGGCACCTGATCCCGTCTCCCGCCGAACGTCAGGCGAGGCGGCACAGTTCCTTGACGTTGCGGATCTTTTGCGGAAGATCGTAATTCCGGAACACCTCGATCCGGTTCGTTTCCGGCGTTCCGCCCGCGCAGACGGCGCTGGCCGTCAGGTAGCCACCGAAGCGCGAAGCCGTCAGATCCTGAATGAAATAGAGCAGCTTCAGACGATCCTCGGTGGGGACGTCGTCGACACCCTTGAGGTATTTGTCGATGTACGCCCGCGACGCCTCGTTCAGGCACTCCGTCTCGGCCGGCATGGTCGTGACGATGCCGCCGGCGATCTCCTGGAGGGCACCGAGAAACTCGACGAAGCGCAGGCGGCCATGGTAGAGGCCCGCGTTCGCGACGGACGTGTCGGGGATAGGGATGCCGCTCGGATGCATGACCGACTTCGCGACGGCGGCGAGGGCGCACCCCCACCCGATCTCCGAAGCGATCATCATGTCCGTCAGCTTGCTCCGGATGTGGCTCGCCCGGGCCGTCCCGTTGTATTGGGAGATGAGCGCCGCGGCCCCGATCAGGATGTCCGTCCGGGCCGAGGTGCAGGTCCCCTTGCACGTCCGGACGTACGGCGAGAAGTATCGGATCAGGTTCGGCGTGAACTCCCATTCCCCGCACATGAAGACGCGCTCCCACGGAACGAAGACATGGTCGAAGACGGTCAGGCACTCGACGAATCCGATGTGGCCGCTCACCGGGCTCTCCAGCGTCCTGGGCGCCGGGGGACCCGGCGCCGGTCGCGTGATGTACGTGATCCCCGGGGTGTCCACCGGGACGGCGAAAGAGACGGCGTAGTCCCGGTCCGCTTCCGCCAGAACGCCCGAGGGGCAGGTGAAGATGAAATGGGTGACGGGCGCGTTGGACGTGTGGAGCTTAGCGCCGTTGACGACGATGCCGTCCGTCTTCCGCTCGACCACCCGCAGATAGAGGTCCGGGTCCGCCTGCGCGGAGGGGGCGAGAGACCGGTCTCCTTTCGGGTCCATGACGCCCATGCAGTAGCGGAAATCGTTCGTCTGGAGTTCCCGGAAAAACGCCTTCAGCCGCTCGTGGTACTGCGTTCCCTTCGCCCGATCGATGTCGTACGTCACCGCCCAGAGGACGTTGAGCCCCGTGATCATGCACATGGAGCAGAAATGGCGGGCGTTCTGCGCCTTCATCACCTCGATCATCCTGCGGACGTCCTCGGGGGTTTCGCGAAGGTGCGTCCAGAAGCTCACCCGGTCGTCGATGAGATGCGACCGGAACGTGAAATCCGCGGCGGTTCGTTCATCGTTCGCCCAATCGTAGAACTTGCACATCTCTTCCAGGGAGATCCTGAAGTACGGACTGTGGACGACGTCGTGGATCTTCTCGCCCCCGATGTAGACCACGGGTTTCTGCTTCGCCAAGCTCGCCAGGTACGCTTCGCTCGTCATGATTCCCATGCCATGCCTCCTTTCTGTCCCGCGCCGGCGCGGCGCCCCCCCAACCCTCAGGCCGGCCGCCGGCCGGGAGGATCCCCCCGACCCCCCACGGCGCGAACGGATGGCATGAACGTTATCCAAACATCTTCTTGAGCGCCGCCGGGTTCGCCTTCAGGCTCTGGAACGTGGCGTTGAGCATCTCCGCGTTCCGGGCGACCAGGGCCATCTGCTGGAGCGCGTCGAGCCGGGGCTTCATCTTCTCCCGCCAGCGCGCCTCGTAGACCGACAGGAACGACTCGGAAAAGTCGCCCTTTTCGAGCGCTTCGAGGGCCGTCTGCACGGCGAAGCCGCCGCTCCGGACGCTGTTGGCGATGCCCTCGAGGATGAAGGGATCAACGAAACTGCCGGCGTCGCCGATGAGCATGGCGCCGGCCGCGTAGGTCTTGCCGATCTGGCCGGCGCTCGGCACGCGCCACCCCATCCAGTCGCTGACCTTCCGGGCCTTGCGCAGCTTCTCTCCGAAGGGGCTCGTCTCGATGAATTTCCGGGTCAGCGCCTCGACGTCCTCCAGGGCCTGGACGTACGGCGTCATCTGGTAGCCGATGCCCACGTTGACGACGTCGCCGTAGCCCGGGTGGGGGCTCAGGCAGACGAAACCCGGGAAGAAATAGGGATCGTAGTGCACCTCCATCGTCCTCAGCGGCGGATCGCAGTCCGCGTAGTAGGCCCGGCCGGCCAGGAACACCTCGTCGTAGTTGTCCGAAAACAGGCCCAGGCGATTCGCCACCCAACTGTGGCTGCCGTCCGCGCCGATGACGATCCGGGCCGGGTATTCGA
Source organism: Syntrophales bacterium (assembly GCA_023230905.1). Taxonomy (GTDB): domain Bacteria; phylum Desulfobacterota; class Syntrophia; order Syntrophales; family UBA2251; genus UBA2251. The sequence continues at coordinate 4,910 of JALNWL010000123.1, forward strand.
CGAACCGGCCTTCGTACTTGGCCTTGACGCCGACCACCCGCCCGCGCTCCATCATCAGGTCGTTCACCCAGAACGCCTCGAGCACCTTGGCGCCTTGTTGCGCGGCGGCCTCCTTCAGGATGTTGTCCCCCACGCGCCGGGGGCAGGTGACGCTCAGGACGTTCGGACCTTTGAGCGCCGTGTAGTCCGGAGAGGTGAGCATCAGCTCCGGAAAGAGGAAGCCCTTCTCCAGCAGTTCGTCGTAGGCGCCGATCTCCTTGTAGGCATCGACGCCGTAGCGTCCGTAGATGTCCGAACAGGGCTTTTCCCGGGGAAACCGCTCCTTGTCGACCAGAAGCACGTCGCACCCCGCCATGGCGAGCCTGGCCGCGGTCGTGCTCCCGCCCGGCCCCGCTCCGACAACGATGACATCCCAGGTTTTCATGACTTCACCTCCTTGGCCGGCGCCGCGTTTTCCGGCGTGTGCGGCCGATCCATGCGGATGACGTTTCCCTGTGGGCAGACCGCGGCACAGGTGCCGCACCCGATGCAGAGGTCATGACGGATATCGACATAGCCGCATTTCATGCAGCGACGGGCATCCTCGACCGCCTGGGCGACGTCCATCGCGCCCTCCACCTCGTCGAAGCCCGTCACGGCGTCCTCCGGCAGCAGGGCCGGAATACCGGCAACGTTCAGCTTCTCCAGCCGCACGGGGAAAATCTTCTCGTCGATCGGCGCCCCGACCGGCGCCTTTTCTTTGGGCGCCGGAGCGGTCCGGCCCCTCAGGTAGGCGTCGATGGCCGTGGCGGCCCGGCGCGCCGAGGCCACCGCCTCGACCACGGATCCCCTGGCCTCGACGAGGTCGCCCGCGACGAACACCCCCGCGAGGGTCGTCATCTGGGTGGCCGGGTCGATCCGGACCCGCCCCCGCGCGTCCATTTCGATCCCCGCCGTCTTCTCGAAAACGCCGGGGTCCGGCCTCTGGCCGACGGCGAAGACGACCGTATCGGCCTCCACGCGGAACCTGCCCGCACTGTCCGTGTCGCATTCGATCCCACACTCGCCCAGGGCAAACCGCGTGACGGGGTCCATCTCCACCCACTGGGCCTTCTGCCAGTCCCCGCCGATGGCGACCGGAGCTGCGGAACGGATGAAGCGAACGCCTTCGTCCTCGGCCTCCTCCAGTTCCCAGCTGAAGGCCGGCATGTCGCATTCCCCCTCGACGCAGGCAACGGCGACGTCAAAGGCGCCCAGCCTGAGCAGCGTCCGGGCGACGTCGGTGGCGACGCTGCCGCCGCCGATGACGAGCGCCTTCTCCCCGACCTTGAGCGGGAAGCCCGCCTTGACGGAGGCCATGAAATCGACGGCGTTGAAAACGCCCATGAAGTCGGCGCCGGGGATGGGGAGCTTGACCCCCTTCGGGGCACCCGCGGCCACGAGGACGGCGTCGCACTCGCGTGCGAGCAGATCGGCGATGGAGGGGTTCCGGCCGATCTCGACGTTCGGCCGGAAGGTCACGCCCCGGGAGAAAATCGTCGCGAAATCCCGTTCAAGGACCTGGACCGGCAGGCGGAACGACGGCACCGACTTCGCGAGCATCCCGCCGAAGGACGGCGACGCGTCGTAAATCACGCATTCATAGCCCCGCATCGACAGGTCGTGGGCGGCGGCGACACCCGCCGGCCCGGCGCCGACGATGGCCACGCGCTCGCCGTACTTGCGCGGGTAACGCCCCGTTTCGACCCAGCCCTTTTCGTAGGCCATGTCGGCGACGAGCCGCTTCATGGCCCGGATGGGCAGGGGGGCGTCGATCAGCTTGCCCCGCTTGCAGGCGTCCTCGCAGGGGCGGGAGCAGATCCGCCCCAGCACGGAGGGCATCGGATTGACGGCCGTGATCCGTTCCCACGCCTTTTCGAAGGCGCCCTCCGCCACCTGGTTGACGTAGCCCTCCGGATAATGACCGATGGGGCAGGCGCCGCCGCAGGACTGCGCCGTCAGCGCCTCCATGTCCCTCGGGAACAGGATGGGGCTGTCGGCGCAGTCCGGACAGAGGCGGCAGATCTGCCGCTGGAGCTCATAGATCGCCCCGGTGGGACAGGCCCTGATGCACGTGCCGCAGTTGATGCAGGCGTCCGTCTTCATGACGGGCGACGCGACCTTTTTCAGGCCGACGGGAGATCCACCCCCCTGGGTGAGGCGAATCTCGATGGGATCGACAATATCCCTCATGTAAAAAACCTCCTGACTGTAGTGATCTCTTCGACATACGGTCCACCCTGGCACAAACCCTAAGTTTCGCCATGGGGTTATCCTACACACCCCTGCATGGACCGCGGGCGAGACCATAGTCAAAAGGGCATGCCCCGTCAAGACAATAATTCCCGCCGGCCTTACGCCTATCAATGGGCAATCTCTCGGAATTATTGTTTATATTTGGATGAAGCAAAAAACGGGCGTTAAAAAACCAGGCCGGCCGACGTCACTCGCCTCCGCCAGTCAGCGGCAGAACCTTGTCGACGCGGAAATAGACGAGAAACCGGGGGCCGGTCCCTTCGCGCCCCGCGGCCCGTTCCTTTTTCCGGCGGATTTCGTCAATCAGGGGGCTGTCCTTCTCCTCGCGGGTGCGGGTGAGGTAGAGCCTCTTGCCCGTGTAGACTCCCTCCTCCTTGAAGA
>JALNWL010000124.1 GCA_023230905.1 Syntrophales bacterium
CAGGATGGAGTCTTCGTAGTTGTAGCCGCCCCAGGACATGAAAGCGACCATGACGTTGCGTCCCAAGGCGAGCTCGCCGGTGTCGGTGGCGGGCCCGTCGGCGATGATCTGTCCCTGCCGGACACGATCCCCCAGATTGACGATCGGCTTCTGGTTGAAGCACGTGTCCTGGTTCGACCGCTGGTACTTGATGAGATTGTAGATGTCCACCCCTGTGTCGAGGTCGTCCTTTTCCGGTCCCTCGGACTTGATGACGATCCGTGACGCATCCACGCTTTCGACGACGCCCGCGCGTTTGGCCGCCACCACCGCCCCGGAATCCCTGGCGACGATCGCCTCCATACCGGTACCCACCAGGGGAACCTTCGGCTTCATCAACGGGACTGCCTGGCGTTGCATGTTGGATCCCATGAGCGCCCGGTTGGCGTCATCGTGTTCGAGGAAGGGAATCAGCGCCGCGGCGACGCTCACCAACTGGTTCGGGGACACGTCCATCATGTTGACTTCGGTGGGAACGACCGTCTGGAAGTCGCCTCCCTTTCGGGCGGAAATCATTTCACCCGTAAACCGTCCGTTCTGGTCCAGGGGCCAGTCCGCCTGGGCGATGATGTGATCTTCCTCCTGGATCGCCGTCAGATAACGGACATCATCAAGGACCTTGCCGTCTTCCACCAGGCGGTAGGGCGTCTCGATGAAGCCGAATTCATTCACCCGGGCGAAGGTCGACAGGGATACAATCAGTCCGATATTCGGACCTTCCGGCGTTTCCACCGGGCAGATCCGCCCGTAATGGGTGGGATGGACGTCCCGCACCTCGAACCCGGCACGTTCCCGGGTCAGCCCCCCCGGCCCCAGGGCGGAAAGTCGCCTTTTGTGGGTGATTTCCGACAGGGGGTTGGTCTGGTCCATGAACTGGGACAACTGGCTGCTGCCGAAGAACTCGTTGACGACCGCGGAAACCGGCTTGGCGTTGACCAGGTCATGGGGCATCATGGTTTCGATGTCCTGCAGGCTCATCTTCTCCTTGATGGCCCGCTCCATCCTGACCAGACCGATGCGGTACTGATTCTCGATCAGTTCTCCCACCGAACGGACGCGGCGGTTGCCCAGATGATCGATATCGTCCACGCTGCATTCGGCGCTGCCGTTCTTCAGATCGATCAGGTATTTCACCGCCGCCAGGATATCCTCGTTGCGCAGGACGGTCAGGTCTGTCGCCACATCGAGGCGGAGCTTGTAATTCATTTTTGCCCGCCCGACATCGGAGAGGTCATAGGTGTCGGGATCGAAAAAGAGGCTGTGGAAGAACTTGTGAGCCGTCTCCGGGGTCGGGGGATTGCTTGGCCGGAGCCTCCGGTAGATTTCGATGATGGCATCCTCGGCCGATTCGATCCGGTCCATGGCCAAGGTATCCCGAATGGACGCGTTGGCCATGTCTTCGTCCAGCCGGATGAAGCTCAGTTCGGACACGCCCCTCGCCAGGACCGTTTCCAGTCCCTCGAGGCTCAGGGCCTCGTTGCAGTGCAACAGGGTCTCGCCCGTGGCCGCATCCCGGACATCGCTCGCCAGGATCTTCCCGACGAGATCCGCCTGGTTGACCTCGATCTTCTGGATCTTCAGCTCCCCCATGCGCTTCAGCAGGGCGCGGGTCAGCTTGCGGCCTTTCTTAACGACGATTTCCCCCGTCTTGGCGTCGACGACATCATCGGGGGCCTTTTCGCCGATCAGGGAATCTTCCACCAGAATCTGGGGGCGATCCTGGTCCACCGTGATTTTCTCCACGCAATAGAAGTAATTGAGGATCTGCTCCGTAGAGTTCCCCATCGCCTTAAGGAGGATGGTCACCGGCATCTTGCGGCGACGATCAATGCGCACGTAGAGGAGGTCCTTGGAATCGAATTCCAAGTCCAGCCACGATCCCCGGATGGGAATGACCCGGGCTGAATAGATCAGCTTGCCGCTGGCCAGGGTTTTCCCCTTGTCATGATCAAAGAAGATGCCGGGCGACCGGTGCAGCTGACTGACGATGACCCGTTCGGTCCCGTTGACGATGAAGGTCCCGTTTTCCGTCATCAGGGGAATTTCGCCGAAGTAGATCTCCTGTTCCTTGATGTCCCGGATCGGCCGCGGTTCCAGCGTTCGGTCCGCGTCGAACACCACGAGGCGCGCCACGATTTTCAGCGGTGCCGCGTAGGTCATGCCCTTCTGGATGCACTCCTTGACATCATAGCGGACCGTCCCGATCTTGTAACTGACGAATTCCAGGGAGCACTTTCCGCTGAAATCCGTGATGGGGAAGACGCTCCTGAAGGCGCCCTGAAGACCGAAATTCCCCCTTTTCTCCAGAGTGACGTCCATCTGCAGAAATTTCTCGTACGAGCGCACCTGGATGTCGATCAGGTTGGGAATATCCAGTATCCTCTTGATTTGACCGAAGTTTTTTCTCAACTCGCCCATAGGCATCCTTCACGATTTTTTGAATCCCGTCGCCCCGGCGGCGCATCCCGAACACGTCCGGCATGGCCGCCGCCGCGACCTCCGCGCTTTCACGGGCCCTCGCGGCAGGCTGAATCCGCTGCCGGGAGGGAGGATCCAGCTTATTTAATTTCGACGGTACCGCCGACTTTTTCGATCTTGGCCTTGATGTCCGCCGCCTCGTCCTTGGAAACGGCTTCCTTCACCGGCTTGGGCACGCCTTCGACCAGATCCTTCGCTTCCTTGAGACCCAGGCCGGTAATGGCCCGGACTTCCTTGATGACCTGGATCTTCTGGTCCCCGAAACCGGTGAGGATCACATCAAACTCCGTCTTCTCTTCGGACGCCGCTGCAGCGGTGGCCGGTCCGGCGGCTGCGGCCGCGACTGAGACGGGGGCCGCCGCCGATACGCCGAAGCGCGTTTCCAGTTCCTTTACGAGCTCGGAAAGCTCGAGCACCGTCATCTTCTCGATGAATTGAATGACATCTTCCTTCGTGATCTGTTCTGCCATCTTCCTCATTCCTTCCTGTCTGTGGTTTATGGGTTTATTGCGCCGCTTCCTGTTTAGCCTGATAGGCACCGAGAACCTGCACCAGCCCCCTCGGCACCGCGCTCAGGACGTTCACCAGCGAGGTCTGTACGCCAATCATGACGGACATGAGCTTCGCCAGGAGGATTTCCCTGCTCGGCAGCTCCGCCAGGACGGCGAGCTGTTCCGGCGTGATGACCTTCCCATTCAGAACACCGGCCTTGATTTCCAGTTCCGCGTTCTTCTTGGCAAAATCGACCAGGACCTTCGTCGCCTCCACAACATCCCCGTCATTCAGAGCCAGGGCCAAGGGACCCTTGAGCTGTTCAGAAAACACCTGCATATCCGTATCCTTGGACGCGATACGCAACAGGGTGTTCTTCACAACCTTCAAATCCGTCCCCGTCTTTCTCAGGGCATTCCGCAAAGCGGTCAGTTTTTCCACGTTCATGCCGCTGTAATCGCTCAGGACGGCCAGCTTGAAAGACTGGAGCTTTTCCCGAAGCTCGACGACGACTTGCTCCTTCTGCTCTCGATCCAACCTTCAACCTCCTTTCAGTTTCTGAATTTCCGATGCTGAAACCGCGATTGTCGCCGTTTCCGGTCACCGCGCAAACGTCAGAAAACTGATCCACATACAGGGGAAAAATCGAAAATCCGACCGTAAATACCGGATGTCCAACGGACACCCGTGGTCTCGGCAGGCCGAAACGCTCGTTTAAACCCTGTACCTGCTGTCTCTGACGTCTGATTCGGTCTTTTTATATCCTTATCTCAAATCGTTCTGACATCCTGAGGGTCTACTTTCACCCCGGGACCCATGGTGGTGGACAGTGAAATGCTTTTCAGGTAAGTCCCTTTGCTGGAGGCCGGCTTCAACTTGACGATCTGTTCGATGACGGCCTGAACGTTCTCAAGCAGTTTGTCGACCCCGAAGGATACCTTGCCGACGGGGCTGTGGACAATGCCCGCCTTCTCGACGCGAAATTCAACCTTGCCGGCCTTGAGTTCCTGAACGGCTTTTCCCACGTCGAACGTGACGGTCCCGACCTTGGGGTTGGGCATCAAGCCTCTCGGACCCAGGATTTTCCCCAGTTTTCCGACGCTCCCCATCATATCGGGAGTGGCGATGACGCGGTCGAACTCCAGCCAGCCTCCCTTGATCTTTTCGATGAGGTCTTCCGCCCCGGCAAAATCCGCTCCAGCGTCCTGGGCCTCCTTTTCCTTTTCTCCCTTGGCAAATACGAGTACCCGGATCGTCTTCCCCAACCCGTTCGGCAACACGACGCTGCCCCGGACCATCTGATCCGCGTGGGCCGGATTCACCCCCAGCCGGATCGCGGTGTCGACGGTTTCATCGAACTTCGCCTGAGCCGATTTAACCACCTGTTCCACCGCCTCCCGCAACGGGTAGCGCTGACCGGACACTATGGCTTTCTTTGCCTCCAGATATTTCTTACCCCGACTTGACATGACTGAACCTCTACGTTTGTTTCATCAGATAATTTCGATCCCCATGGACTTGGCCGTCCCCGAGACGATCCTGACGGCCCCCTCCATATCCACGGCATTCAGATCGTTGTATTTCAACTCGGCAATCTCCCGAATCTGCTTTTCCGTGACGGACCCCACCTTATCGCGTTTCGGATCCCCGGCACCCTTGGCGATCTTTGCGGCCTGCTTGAGCAGAACGGACGCGGGGGGGGTTTTGGTGACGAACGTGAAGGAGCGGTCCGCGTAAACCGTGATCACGACGGGAATCACCGTCCCCTCCTGGTTCTGCGTCATAGCGTTGTACGCCTTGCAAAACTCCATGATGTTCACGCCATGCTGCCCCAGGGCCGGTCCGATCGGAGGCGACGGCGTCGCCTTGCCGGCCTTGATCTGCAGTTTGATATTCGCGATAACCTTCTTTGCCATTGGGATCACCTCAATCCAGGCGCCGGTCGCCGGGCAACGGGCCGGGAACGCTGCCTCCCCCTGAACCCTGATCGCCCGCCGCCTTCAGCCGTATTGTGTCGCTATGCCCTCAATTCAGGACCACCTGAATAAAATCCAGTTCCACCGGCGTGGAACGTCCAAAGATGCTGACAATGACGCGGAGCTTCCCCTTTTCGGGCTTGACCTCGTCCACCATCCCGTCGAAATTCGTAAAGGGACCATCAATGATCCGAACGTGATCGCCCTCGTCGAACTTGAATTTCGGCTTGGGCTTCAGCGTCCCCTCGTCGATGCGGGCACGCAGGTTCTCCACATCCTTGTCCGGAATCGGCGAGGGCTTGTCCTTACTCCCGATGAACCCCGTCACCTTGGGGGTATCCTTGACGATATGCCAGGTTTCGTCGTTCATCTCCATCCGGACGAGGATGTAACCGGGGAAGAATTTCCGCTTCGACGTCTTCTTTTCGCCGGAGATCAGTTCGACGATGTCTTCCTCCGGAATCAGGACATCCGAAAAGAAGTCCTGCATCCCCGCCGACTCGATGCGCTCCTGGAGGGACATCTTCACCCTGTTTTCGAAACCCGAATACGTATGGACGACATACCAGCGCAAGGCCATATCCTTAACCCAACACGAGTTTAATGATCTTGGTAAGGCCGAAATCCACCAGCCCCAAAAACAGCGATACGACAGCCGACACGAGAATCACCACCGAGGTCGAAGCGAGGGTCTGCTTCGGCGTCGGCCATGTCACCTTTTTGAGTTCAACCCGCGCCTCTTTCAAAAACTTACCGACCTGCGCGATGATCAACTTCATTTTGTCCATTCGATGGCCTCTGTTCCGAGCGTCCCCTGAAAAAGTGGCAGGCCAGGAGGGACTCGAACCCCCAGCATCCGGATTTGGAGTCCGGCGCTCTATCCATTAGAGCTACTGGCCTGTCCGTGAACGCTCAACGAAACGCTATTTCGTCTCTCGGTGCATGGTATGCGTTCGGCAGAAACGGCAAAACTTCTTGAGCTCCAAGCGGTTTTGCATGGTTCGCTTGTTTTTGGTCGTCGTATAGTTTCGCTGTTTGCATTCAGTACACGCCAATGTGATAATGTTTCGCATGGTGAGCCTATGTCTTCGTTCTCATGGTGGAGCCCACGACCAGGATTGAACTGGTGACCTCATCCTTACCAAGGATGTGCTCTACCGACTGAGCTACGTGGGCCTGTTGCACGAACGGGGAAAATGGAGCGGGAAACGGGATTCGAACCCGCGACCCTCAGCTTGGAAGGCTGACGCTCTAGCCCCTGAGCTACTCCCGCCTCATAAAAACCCAAGATAACAAAAATATGGTGGAGGGGGGAGGACTTGAACCTCCGTAGGCTTCGCCGGCAGATTTACAGTCTGCTCCCTTTGACCACTCGGGAACCCCTCCACACTAGTCAGCAGTAACTGGAGCTGGCGATGGGACTCGAACCCGCGACCTGCTGATTACAAATCAGCTGCTCTACCAATTGAGCTACGCCAGCAAGTTAACTTATGTGTATTACAGGGACCCCAAACCATATCACGGACCAGGCATACCCCGCCGCCCTAAAATAAACGCGCTCGGCTCCCTTTGAATAGAATTGGGGATACTAAGCATAAAAGATTTATTTGTCAAGAGGTTTTTATCAGATTGTTCAACGCAGGATTTTTATTGTTTTTGGAAACCGGATGCTGTTAGAATTCGATCAAAGAGGAGGACAGCGATGATCGGGGTTTTTGATTCGGGATTCGGCGGACTGACGGTCTTGAAAAGTATTGCCCAAAGGCTGCCGGAGTATAATTACCTGTATCTCGCTGACAGTGCGCGGGTCCCTTATGGGGAGCGCTCTCAAGAAACGGTGTACGATTACACCACCCAAGCCGTGGACTTCCTCTTCAAGAAGGGGTGCCTACTAGTTATTATAGCCTGCAACACCGTCTCTTCACGGGCGCTGAGGAGGATACAGCAGGGATTTATGCCGGGCAGATACCCAGACAAGAAGGTACTCGGCGTAATCAGACCGTCGGCCGAGGAACTGTTGGACAGGGGATGCCGGAAGGTGGGGATTCTCGCCACGAAGGGGGTTGTCGATTCGAAGATCTACACGGAAGAGCTTGAAGGAATCGACCCTCCGGTCGAGATATTCTATCAGCCCTGTCCCTTGCTCGTGCCGATCATAGAGGCCGGGCGGCACGATGAGGATAATTGTGACAATCTTGTATCCGAGTATCTGAAACGCCTCTTTAACCAGGAAAGCGCGATAGACACTATACTCCTTTCATGCACACATTATCCGATCCTGTATAAATCATTCAGGAGGCATACCCCCGGCCATGTCAAGATCCTTAGCCAGGGGCCGATCATCGCGGACAAACTGGGAGACTATCTTGAGCGGCATTCGGAGGTAGAGAAGAGGCTCTCCAGAGGAGCCGGCCGGGTGTTTTTTTCTACCGGTTCCCTTGAGGCATTTGACCGGCTTGCTCTTGTATTCTACGGAGGCCCTGTATACGCAAGGCAAGCCACCCTCGGTCCTCCTAAATAGAAAAACATTTTTTCTAACTCCGGAGCTTCCAGAAGAAAATATATTGA
>JALNWL010000125.1 GCA_023230905.1 Syntrophales bacterium
CTCTAGCCCCTGAGCTACTCCCGCTTCTCCTTCGCAACCGTTCCGGGACCCTGGGGTTCCCCCGGATCAAAAGTGGTGGAGGGGGGAGGATTCGAACCTCCGTAGGCTCCGCCGGCAGATTTACAGTCTGCTCCCTTTGGCCGCTCGGGAACCCCTCCAGTTCTACGCCGATCTTTCCTGGAGCTGGCGATGGGACTCGAACCCGCAACCTGCTGATTACAAATCAGCTGCTCTACCGATTGAGCTACGCCAGCGCCCAACTTATTGTTTTTTAACAAGAAACGAAAAACATCGGGCTGCGTCAGCCCCGTCCATCGACGCGCGCCCGAATGCAAATTGGGAAAGCTAAATTTAAAGCGGTCATTTGTCAAGGATTATTTTCTTTTTTTTGCGGCCGAAGCCCTCATTCTTCCGCCTCCCCGACGGCGGCCGCCCCCTTTTCGTCGAACTGCTCAGTCCGGGGCGTTCCGGATCGGGTCTTTCGGCGGTGCCGTCCGGCTCCAGGACACTCCCTCCGGGGTGTCGGACACCCGAATGCCCAATCCCACGAGCTTCATGCGAATCTCATCGGCCTCACCCCAGCGGCCCGCCTTGCGCAATGCCTCTCGCTCCTCCAACAATCCCAGCACCTCCGGAGGGATCCTGTCCGTTCCAAAATCCATGATTCCCAAAACATCGTCGATTCCCCCCATCCTCTCGAGGGCCCGGTCCCTGTCGGCTCCGCTCAGACGCCCCTGGGACACCGCGGCGTTGACCTGACGCACAAAATCGAACAGGGCGGCCAGCGCTCCGGAAATGTTGAGATCGTCATCCATGGAACGGACAAATCCCTGTCGGAGATCGTCCAGCAGGGCCTCGAACCCGGGCAGTCCAGGTCCGGGAACCATCTTCTGCAGGCGCTGAATGAAGCCGTTCAAGCGCCGGATCGCATTCTTGGCCGTTTCCAGTGCCCCCCGGGAGAAGTTCAGAGGCTTCCGGTAGTGAGATCCCAGCAGGAAAAACCGGATTTCTTGCCCCCGATATCCCATCCGCTCCAGGTCTTCCAGGGTCCGGACGTTGTTCAGCGAGCGGGACATCTTCTGCCCCTCCACCATCACGAGTTCCGTATGCAGCCAGTAATTGGCCGGGCGCCTGCCCGACGCGGCCTTCCCGATGGCCATGACGTTTTCGCAGTGGGGAAAGAGGATATCGGCACCGCCGGCATGGATATCGAACGTTTCCCCGAGGTGCTTCATGGCAATGGCGGAACATTCCAGGTGCCAGCTGGGACGGACGTTCCCCCAGCGGGTCTTGAAATAGACGCCCCGCTTGAGTTCGCTCAGGGTCGAACGTTTGAGCAGGGTAAAGTCCATCGGGCTGTCCTTTTCGTAGTCATCCAACTCTACGGTCCGGCCCGGCTTGGCCTTGGCCGGGTCGAGATTGGACAGGCTGCCGTAGTCGTCCAGTTTGGAAATGTCGAAGTAAACCGACCGGAGCTTCTCGTAGGCATAGCCCTTGTCCACCAGCCGTTCCACGAGCTTCAGCATGGCGTCGACATTCTCGCTCGCCCGCGGGTATTCGGGATCCGGCAGGATGTTCAATGCTTCCAGGTCCCGGAAAAAGATGCGGGCGTACCGGTTCGTGTAGGCCTCCAGGGGCATGTCCTCCTGTTCGGCGCCCCGGATGGAGCGATCCGCGAGGTCCACGATGTTCATGACATGCCGAACGTCGTACCCGCTGAACTTCAGATAGCGGCGGATCAGATCGGAAACAACGAAGCGCCGGTAACTGCCGATGTGAGGAACCTCATGGATCGTGGGTCCGCAGGTATGCATCAGGACCCGCTCCGGGTGGATCGGCCGGAACGGCGTCTTTTCCCGGGTCAGGCCATTGTAAAACCGCAGAGACGTTTCTTCCCGGTCCGCGAACAGTTCCGTGCTCAGGTAACGGTCCCCCCCGTCGGGAAGGATGGCGACGATCCATCCCTCCTCCATCTTCCGGGCCTTCTCAAGCGCGACGTGAACAGCCGCCCCGGAACTCATTCCCGCAAAGATGCCTTCCTCGCGGGCCAGGCGCCGGGTCATGGCAAAGGCATCCTCGTCGAGGATATTGATTTTCTCGTCCAAGGCGGTCCGGTCATAGATTCCGGGTCGGTAGGATTCCTTCATGTTCTTGAGCCCCTGGATCTTGTGGTGGAGATAGGGTTCCACCCCGATCACGCGGATATCGGGCCGATATTCCTTAAGGCGACGGGAGAGGCCCATGGCCGTCCCGGTGGTTCCGAGGGTCGCCACGACCAGGGTGACCCGGCCCTCCGTCTGTCGCCAGATTTCCTCGCCCGTCCCTTCGTAATGGGCCGCCCAGTTATCCGGATTGTTGAACTGGTCGGTCGTGTAGTATTTGTCGGGGTGTTCCCGCACGAGGGTGTAAACCACTTCGATCGCCCCGTCGGTCCCGAGCGCGGCCGGGGTAAAGAGCAGCTCAGCCCCCAGGGCGCGCAAAATCTTCTTCCGCTCCTCGCTGACCGCCTCCGACATGGCCAGGCAGAGGCGATACCCCTTGACCGCCGCGATCATGGCCAAGCCGATGCCGGTATTGCCGCTCGTGGCCTCCAGGAGGATCCGCTCACGGGTCAGATCGCCCCGCGCCTCCGCACGGGAAATCATGTAGTGGGCGGTCCGATCCTTGATGGAACCGCCCGGGTTGAAGCTCTCCAGCTTGGCGAAGATCCTCACCTTCTTGTTGGGATTCAGGCGCCGGATTTCAACCAGCGGGGTGTTCCCGATAGCACTCAAAATGCTTTCATGGAGGATCGGCATGGCGTAAAGTAACGACAAATCCTTCCCTGACACGATCTTAACTGTCGAATTTGGGAACGGGAATTTTCAGGAAATGAACCCCTTCCTGACGGAGGGTCTCTTCATCGCTGGAGGTCGTGGTGCCTTTGATGTTTCTCGGTTCCTCGTCGCCGTGGTGAATGTTCAGTGCGACCTCGGCGAACCGGGGGCCGACGTCGTCAAAGTTCCTGTCCAGATACCGATGGAACATCCTCATGGCCTCCAGGGGAGAAAGCGCCGGGTTCGGCCGGGATGCGTCCTGCGTGTTCTTGCTCTTGATGGACACGGTCGAGGGCGCCATTTCTACACGCAGGCTGCCGCAAACGGGGCAGGTGATGAGTTGGCGGGAGAGCTGATCGGAAAACGCCTGACGGTCGTGGAACCATCCTTCGAAGCGATGACTGTTCTCGCATCTCAGATCGTAGATAATCACGACACCTCACTCCTCCCCCCCTTCAGCTACGGGGGAACCATAACATGCCCTTCCGCAAAAAACAACCCGCAACGCGAACGGGGAGGAAGGAGTGCCGGGACTCGAACCCCCGACGGGCCATGATGAGCGGAGCCTGTTCGGGGTGCAAAAAATGAATGGACAGTCCAAGACAAATCGGATATAGGGACCCGTCGAGTCGGGATGTGGCCCAGCCTGGTAGGGCACTGCGTTCGGGACGCAGGAGTCGCGCGTTCAAATCGCGCCATCCCGACCATTTTTTTATCCGCCCACCACCGAGGCCATCTGGAAGATCGGCAGGTACATGGCGATGATCATCCCGCCCACGACGCCGCCCAGAAACACCATCATGAACGGCTCCAGGAGCGAGGTCAGCGCATCCACGGCCGCGTCAACCTCGTCGTCGTAGAAGTCCGCAATCTTCGCCAGCATCGTATCGAGCGCCCCGGTTGCCTCCCCGACGGCGATCATCTGCACCACCATGGGGGGGAAGATATCCGTCTCCATGAGCGGCTCGGCGATTGTCCGTCCTTCGCTGATGCTCTTGCGCGTCTGTATCAGGGCATTCTCGATGATGACGTTGCCCGCCGTCTTGCTGACAATGTTGAGCGCCTCCAGAATCGGCACGCCGCTCGACATCATGGTGGACATGGTCCGTGTGAATTTGGATACGGCTACCTTCCTGATGAGTTGCCCGAACACCGGCGCCTTGAGAGCCAGGGAGTCGACGACATACCGCCCCTTTTCCGTTGCGACAAAGCGTTTGTAGGCGAAGACCACAGCGACAATGACGATGATAAACACGTAAAAGTAATTCTGGGCGAACTGGCTTGCGTTGACGAGAAACTGGGTCGGCGCCGGCAGCGTGCCGCCCATCCCTTCGAACATCTTCTGAAAGACCGGGATGACCTTGAGCAGAAGGACGGCCACGACACCGATGGAGATCACCAGGACGCTGGCCGGGTAGGTCATGGCCCCCTTGACCTTGCTCTTCAGTTTCATGGCCTTTTCCATGTAGGCCGAAAGGCGTGACAGAATGACGTCGAGAATGCCGCCGGCCTCCCCTGCGGCCACGAGGTTGACGAACAGTTCGTCGAAGATCTTGGGGTATTTTTTGAGGGCGTCCGTCAGTGTCGACCCGCCTTCGATGTCCTCCTTGATGGCCCGGATGATCCCGGCAAATGTCTTATTCTGCTCCTGGCTCGCCAGGAGTTCGAGGCACTGGATCAGGGGCAGGCCCGCATTGATCATGGTCGAGAAGATCCGGGAAAACACCACCACGTCCTTCTCCTTCACCGACTGCTGAAGAAAGGGGAGGTATTCCATCAGGTCTTTCGGCTTGGCCTTGACGCTGATGTTCTTGAAACCCTGACGCCGCAACTGAGCGCGTACGGTCGCCTCATCCGCCGCGTCCAGTTCTCCCTTTTTCTGCTCCCCCTTCCGGGATGTCGCTTCCCACAGGAATGCCGGCATGGTTCCCTCCGTCTCGGTGATGATCAAGGATGTCTACTGACGGGTCCGCTGTTTCATAATCGCATGCAGGATGATTCCCGCCGCCACGGAAACATTCAACGAATCGAGGCACCCCACCAAGGGAATGGACAGGGGAAAATCCAGCTGGCGTCTCACCAGCGGCCGGATCCCCTTGCCCTCGCTGCCCATGACCAGGGCGATATCGCCCTCGATCACGAGTTCCTCCGGTTGTCTTCCCCCCCGGGTATCGGCGCCATAAATCCAGAATCCTCGGTCTTTCAACAACTGGATGGTCTGAACGAGGTTGACCACCCTCGCCACGGGGATGTGTCCGGCGGCGCCTGCCGAGGCCTTAACCGCGGCGGGGCTGACGGCCGCGGCGCGGTTCTCCGGAATGATCACGCCGTTGACACCGAAACAGTGGGCCGTGCGGATCAGGGATCCCAGGTTCTGGGGATCGAGGACCCCATCCAGAATCAAAAGACAACCGTGCCGAAACGCCTCGTGACGATTTGCCACCACCTCTTCGAGATCGGCATAGGCAAAGGCGCGACCGACGGCGACCAGGCCCTGGTGGCTGCGCACACCGGACCGCCGGTCCAGTTCTTCCCGGCGCCGGTAAGCCACGGGAATCCCCCTTTGCCGCGCCTGTTCCAGGATCTCCGTGAGCGGCGCCCCTCCCCGCCCATCCGTCACCCAGATTTCCCGGATGTCCACGCCCCCGTGACGCAGGGCCTCGCGCACGGGGTTTATCCCGTAGAGGATTTCCTGGCATCCGCCGTTCGACGCCCTCATGCCGTTCCCGCCTCTCAAACGCGCGGCGGTGCCCCGGTGCGCGTGGCGAGGCCAGCCGTGATCGCCCGGACGATGTCGTCCGCTTCCGCCGCCGGATCCACGGCCATGCGGATCGGGCGGCCCACCACGAGATAGTCGGCCCCGGCGGCAACAGCACCTTCCGGCGACAGGATCCGCTTCTGGTCGTCACCGGCATCGACCCCGTCCCGACGGATGCCCGGCGTGACGATGAGACACGCCTCGCCGCAGGCGGCACGGATGGCCGGGACATCCCGTGCAGAAGCGACCACACCGTCGAGTCCCGCGGCCCGGGCCTGTACAGCCAGATGGACCACCAGCGCTTCCGTGGACATGCGGAACCCGAGATCGCTTAGATCCCGGTCGTCCAGACTGGTCAGGACCGTTACGGCCAGGATAACGGGGGCGGGCACGTCCAGGCGCGCGGCCATGTTCCGGACGGCGGTCGCGGTCTCCACCATCATCCGGGAGCCGCCCAAGGCGTGCACGTTAAACATGTTCACTCCCATGCGGACCGCCGCCTCGGCGGCGCGGGCCACCGTGTTGGGAATATCGTGGAACTTGAGATCCAAAAAGACACGGCCGCCCCCCTGGTGGATCGCCTCCACCAAGCCCGGCCCCAGGTGGGTGAAGGCCTCCTTCCCCACCTTGAAGCAGCCGACGTGATCCCGGAGACGCTTCACCCAGGACAAGACCTCCGTCAGCCCCTCGCCCACATCGAGGGCAAAGATCAGGCGCTCGCGGGGAGCGTCACTCCGTATATTCTTCATCACCAACGAATTCCGTTTGATCGAGCACCGGACGGTACTCCTCCTTGATGCCCCGCAGGTATTCGGGATGGGAAAAAACGACCTGGGCGTCGGCAATCTCGCGAAGCGCCGTCACGATTTCCCGGTTGTTCTTTCTCTCCGCCAGGGGCTGCGACCCTTTCAGCAACTGCCGCGCCCGCTTGGCCGTCAGGATTACCAGGGCAAACCGGTTCTTCGCAGTTCGCAGGGAATCCTCCACCGTAATTCTCGCCATAACTTTACGCCTCCCTCTCATCCCGTCAGGGATTGTAAATCGCCCTTCATCCGGTCGTAGAACCGCTCCCGGCGACAGGTTTCCGCCATATAGACCGCCCGCAGACGATCCACCGCCTCATCGAGCTGTTCGTTGACGATGAGGTAATCATACCAGATCATCTCGCGAATTTCATCCTTTGCTTTCGCGAGACGCGCGGCCATCACGTCCGCGGATTCCCCGCGACGAGACAGCCGGACCTCCAGCGCTGCTAGCGACGGGGGGAGCAGAAAAATGAACACGCCCGACGGAAACCGCTCCTTGATCGCCCTGGCGCCGCGCGGATCCACGTCAAGCAGGAGGTCGTGACCCTGATCCAGAAAAGATTGAACGGTCCGGATCGAGGTGCCGTAGAGGTGTCCGTAGTTCTCCACCCACTCGACAAACTCCCCCTGCTCGATCCGGCGCCGGAACTCCGCTTCGGACGTAAAGCAGTAATCCTGGCCGTCCCGCTCCCCCGGCCGGGGAGGACGCGTCGTCCAGGAGACGGAAAACCTGAGCTCCGGGAACATCGCCAGAACCTCCCGGCACAGCGACGTCTTGCCGGTCCCCGAGGGCGCGGAGACGACGATCAGCATTCCATTTGTCCGGCCGGCCGGATCACTCAATGTTCTGAACCTGTTCCCTCAGTTTCGACAGCTCGCTCTTGATATCGATGACCCGCCGGGCAATGTCCGCATCGGCGCTCTTGGACCCGATCGTGTTGATCTCCCGGTTCAGTTCCTGAATGAGGAAATCGATTTTTCGGCCCACGGCGTCGGGACTGAGGACCAGCTCGTGAAACTGGTTCAGGTGACTGGCAAAACGCACCAACTCTTCGGTAATATCCATCTTGTCGGCCATGATCGCCACTTCCACGC
>JALNWL010000126.1 GCA_023230905.1 Syntrophales bacterium
ACCTGATCCGGGAGTTCTTTGTAGAAGAGTTCGAGATTCCGGATGAGAAGGTCATCCCGGAGGCGGATCTGTTCGAGGATCTGGGGCTGGACAGCATCGATGCCCTCGATATGGTCGGGATGCTGGAGGCGCGTCTGGATATCGAGGTTCTGGAAGAGGAGCTGAAAAAGATCCGGACGATCGGGGATGTCGTCGATTACATCTCGGTCAAGGTGGGCGATCGGGGGGACGCATGAGAAGACCGTTCCGATACGAGCTTTCCCTCTCCCCGAACGCCGGCGGGGACCGCATTGCCGCCTCGGCACGCATCCCGGCCGATTCCGCTTGGTTTGACGGCCACTTCCCCGACAATCCCATCGTCCCCGGCGTCGCCCTTATCGGCCTGGTGGAGGAGGCCGTCCTCCGGTCGGAGCGCGATCGGGGCCGGACGGTGGAAATGACGGGCATTCGGCGGGTCCGCTTTCGTCTCCCCGTCAAGCCGGACGATCCGATCACGCTGCAGGCGGTTCGGGATGTGAAGCGCGGGACGCCGGCGTTCTCGTTCAACGTCTGCTTGGAAGGGGAGATCGCCTGCAGCGGCATCCTGGCGGTCGCCGAGGCGGCGCCGACCGACGAACACGGTCCGCTCGCATGACGATTCGCGTCGATCACCTTTTCAAGTCCTACGGCGCCAACCTCGTGCTGAACGATGTCAGCCTGGATTTCCGCGAGGGCGCGATCACCGGCCTGCTGGGGCCGAACGGCGCCGGCAAGACGACGCTCGTCTCGATCCTCATGGGAATCGTCGCCAAGGACCGGGGTCGGGTCCTGATTGACGGCCTCGACCTCGACCGCGACCGCGACCGGATTCAGGCCCGCGCCAGCATCGTCCCCCAGTCCTTCGCCTTCTACCCCACGCTCACCGCCCGTGAGAATCTGGAGTATTTCGGCGCCCTGTACGGCTTCAAGGGGCGGCGGCTCAAGGCCCGCATGGACGCGGCGATCGACGCCGGCAGCCTGCAGTCCTTTCTCGGGAAACGCGCCGCGGAACTTTCCGGGGGCATGAAGCGCCGGCTCAATCTCGCCATCGGGCTTCTGAACGAACCCGCCATCCTGTATCTGGACGAGCCGACCGTCGGGGTGGATGCCCAGTCCCGCAGCTACCTCCTGGACCGGATCGACCGGATCAACCGGGAGCGGGGGACGACGATCCTCTATGCCTCGCATTACATGGAAGAGATCGAGCAGATCTCCCAGGACATCGCCATCATCGACGGCGGGCGGATCATCCTGCACGACCGGAAGGAAGACATCCTGGCACGGCGCGGGGCGGTCACCCTGACCCTGCAGCGTCTGCCCGGGTCGCTGAAGGAGGCGCTGGACCGCGTCGCGGGCCTGCGGGTGGAGGCGGAGACGCTGGTGCTCGATCGCAACGAAGACCTGAATCGGACCCTGGCCGGCCTGTTCGACGTGCTGGCCCGGCACGGGGCCGAGGTCAGGGCGCTGAACTGGGGGAACGGGCATCTGGAGGCCCTGTTTCTGGAACTGACCGAACGGACGCTGCGGGACGAATGAACCGAATCTACCACCTCCTGAAAAAGGAATTCCTCGTCATCAGCCGCGATGTTCATGCGGTGGCCGTTCTGTTCGTGATGCCGATGGCCTTCATCCTGATCATGTCGCTCGCGATGCAGGACCTCTTCACCACGCAGTCGCCCGTGAGGATTCCCCTGCTCGTTTCCAACCGGGACGGTGGAAAGCCGGCGACGGCCCTCCTGAAAACCCTTCGGGAGAACGCGTCGTTCGAGGTGAAGGACATTCCGGCAACCTGGTCCGACGCGGAGGCGGCCGCCGCGCTCAACGACGATGACGCCAAATTTGTCATTCTGATCGAGGATCATTTCTCGGCGGTCGTCCGGGACCGCAAACCCCGTACGGGAAGGAAGCCCCTGGTCGTCCTCGTTAACCCTGTCGTGGGGACCCAGATGCAGCTCATCGTCCAGTCCGTCCTGGCCAACGCGCTGGGGAAGGTCCGGATCGAGGTCATGACGAAAGAGATGTCCCCCCTGCTGGAGCTGGCACGGATCGACCCCCGCACGTTCCGCAGGCCTTCGGAGGCGCACATCGAGATGCGGTTCGTGACGCGCGGGGAGCAGCGATTCCGGGCGCCGAACGCCGTCCAGCAGAGTGTGCCCGCCTGGCTCGTCTTCTCGATGTTTTTCATCGTCATTCCCATTTCCAACACCTTCATCTCGGAGCGCAGCCAGGGCACCCTGCAGCGCCTGCGGAGCATTCGCCTGTCGCGGGGGATCCTCCTGCTCGGCAAGATGCTCCCCTATTTTTTCATCAACCTGATCCAGGTCGTCCTGATGCTTCTGGTCGGCATGTTTCTCGTCCCGGCCTTGGGCGGATCGGCCCTGACCCTGGGGGATTCCCCGGCCGGGCTGGCCCTCATCGCGGCCGCGGTCAGCTTCTCCTCCATCGCCCTGGCCCTCCTGATCGCCGTGGTGGCGCGCACGACCGAGCAGGCCACCACGCTGGGGGGGCTCTTGAATATCGTCTTCGCCGCGGCCGGCGGCATCATGATCCCGAAGTTCGTCATGCCGGCGGTCATGCGGAAGGTGGCCGAGCTGTCCCCCATGTCCTGGGGGCTCGAGGGATTCCTCGACATCCTGCTCCGCAACGGCGGAGTCCGCGACGTCCTGCCGGAGTGCCTGGCGCTCGTGGCGTTCGGGGCGGTCATGCTGCTGCTGACGGCCGCGATTCTGAAAAAACAGTTTGAAGGAAGCGTTTCCCCATGAAAGGATCCCTCGACAACAACCTCAAGATGGACCTGAAGCGGCTCATCATCGATGCCTGCGACCTCGATGTGGAGGCGTCGGACATCGATGACGACGGTCTTCTGTTCGGCCGCGGGTCCCAGTTGGGCCTCGATTCCATCGACGCCCTTCAGATTTCCATCGCCGTGCAGAAATACGGCGTCAAGATCACCGACAGCAAACAGATGCGGCGGGTCATGGCGTCGATCAACACCTTTGCGGATTTTATCCGGCCGGAGTGAGACGGTGCGAAACAGGGCCATGATCAAGGGACGGGCCATCGCGTGCGCCCTCGGCGAAGATCTCGACGCCGTCGTCCGGGGCGCCCGGGAGATGCGGCCCGGGATCGCGAGGCTTCCCCTCACCCTGGCGGGGATGGATGAGGTCCGCCCGTACTACCTCCTTTCGCGGCGCGGCCCTGAGTCCCTGAGCGCGGCCCCGGAGACGTTCTTCTACGAGGTCCTGTTCGACACGGTTGAACGGGCGCTCGCGGATGCGTCGCTCCGGACCGCCGACCTGCGCGACCTCGCGATTTTTTTCGGCTCGACCGCCATCGACATTCCCGTCTACGAGCACGCTTACGGACAAACCCTCCGGGAAACGTCCCGGCCGGCGTCCATGGTGTCCTCGGGGTACGGCCGGATCGCGGACGAGGTGGCCGGACGGTTCGGAATCCGTGGACCGGCCTATACCTTCACCACGGCGTGCACCTCCAGCGCCAATGCCCTGCTGTACGCCGCGGCGATGATCGCCGCGGGCCGTATTCCGCGCGCCCTGGTCATCGGGTACGACCTCTTCAGCCATCTGGGGTTTTACGGCTTTGAATCCCTGCGCCTCATCGCCACGGACGGGTACCGCCCGTTCGACCGTCGGCGCAGCGGCATCATCATGGGAGAGGGCTGCGGCGCCGTTGTCCTGGAGGCGGATGACGGCGGCGACGCCGGCGCCGTCCTGTGCGGCGGCGCCAACCGGGTGGATGCGTACAATGTGACCACCCACGCGCTCGAGGGAGGCGCCATCGCCCAGGTGATGTGGGACGCCTTGGAGGACGCGGATGTGGAGGCGGGCGCGGTCACCGCGATTAAGGCCCATGGAACGGGCAGCGAAAACAACGACCGGATGGAGGGCAACGGCATGGTGCGGGTCTTCGGCGACGCCCTGCCGCCTTTTACGGTTTTGAAACCGCTGATCGGCCACACCGTCGGCGCGTCGGGCGTCGTCGAGCTGATCCTCTTCACGGCGTGCCTCCAGCGGGGATTCTGCCCGCCCACCCTCGGTTTCGAGGAGGCGGACGAGGCGCTTTCGCTCCGCCCCGTCACGGAGCCAAGGCCCCTGTCGCGGGGGATCTTTCTTCTTAATTTCTTCGGTTTTGGCGGCAACTGTACCGCTCTGGTCGTTGCCGTGCGGGGGTAAGGGACATGTTCATCCATGCCGTGTCACAGTTCGTCGCGCCCCCCGCGGCAAATCCGCGGACCTTAAAGGAGGTTCTCAAGGGGTACACGGACACCCCGTTCCGCCGCGTCAACAAGTTCATCCTCCTGGCGCTGGTCGGCGCCCATCGGTGCGTGCGGGGGCGGACGCTGAACGGGAATGCGTCGGTTTACCTGACGACGGAGAACGGCAATCTGGGCGATACGAACAACGTCCTGGACCAGCTCTACCGGCAGCACTCCCTCCCGATGCCCTTCAGCTTCATCAACACGATGAGCAATACCGCGCCATTTTACGTCGCCCAGAGCCTGAACGTTCTGGGGCGGAACCTCTCGATCTCCGGCCTGGGCCTGTCCTTCGAGCGCGGCTTGGAGCTGGCCCGCCTGGATTTCGATCCGGGCTCCGTGGAGGAGGCGCTGATCGGCGCCGTGGACGAGGCTCCGCCGGAGGGCGGGGCGGTGCACCTCGCCGTCGAGGGGAGCTTCTGGATCCATGTCAAGAAGGCCCGGGACGGAGCGCTGGGGGAGGTGGCGGAGGTTCGGTCCTTTCCGGACCGCGAGGCGCTGGCGGCCTGGTGTGAGGAGGAACCGGTCCTGCCGCCCGGCCGGGGGTTGCTTGCCTGCGGCGCGGCCGTTCCCCACGAGGAGCGGACGGACTGGCAGCGGCGGACGGGGCTGGCCGTCTTCGACTACGGGGCCGACTATGGTCCCTTCGACACGGTGACGGCCTACGGGATCACGAAGTTTCTCGAAACCTCGCCGTCGACCTCCCTCCTGCACATCAACCGGAACGGGCAGGGTCGCTACGTCGCGCTGATCCTGCACCGCTATGGATCGTAAGCCGACTCGTCGCGGCCCCTTTGAATCCCGGACATCCTTCCGGCCGGCGGGGATCCCGTCCGTCCGACTTTTCCTTGCCGGGACCGGCGCCGCTCAGGAACCCTCCGGGGGCGGCAATTCACCTCCTTCGGCGGATTCGATCGGCGCCGCCTCCGATTCCTCCGGCGGCTGGAAACTCCCGAACCAGTTGAAATAGGCCTCTCCGGCCGGTGTCCGCTCCATGACGAAGACCAGGATGGAGGTCAGGGTGATGCTGATCAGCACGACCATGTACACGATGCCCTCCACCCACAGGGCGTTGGGCAGGCCTTCCTGGAGCGGCATCGTGGCCAGCACCGCCGCCGCCAGCCCCTTGGGCCCCAGGGTGGACAGGATGGCCGCGTCCCGGCGGGTGTAGCGGCGGCTGGCGATCAGCCGGATCAGGCCGATCCGTCCGGCGTAGACGAAAAAGACGATGATCAGGCCGATCGCGGCATAGACGATGCCCGCGTGGCGGAGGGAGATGCCCAGATAGATGAAGAAGAAGATCTTGAGCAGGAAGACGATCTCCGAAAAGAAGAGCCGCTCCGTTTTGGACACCCCGAAAAATTCGAACACGAGCCGTTTCCGGGCGATCCGGACACCGGCGAGGTTGGCCAGGGTGATGCCGAAGGCCAGGGCCGCGATGGCGCCGCTGCAGTCCACGAGTTCCGTGAATCCGTAGATGACGAAGACGTAGGCCACCGTCGAGAAGATCGTGTTCGGGACGTCGCGGACCCAACCCATGACGAAGGTCCAGATCAGTCCGGCCAGTATGCCGATCAGCACCGCGAAGCCGAACGACGCCAGGACCGAGGTCGTGATCTCCGCAAAGCCGCCCCCCCCCTCGCCCTTGACGATCTGCAGCGCCGCGACCGCGCCGACGATGCACAGGACATCGGTGATCGTCGATTCCAGGACCGCCACCGTGCGCGGTTTTTCCCGCATCCGCAGTCCCTCCACGAGCGGGATGACCACCGCCGAAGAGGTCCCGCCCAAGATCGCCCCGGTCATGAAGGACATGCCCCAGCCGAGCGGCGTGAGGACGTACATGATCGCGGTGACCGTCGCCGCCGAAAGGCTCCAGGCCGCCGCGGAGATGAGCAGGGCCTGTCCGGACGCCTCCATGAGCGTCTTCAGTTTCATGGACAGGCCGCTGTCGAAGAGGATGACGATGAGCGCGATCGTGGTCAATACGGGACCGACGGCCCCGAAGTCCTCCGGCGCGACCCATGAGAAGACGGGGCCCGCCAGGATGCCTCCCAGCATCAGGAGCAGGACGTCCGGAACCCGCGTCTTCCGGAAGAGGTGGGCGAAGAAATAGGCGAGAAAAATGACGAACCCGATGACGATGATCTTGATGGCCATGGCCCCGCTCCTCCCGCGCCGCCTCGTCCTCGCCACCCCCGCTCCGGGGCGGACGGGGTTCATGCGCCGTCACGTGCTTGGACCTTAGGATAAAAGACGTTTTGTTGTCAATCTTTTACGCCGAGGCGTTCCGCAGAAGCGGGGGATGCGGTTTCACGGGCATTTCCGATGGCTGGCGGTCCGGCCATGCCGAGGGGAGAATTCTGCGATTGACGGACGGGGAAAGGTGTGCCAGAGTCCGGTCAAGGGTTCCGGGGGAGGTTGAGGACGCGGCGCCGGAGACCCCGGCACATCTCAGGGGTCGGGTGCCGCCCGTCCGCCGCGGACACGCCGTCATTGCATGGAAACACTCTTCGGCATCGCTATCGGCATCGGTTTGAGCGCGGCCTGCGGCTTCCGGGTCTTTGTCCCGCTGCTCGTCATGAACCTCATGGCCCTGAGCGGACATCTCCATCTCTCATCCGGCTTCGCCTGGATCGCGAGCCTCCACGCAACGGTTGCCTTTGCCACGGCAACCGTTCTTGAAGTCCTCGGGTATTACATCCCCTGGGTCGATCATGCGCTGGACACGGTGGCGACACCCGCCGCCGTCGTTGCCGGGATGTTGGCGACGGCATCGATGGCCGACCTGTCTCCCTTTCTGAAATGGACGCTGGCCCTGATGGCCGGCGGCGGCGTCGCGGGGTTGGTCCAGGGGGGCACAGCCGCGCTGCGTCTGAAATCGTCGCTCCTGACGGCAGGCGCCGGCAATCCCCTGCTGTCCACCCTGGAGCTGGCGGGGGCCGCGGTCACGGCTCTGCTTGCGGTTCTGGCCCCGATCCTCTGCCTCGTACTCGTCGGCCTGTTTTGCCTGTTCGCGATCCGGAGAGCGGGCCGGCTGATTCTCGGAAGGAGGAAGCGGACGCGGTCGCGATGACGGACCCGACCGCGCGCGAAACCCTTGCACCGCGGGAACCCCGTCCCGCCCCGAAGCGGGGAGGGGTCGGGTCTATTCAATGCGCCGGAGCATCCGGAACA
>JALNWL010000127.1 GCA_023230905.1 Syntrophales bacterium
CTCCCGCTGGCCGCCCCATTCCGTCCTGATCGTCGGGGCCTTTGTCTTCATGGCCGTCGCACTGGCGTACGTGTGGTGCCACATCCACATGACGACCCTGGAGTACCGGGTCGCCGAGGCACTCAACCAGAAGGAGACGCTCATCGAGGAGCAGCGGCGGCTGAGGCTGGAACTGGCCACCCTGAAGGCGCCCCGGCGGATCGAAGCCATCGCCCGCGATCGCCTCCAGATGACCGCGCCGACCCTGGAGCAGGTCGTCATGCTGAAGACCGGGGAGGAGACGCCATGAACCGGGAAGCGAAGAAATGGCTGCGATTTCGTCTGGCGAGCCTGATGGCCGTCTTCCTCGTGCTTTTCATCGCGCTCGTTTCACGGGCCTTCCAGCTTCAGATCCTGTCCGGCACGACCCTGAAATCGCTTGCGGAGCGCCAGCACGTCAAGACCCTGCAGGTACCGCCGGAGCGGGGGATCATCTTCGACCGCAACGGCGAAAAGCTGGCCGTCTCCGTGATGGCGGACAGCGTCTGCGCTGATCCGGCCAAGATCACCCGGGCGGGCGACACCGCGGCGAAACTCGCCGCGATCCTGGACCAGGATGCCGGACAGATCCGGCGCAAGCTGTCCCGCAAGGGAAACTTCTGCTGGATCGCACGGCGCATTCCGCCCGACCGGGCGGCCCGGGTCGTGGCCCTCAATATCGACGGCGTCTTCCTCATCCAGGAGCCGAAGCGTTTCTACCCGAGCGGCGAACTCGCCGGCCACCTCCTGGGATTCGTCGGGACGGACGCCTCCGGTCTGGAAGGGATCGAGATGCTCTACGACCGCCACCTGATGGGCGCCCCCCGGAAGCTCACCCGGGCCCGCGACGCCAAGGGCAAGCCCCTGTACGCCCGTGTGGAGACCGTCGCCGTCACCCCCGAGGAAAGCCGGAACCTGATCCTGACGATTGACAGCCGAATCCAGTACCTGGCGGAGCAGCGCCTGAAGGAGGCAGTCCTGGACAAGGGCGCGAAAGGCGGCTACGCCATCGTCATGGACCCCCGGACCGGAGAAATTCTCGCGCTGGCCAACCAGATGACCTTCGACCCCAACAACTTCGGCAAGTTCGGCCATCAGGTCTGGAAGAACAAGGCCATCACGGACTGTTACGACCCCGGCTCCACCTTCAAGCCCTTCCTCGTGGCGGCGGCCCTCGAGGAGCGGGTCGTCCGGGAGAACGACCGTTTCTACTGTGAAAACGGCGCCTACGCCGTCGCCGACCGGGTGTTCCACGAGGCCCAGCGCAAACGTCACGGAACGCTCACGGTGCACGACATCCTGAAGTATTCGAGCAACATCGGTTCCATCAAGATCTCCGAGCGGCTGGGCAAGGAAAAATTCTACGAATACATTCAAAAATTCGGCTTCGGGGCCAAGACCGGCATCGACCTGCCCGGCGAGGTCCCGGGGCTCCTCCGCCCGGTTCAGAACTGGACGCGCGTGGACGCCTCCACCGTGGCCTTCGGACAGGGCGTCTCGGTGACGGCCATCCAACTCATCACGGCCCTGTCCGCCGTCGCCAACGGGGGCGTCCTCATGAAGCCCTACATCGTCCGCGCCATCGTGGACCGGAAGGGCCAGATCATCCAGTCCAATTCGCCCCAACCGGTCCGCCGGGTCGTCTCGCCCGCCACGGCCCGACGCCTTGGCGCCATGCTGACCGACGTCGTTGGGGAAGAGGACGGCACGGGGAAGCGGGCCCGGATCGAAAACGTGAGCGTGGCCGGCAAGACGGGCACCTCGCAGAAGTACGACACGGCCCGTCACGTGTACTCTTCGGAGCGGGTGCGGACCTCCTTCATGGGCTTCTTCCCCGCCGAAGACCCGCAGGTCGCCATCCTGATCACCCTGGACGAGCCCCAGCGGGACAAATGGGGGGGCGTGGCCGCCGCACCGGTGTTCAAGGGCATCGGCGAGCAGATCCTCGCCTGCTTCAAGAGCCACCTGCGCGAATCCCCCGCCCCGGCGCCGTCCCCGCAGGACAGTGCGCCACCGGCGCACCGGCTCACGCTGGTCTCGGCCTCCCGGACCCTGCCCATCCCCGGCACCGCCGTGAGCGGGGCGGAGGAAAGCACGATCGACGAAGCCGTCATGCCCGATTTCCGGGGGCTCACCATCCGGGACGCCTTGAAGCGAGCCCGGGAGAGAAACATCCGGTTGCGCGTCCTCGGCAGCGGCTGGGCCCTGAATCAGGCGCCCTCGCCCGGCACGCCCCTGGTCGGTGAACGGCTCTGCACCGTTTCCTTTCACACCGGGGACTGAGGGGGGGAATGTGGATCTGACTCGCCTCCTCCATACGGTTGACCTCCTGGAGATCCGGGGCAACCTGTCCGGCACATGCGAAAGCCTCTGCTACGACTCCCGCACCTGCGGACCCGGATCGCTCTTCGTCGCCATCCCGGGACTCAAGACCGACGGACACGCCCACATCGCCGATGCGCTCGGGCGGGGGGCGTGGGTCGTGGTTCACGAAGCGCCGTGGACGCCTCCGTCCGGGGTGACGGCGGTCCGGGTCGCCGACGCCCGCCGCGCCCTGGGGCGGCTGGCCCGAAACTTCTTCGGGGATCCGTCGGCCGCCCTCACCCTCGTCGCCATTACCGGCACGAACGGCAAGACGACCGTCACCTACCTCCTCGAGGCGATTCTCAAGGCCGCCGGCTATCGCGTGGGGGTCCTGGGCACGGTCAACTACCGCTACGGCGACAAGACCTTCGCCGCCCCCAACACGACCCCGGAATCCTGCGAGCTGCAGCGCCTTCTCCGCCAGATGGCCGACGCGGGCGTCACCCACGTCGTCGCCGAGGTCTCCTCGCACGCCGTGGACTTGAAACGCGTGGACGAGGTCGCCTTCGATATCGGCGTCTTCACCAACCTCTCGCAGGACCACCTGGACTACCATGTCACGATGGAGCGCTACTACGCCGCCAAGCGGCGTTTTTTTACGGAGGTCCTCCCCTCCGGCGGCAAGGGACGGCCTTGCCCCTGCGTCGTCAACGCCGACGACCCCTGGGGACGCCGGCTCGCGGGCGAGGTCACCCTCCCCGTCCTGTCGTTCGGCCTCACGGAGAGGGCGGGGGTGACGGCCGCGGATGCGCAGCTCACCCTCGCGGGCATCACCGCCCGACTGCGATGCGACCAGGGGGAATTCCCCGTCCGCTCCCCCCTCATCGGACGGTTCAACCTGTCGAACCTGCTGGCGGCCGCGGCCGCGGCGCTGAGCCTGGGCGTCCCCACGGACGCGATCGCGGCCGGGATCGCGGCCCTGGCCCAGGTGCCGGGGCGTCTGGAGCGGGTCAGCCGCGGCGGCGAGCCCACGGTGTTTGTCGATTACGCCCACACGGACGATGCGCTGCGGCGCGTCCTCGAGACCCTGAACGACCATCGCCGGGGCCGGATCGTCACGGTCTTCGGGTGCGGCGGCGACCGGGACCGGGCGAAACGGCCGCTCATGGGCCGGGCGGCGGCGGACCTCTCCGACCTGACCGTCGTCACCTCCGACAACCCGCGCTCCGAAGACCCCGCGGCCATCATCGTCCAGATCGAAGCGGGCATCGCCGCCCGCGGCATCCCAAAGCTGCCTCCGGAGGCCCTGAAGCCGGACCGCCAACCCAGGATGACCAGCACCCCGAGTCCCGAGGCGCCGGGGACGGCATCGCCCAGGGGCTACACGGTGATTCCCGACCGCGCCGAGGCCATCGCCGCCGCCATCGCGCTCGCGGCGGAGACGGACATCTGCCTCATCGCCGGCAAGGGCCACGAGGACTACCAGATCCTCGGCGATCGCCGGATCTTCTTCGACGACCGCCTCATTGCCCGTAGGGCCCTCGACGCCCGGAAGCGTCCGCTCGCCGAGGCCCGGACCGGCGGCGACACGGAACGCGGCGGCCCGAGGCTCGACGTCGCGGCGATCCTCGCCGCCACCGGGGGCGAGTTGATCGCCGGCCCGCCGGAGGCGGTTCTCGCCGGCGTTTCAACCGACACCCGGACGCTCTCGCCCGGCGCCCTCTTCGTGGCGCTTGCGGGCGAGCACTTCAACGGCCACGACTGCCTCGGCGAGGCCCTCGCACGGGGCGCCGGCGGGCTGCTCGTCTCCCGCGCCCGGCGGGACCGTCTCCCCGGCGCGCCCGGCGGGATCGTCATCATCGCCGTGGACGACCCCCTGACCGCCCTCGGCGGGATTGCCCACGCCTGGCGGATGCGCTTCGCCCTGCCCGTCTGCGCGATTACCGGCAGTTCGGGCAAGACGACGACCAAGGAGATGGCCCATGCCATCCTCAGTCAGAACAAGCGGGTCCTGGCGACCGAGGGGAACTTCAACAACCTGATCGGGCTGCCCCTGACCCTCCTCAGACTCGACGCGGCGGACGAGATCGCCGTCCTCGAACTGGGAACGAACCGGCCGGGCGAGATCGCCCGCCTGACCGAAATCGCCGCGCCGACCGCGGGCCTCGTCACCAACATCGGCCCCGCCCACCTCGAAGGGCTGGGGTCGCTCGACGCCATCCGCCGGGAGAAGGGTGACCTTTTCGGCCGGATGGATCCCGCCGGGGGAATCGCCGTCCTGAACGGGGATGACCCCTCCCGCGACGCCCTGAAGGAGCGCTGGCCGGGACGGACGGTCGTTTTCGGTTTCGACCCCGCGCACGACGTGTTCGCCGACGCCCCGGCGCCGGCGGCGGGCGGCGGGACGCGCTTCACCCTGCACGCGGGCGGCGCCGCACGGGAGGTGACCCTTGCCGCGCCCGGACGCCACAACGTCGCCAACGCCCTGGCCGCCGCGGCCCTGGCTTGGGCGGCCGGGACGGACCCGGACACGATCGCGGCGGGCCTGGCCCGGTTCCGCCCCGTTGCCGGCCGCATGCAGATCTTCACCCTGGCCAGCGGTGCGCACCTGATCGACGACGCGTACAACGCGAACCCCGCCTCTGTCGCCGCGGCCCTGCAGACGCTGGCGGGACTCCGGGAGAGTGGCGCGGGCGTCGCGGTCCTCGGCGACATGCTGGAACTGGGCGAACAGTCGGAAAACCTGCATGCAGAAATCGGCGCGCGCCTGGTAGAGACGGGTGTCTCGCAGGTCCACCTCACGGGGGCGTTCGCCCGGACGACGGCGGATGCGGCCGTTGCGGCGGGCCTGGCCCGCGAACGGATCGTTTTCTTCACGTCGCCCGAGGAGGTCGTCGCGGATTTGAAGGATCGCCTCCACGCGGGGGATTGGATTTTGGTCAAAGGATCGCGCCGGATGCGCCTCGATGCGGTCGTGCAGGCGATCCGAGAAACCCTTTGACGGGGGACAGGCCCCATGGAACCGGCGGACATCAAAGACGAAAGGCCACGAGCCCCCGTCCAACGGGGCGTCGGCATGAGACCGGGGAGTCGCTCCCCGCATCATAAACGGGCAAAGTGCACACGGCGACGGTGAAAGGCGGCGGGCGGATTTCCGCCCTTAAGCCTTTCACCCTTTGCCCAAAGGAGAGAACCGGTGCTGTTCCACCTGCTGTATCCGCTGCACATCGATTACTCGTTCTTCAACGTGTTCCGCTACATCACGTTCCGGACGATCTACGCCACCGTGACGGCGCTCGTCATCTGCTTCATCGTCGGCCCCTGGCTCATCCAGAAGCTTCAGGCCATGCGGATCGGCCAGCCCATCCGGGAAGACGGCCCGAACAGCCACCTGAGCAAGCAGGGCACGCCGACGATGGGCGGCATCCTGATCATCTTCGCCGTCGTCATCTCGACGCTCCTGTGGGCCAACCTGACCGTCCAGTACATCTGGCTCGTGCTGCTCGTCTTTCTGGGGTACGGCCTGATCGGCTTCCTGGACGACTACCGGAAGCTCACGCGGTCGAACAGCAAGGGGGTGCCGGGAAAAGTCCGCCTCGCCGGCGAAATCGCCATCGCCCTGTTCGTCGGCGTGATCCTCTACGTCAAGCCCGACTTCTCCTCCCTGGTCACGATTCCCTTCTTCAAGACCGTCCTGCCCGACCTGGGGTGGGGCTACATCCTCCTGTCCGTCTTCATCATCGTGGGGGCGGCCAACGCCGTCAATCTGACCGACGGTCTGGACGGGCTCGCCATCGGCCCGGCCATCACCTGCTTCATCACCTATCTGCTGTTCGCGTACTTCGCCGGCAATATCAAGATCTCGGGCTATCTCCAGCTCCCCTACGTCGCGGGGACGGGGGAGCTCGCCGTCTTCTGCGGGGCCGTCGTGGGGGCGGGCATCGGCTTTCTGTGGTACAACACCTACCCCGCGCAGGTCTTCATGGGAGACGTGGGCTCGCTGTCGCTGGGCGGCGCGCTGGGGACGGTCGCCGTCGTGACGAAGCAGGAAATCCTGCTCGCGATCGTCGGCGGGATCTTCGTCCTGGAAACCTTCTCCGTCATCTTCCAGGTCGGCTGGTTCAAGATTTCGCACGGGCATCGGATCTTCCGCATGGCCCCGATTCACCACCATTTCGAACTCAAGGGATGGCCGGAACCGAAGGTGATCGTCCGGTTCTGGATCATCTCGATCCTCCTGGCCTTGCTGGCCATGAGCACGCTGAAGATCAGGTAGGGGCGATGGAACTCGAAGGAAAACGGATCCTGATCATCGGGATGGGCAAGACGGGCGTTGCGGCCGCGACGTTTGCCGGACGGCGCGGGGCGCTCCTCGCGCTCACGGACGAGAAGCCTCCGGCCGCTTGGACCGCCGCCCTCGCCGAGGTGCAATCCACCGCCGACACGCCTGAAATCCGCCCCTACGCCCCGGCCGCCCTGGACGGCGTCGACCTCGTCGTCCCCTCGCCCGGCGTCGCCCCGTCGAATCCCCTGCTCGTGGAGGCCGGCGCGCGCGGCATTCCGATCCTGAGCGAACTCGAACTCGCCGCCCGCCACCTCAGGGGACCGATGATCGCCATCACGGGCACGAACGGCAAGACGACCGTGACGACGCTCGTGGGCGACCTCCTCAAGGCGTCCGGGAAGACCGCCTTCGTCGGCGGCAACATCGGGCGCCCGCTTATCGGCTTCGCCGACGGCCCCCAGGAGGAAGAGACGGCGGTCGTCGAGGTGAGCAGCTTCCAGCTTCATTGGACGGAGACCTTCCGCCCCGCCATCGGGATCCTGCTCAACGTGACCTGCGACCACGTGGACTACCACGGCAGTTTCTCCGCCTACCGGGAGGCCAAGGAGCGCCTCTTCTCTCGTCAGGAACCGGGGGATCTCGCGATCCTGAATGCGGACGATCCCGGCACGCCGGCGCTCGCCGCCCGCCTCCGGGCCGAGGTTGAATACTTCCGGACCTCCGGACCCTGCCGCCCCGGGATTTCGCTGGACGGGGACAACCTCGTCTACGCCGCCCCCGACGGCGCGATCGAACGCTACGCACGTGACC
>JALNWL010000128.1 GCA_023230905.1 Syntrophales bacterium
GATCGTATCGTTCGCAAAGAGGATCCGGCTTCTTCCGTAACCCGTGCCGACGACGCAGGCTACATCGGCCATCGCGAGGCCAGCGGCCGCGACCGCCTTCCCCATGACCTCGACCGCAGCCTCTTCCGGTCTGGATCTCACCTGCTGGAGATGACTCGCCAGGATCTTCTCTCCGTCCAAGATCACCGCTTTTGCCGTCAGCGATCCCACATCCAGTCCCGCAACAATCATGACCGACGTCTCCCTTCCAGCTTTTCGCGTGCAAAGACCGCCGCCCCCAAGGCTCCCACGGCCTGGGGATCGATCCTGAGCTTTTTCACCCTGATGCCGAGCAGCCTTTCCAGGCTTTTCACGACACCGACATTCTTGCTCACACCGCCCGTAATGCAGACGTCCTTCTCGATCCCGACGGCGTTCGCCATGATCATGACCCGATTGGCCATCGCATGATTCACCGCGCCGCCGATATCGGCGATGGTCTCGCCCTGGTTGATTTTTTGAATGACTTCCGCCTGCGCCCAGACCGTGCAGGTCGATGATAAATTGAGGGGTTTCATAGCACGGCCTGAAAGCTCGCCCAATTCATCGAGTTCCACGTTCAGCAGCTTTGCCATGACCTCTAGGAACCTTCCCGTCCCTGCGGCACACTTGTCGTTTGTCGTAAACTTGATGATCTTCCCGCGCGCATCGAGCCGCATCACCTTACAGTCCTGGCCACCGATATCGATGACGGTGCGCACAGACGGGAGGAGCCATTTCGCCCCTTTTGCATGACAAGTTATTTCCGACATTGCCTCGGACGGAAGGGGGATATATTTCTGGCCATAGCCCGTGCCGATGCAACAGGCAATATCCGTCTCACCAATACCCGCATCTTGAAAGGCGGCCGCAATGACCTCCCTGGCCGACAGCTCCGGTTTGGATTTGACGCGCCCGATCCGGGCCGCAAGTATCCGGTCCCCATCGAGAATGACGGCCTTCGCCGTCAACGACCCGACATCACACCCAGCGACGATCATTTCCAGATGGCCCCCTTCCAGCCGCGGATATCGCGTACACGCAAGAATTCATCGATCTTCCCCAAAAAGGTGTCCACCGGCTCGATCCGATTGTCGAACGCGTCGGCGTACAGGATCAGGGTCGGATAACCCAGCTTCTCCATATCCTTCGCGATCAGCTTGACCGAGCTCCAGGTATTGCGACAGCCCATCGTCCCAATGTAAGCTAGGAAGTCCGGCTTCATGAGTTTGGCCACCCCGGCCGTATCGTCGAGCCACATGTGAGGGGCGTCATAAGGTCCGCGGATCTGCTTGATCATCGGCATCCGTGAGGATTGTGCGGCCAGGGAATCGATCATCGTATCCATGTCCGTCAGATCCATCACGTAGCCTTCCTCTTCCCGGCCTTTCGCATAGGGGGCGTCGGCCTGCCAGAAATCGGTCATCATCGTCCCGATATGGCTGATGCCGTTCTTCTCGAGCCAACGCCAGTACTTCAGGTGCATGCAGTAATGATCGATGTAGAAGAAGAAGCCCCTGAGACGCTCCGTCCCGTCTCCCGCCACACCCCGGGCGGCGTTGTCCTTGACCGTTTTGAGCATCTCCTCCAGGATTTCCGTCCCATCCCGTATCCCGCTGAACAAAACCTTGATATCATAAATGAAAAGGTTAAATATCCCGGGCACGGGAGAAGGAATCAGGCGTTGATATTCCTGTATCTCGCAGATAATTTCATCCTGACGCACAATCTCCCGGCAGATATCCCGCATCCGGTCGAGATCAGGTTTGTTTCCCGTACGCGCCTCCAGGAAGGCCAGCATGTTCTTGAAATCCGCCCTATGATACTCCACCGCCCGCTCGTCGGTTAGCGTCGGCGGATAATTCAACTGGCAAAACGGTATGTCCAGATAGGCAGCCGCGAAGGCGAAGGCGTTGGCATTGGAGTCACAGACGCCCGGTGTGCTGCAGACGATGAAGTCCGGCTTCTCGGCAAGACCCGCGAGGATCGCGCCGAGTCCGACGCGCTGTCCGGAGCAGGAGGTTTCTGTGAAACCGACCTCGCAGCAGTAGTCGAGGCTCTCGTAAATGCCCTTGGTCCAGGTCGACGCATAAAACGCCGACAGCCCCTCGAGGCAATAGGGGACGATATCGAAGGCAAACAGGACGGCGGGGGAAAAATTATAGGTGATGAGCGCGAGTTTCTTCCCCCGCTCGCGCGCATGCAGGATGTTCTCCATGTAACGCGCCGTGGCCTTGACGAGCTTGATCCCCGCAGGCCCCGTCGATGCGAGTTTCTCCGTCGTGGCACTGAACGAAGGGATGAAGGCCGCCGTATGTTTGAATTCCTTTTCGGTGGCGTCGAACATCTTGCTCGCATTGTCCAGGATCCCCCAGAACCGCCAATCGTAATTGTACTCTCTCAATACGTTCCTCATGGCTGTTCTTTCCTTTCGCTGATCCTCTCGAGAAAGGCGTCAATTCTCATTTTTATCCTGCCCTCTTCGCCAAGAGGCCCGTATTCCCGCTCCATTTTCATACACGGAATGCCGGCGGCCTCGAGATCCCGCTCAAAAATCCCGTTTTCCGAGCCATGAAGGTCGCAAAACCGGATATTCTGAAGGATGACCCCCTCCACTCCCGCCCGTTCGGCCATTTCCCGCAGAAATGCGAACCGTTGCTTGTAATATCCGAACATCCGCGGGCAGTAGATCGCATCGAGATATCGTCGGGCGATCGCCTCGACAGGGTCTCCATCCTCCGCGACGGCATCCTTATGGGATCGCGAACCGAAACAAAGGGTATCTGCCACAACCACGGCCCCCTCTTCTTCGATAACCCGCAGGAGATCGAGGTCGTCGATGACGCTTCCGGCCAGCAGAAGCCGTTTGCCTGGAATGCCCTCCTGGCGGCATTCCACCTCTGCAAGGACTTCTTCCAGAAGTTCGTTGAAAACGTCCGGCGGCATGGCCGTGCCTGCGATCATCACCGCCATCGCCTCGGTCCCGGAGATCAGGACACGCTCGCCCATCCGCAGCTCATCGAGTCGGCCCAGGAGCTCCCGTCCACGGTTGTAGATACGGATCGCTTTCCTCAGGCCGTCCTCCGTGATGCGGCATCCGAAACGCTCCTCGAGGCTCGCGATGAACCGCCTCGTTTCATCGACGAACCACTTCAGGCTGTAATCCGTGACCTTGTGGGGGGCTGCATAGTGGAACAAATAGGGCGGAAGGGCCCCCTGGATATCCTCTCCCATCTTTCGCCAGCAATCGTCGAGCCTCCGCATCGTGTCGCAACCGTTGCAGATAATCGCCCCATCAAGAAAACTGTATTTCCCTTCTCCGGCCATTTGCAGCAGGCATTTGGGAAAACTGCAGACCACCGGGCCGAAATACGTGTCGCCGATGGACGTGGACATGGCCTCCATCGCCCGCATCCTCACGGGCAAGATCCCCGCAGCCCAGAGAACCTCTCCCGGGACGTAAGTGCAGGGGAAGCTGATGACCTTTCCCCCTTCCGACTTCCATTTTGTTATGTAACGGTTTTCAACCCGTGAGATGACTTCATGAATCTCTTCTCTCATGAACGACCTCCCTCCATACAGAGACACTTCTTCAAGCACGTCAGCGCTTCATCGATTTCGCGTGTATCCTCTCCAGGCTCGGGTGTCAGGAGTTCGTTCAATCCCCTCAGCGCCGCAGGCAGAACCGCATGGGCGAGCGGCTTCAAGGCAACCGCTGCATCGCGGCATACCCAATTCACCGTTTTCCCAAGTTCTTCGGCATCCACGGTCGTCACGAAGCTGGAAACCAGGCTGGTCAAGAGATCGGGACGATCTTCGCGCAAAGCGTTCACGAGCCGGAGCAGTGTATTGAGCGTCTCCGCGACCTCCTGGACATCGAGCTCCGCCACACCCCGGGCAAGCGATTCGTTCACCGCAGCCGGCGGCAGTTCTTCGAACAGACGCATCTGCCTTCCTGCGGCCCGGAGGGCCGGATTCTTGATGCTGGAATAAGCCGAAGCCATCTCCAACAGCGGATCCGGGTGCAGCCGGTACGCAGCGACCCGGGCGGCCTGTACCGCCTCGCTTTTTTCCGCCAACGCCACCTTTGCCTTTCGCATGAGAACGGGATCGACGGTGGAAATCACCTCCGTCCATTTATTCGTCATGACGCGTTGGAAGATCGACTGTTCCGGTTCCCCCAGAAAGACACTTCCGGTGTGGATCTTTCTCAAGAGCTCGGCCGATGCATTCAGTACGAGCCCGACCTGCTTGCCGTCGAGCGAATCCAGGACGGCAAACAACAGGTCCGCCAGGGATTCCGGCGAGGCATTTTCGAGGGGCTTGAGCATGGCACCTAACGATTTGACGACGATATTGACGAAGGTCATGCTCATGATTTCTAGACAGGCGAGTTTCCCCGGATAATTCCAAAGGGTTTGCCCCGCCATTCCGGCCACAGCCACGATGTCCTCCTCGCAATGATCGAGCGTCTCTTTGAGCTCACCGAAATCCGTATGGAACAGGATTTCGTTCAAGGGACCCTCCAGCAAATCAGCCATAAAGCGAGGGTTCGCCTTGTGGAGGTCCGAAACATTCCTCGCCGCCTCCGTGATGATCCCGCCGATCTTGGCCCAATCCACCTGCTCCAGAGAGGCGCGGAGGCAAGCCACCTGCTCCTCCGGAGGGTATTGCCGCAGGGCGGACTGCATCCGGACCACGATTTCGAGGGCTGAATTCACGAGAATCGGCATCAGAGCGAGCAGTGCCGATGCCCCTGATGCGTTTGACCAGAGCGGCGAATCGGCAAGCGACGCCCTTTCTCCGGCCGCCACCATGCCAACGACTTGCGCGGAGAGTTTCTTTTTTACGAAACTGTTTCCGGCCCAGGCGGATAACCGCTCTTCCAGGGCGGCCCTTGCCACCTCCTGAATCAGGGGGCTCTTCGTCAACTCGGAGATGGCCTTGCCGAGAAAAGCGAGGCCTTCCTGCTCCCGCCCCGTGACCCTTGTCCGGTCGCTCAGTTCATGCAGACTCATCGAAATCGCTCCTTTTTTATGAACTTACCCATCATAAACTGCCGCTAGGACGCCCCTCCCCGATCACGGATCACCTGACAATTTTTTTACGGATACCTCGTTGACACTTCCCGCCCTTGCCATTGTCCGTCACGACGATCCCATGAAAAAGGATATCGAGGACATCATCGATGATCCCCTGCATGGCTTCCTCGTTCATCTCGAAGACGAGGGTCATTTCGATCCGTCGGGCGATCATCTGGAGGATGGACGTCAGGCGTTCGGGGTTTTTCCCGCTGAAGATCCCCTGTTCCAGCCCGGATTCAATGATCTCGCGGATCATCGAGAATTCTTCCCGATTGTATGACAGCTCCCGGTCGGCATAGATCGCCTCAATTTCTTCGCCGACATCCTGAGGCACATCGAGCAGCTTTCTCAGACGCTGACCTTGAAGAAGCTTGGCGGTGATCATCGCCCGCATTTTTTCGAGTGGATCCTCTTGTTCTGCGATCGCCGCACGCATTTTCCCGAGGATAGTTTGTTCTTCGCGATGCGTCACCTCCTCCATCAGTTCCCGCTTTCCCCCGGGAAAATGATGATAGATGGCGGTCTTTCCGACACCGAGCGGGCGGGCGATATCGGTGAGGGATGCCTTCCGCAGGCCCAGTTTGGCGAATTGCTGACGGGCGGAATCAATGATCTTTTCTCTGTCAAGTGTGATGGCCATTTCTGCTCCTGAATATTTTAACTATCTGTTCAATCGTTGATTATCTAACCAATCCCCCCCTTGTCAAGCTTTTTTTCATCCCTGTGTACTTTTTTATAAGTAAAGAATTCGATTGCTTAGGGCTGTTTTCGCTTTGGTGAGGCGTTCTCGTCCATCGTCCCCATCCAACACAAGGCCGCGACGATGAACGGCCCCATGGACATCGCCCCGATGAGGGCGACATCTGAACGCTTCAGGGCAAGGAGGGACATGGCCAACCCGGCGAGAAACAGGTAGAGGTACAGGATGATTGCCCCCAAATAAAGATTCCGCCTTCCGTTTTGAGTCGATGCAGGCTGGAGCGATTGATACAGGAACAGGCACAGGAACGCGACGATCCACCAGCCCAGGAAATTGCTGATCGGTACACCTCCTTCGACATGAGGGGTGTATGCTCCACCACCATGCCATCTCCACCAGCCGGCCCCGACCGCAACCGGGTCCATCATCAAATCCCAGGCGGTGGCTGCAAAAGCACCCACACCGGCAAGTCCTGCTTGGGATGCAAATTTCCGCCACCGTGAATCGTCTTGTTCGATGTAGGGGGCGGGAGAAACCAGAAAGCTCGCTAGGTGAGCGGAGGCATAGAGGATCAGCACCCACGCCACCCCGATGATGAAGGGAACCCCGAACAGACGCGTTCCCAGGGCATCCGTGTACCGGTAATGACCGAAGAGATGCCCGGAATTCACCCCGTAAACCTCCGCGACAAAAGGCAGCACAAAAAGGATGGGCAGCCCCGTCAGACAACGCTTCCAGCCCCGATCATGCACACAATGCCAGACGATAAAGAGGATCAGGGTCGCAAACGAAGCGACCAGCCACTCCAGGGACATGAAGGAAATCGGGATAAGCCCGAATACACTCAGGGCCAGGGCCAAGATCGCCGCGACGATCATGCAGGAGATATAAAGAAGGGGAAGTTCTCCCGCGTTGTTCACGATTACATCCCCTTTCCCGGCCTAGGGGATTGCGCCATTTCAACATCATCCGTGACGGGGCTTCCGGTGAAGGCGGGATTCTTGCTCAGGGCGATGATTCGACATAACGCAACCATGATGAAGGGGCCCATACACATGGCGCCGATCAAGGCGACCTCCGGTCGATGGAGCGTGATCATGGACATACTGAAGGCCATGAAGAAAAGCAGGAGATACAGGCAGAACGGTCCATAGATCGACAAGTAGACCGAGCGCTGGTGTTGCCTTGTCCCATAATCCTTGACGATTCGGCAGACGAACTGAGCGACGAACGCGGTCCCCAACCACCCGAGAAAATTGGTGATTGGGACGCCGTCTTTGATATAGGGGACATAATAACCCCCATCGCGCCAGACCCACCAGTTCTGGCTGACGGCGAAGGGATCCATCATCATGTCCCAGGCCGTCGTCGCAATGGCACCGACCATCGACAATCCCAGATAGAGCGGCAAGCGCCGGACAAACGAGGCCGGCCTGCCCTTATCGACGGGGATCAGCATGTCCGTCAGGAGCACAGAGGCATAGATGATGGGTTCCCAGGCCATGGCAACCAGCAATGGAACGCCGACGATTTTGGGGCCGAGCAAGTCCGTATAGTAATAGTTCCCGAAGACGATCCCGAAATTGACGCCAAGCGCCTCCGCGA
>JALNWL010000129.1 GCA_023230905.1 Syntrophales bacterium
AAGCGGGATCAGGAAGGCACGGTGCTGGAGAGCCCCGACGACCTCTTCCGGCGCGTCGCCGAGTCCCTGGCCACCGCCGATCGCCGGTTCCGGGGCAAGTCCGACGTCGCCAAGCTCGCGGACGCGTTCTACCGGATGATGACGGATCTCGAGTTTCTCCCCAATTCACCGACCCTGATGAACGCCGGCCGGGAATTGGGCCAGCTTTCCGCCTGTTTCGTCCTGCCCGTCGGCGATTCCATGGAGGAGATTTTCGACGCCGTCAAATTCACCGCTCTGATCCACAAGTCGGGCGGCGGCACGGGCTTCTCCTTCTCCCGCCTGCGGCCGGCCCAGGACGTCGTGATGACCACGACCGGGATTTCCAGCGGCCCGATCTCGTTCATGCGGGTCTTCGACGTCGCGACAGAAACCATCAAGCAGGGCGGCACGCGGCGCGGCGCCAACATGGCGATCCTGCGGGTCGATCATCCGGACATCATGGACTTCATCATGTGCAAGGCCGACAAGAAGCAGTTGAACAACTTCAACATCTCGGTCGGCCTGACGGAGGCCTTCATGGTCGCCGTCGAAAACGACGAGAACTACGAACTTGTCAACCCCCGGAACAACGAGGTCACCGGGACGCTCAACGCCCGGAAGGTCTTCCACCGGATCGTCACCCAGGCCTGGGAAAACGGCGAGCCGGGCATGATTTTTCTGGACCGCCTGAACCGCGACAACCCGACGCCCCACATCGGAGAGATCGAGTCGACGAACCCCTGCGGGGAACAGCCGCTCCTGCCCTACGAGTCCTGCAATCTGGGCTCGA
Source organism: Syntrophales bacterium (assembly GCA_023230905.1). GTDB lineage: Bacteria > Desulfobacterota > Syntrophia > Syntrophales > UBA2251 > UBA2251. The sequence goes on from JALNWL010000129.1 coordinate 812, forward strand.
TCAACCTGGGGAAAATGGTCGAAGACGGGAAAATCGACTGGGCCCGGCTTAAGGAAGTCGTGCACCTGGCCGTGCATTTTCTCGACAACGTCGTGGAGATCAACCGCTACCCGCTGCCCCAGATCGAGGCCATGACTTCCGGCAACCGCAAGATCGGCCTGGGCGTCATGGGCTGGGCCGATATGCTGATCCTCCTGGGGATTCCCTACGACACCGAAGAGGGCGTGCGGACCGCGGAGAAAGTCATGAAATTTATCCGGGAGGAGGGCCGCCAGGCCTCCCGGGAACTGGCGAAGCGACGCGGCGCCTTCCCCAATTTCAAGGGATCGGTCTTCGACACGCCGGGCGAGCCGCCTATCCGGAACGCCACCATCACGACGATCGCACCGACCGGCACCATTTCGATCATCGCCAACGCCTCGTCCGGCGTGGAGCCGATCTTCGCCGTCTCCTACGTCCGGCAGGTCATGGACAACGACCTCCTGGTGGAGGTCCATCCCCTGTTCGAGCGGATCGCCCGGGAACGGGGTTTCTATTCGCCGGAGCTGATGCAGCGCATCGCAGAACACGGCACCGTGAAGGACATGGAGGAAATCCCGGCGGACGTCCGGAGGCTCTTCGTGACCGCCCACGACATCACCCCGGAGATCCACATCGCGATGCAGGCCGCCTTCCAGAAGTACACCGACAACGCGGTCAGCAAGACCGTCAACTTCGCGCGGACCGCCACCGTCGAGGACGTCGCCAAGGTGTACCATCTGGCCTACCGCCTGGGCTGCAAGGGCGTCACGATCTACCGCGACGGCAGCCGCGACCATCAGGTGCTCTCGACGGGGAGGAAGGACGCGCCGGCGTCCCGTGAGGAGATCGACGCCGAGCGGAAGGCCCTGAAGCGGGAGCGGCCGCGGGTCCTGAAGGGGTGGACCTACCAGATGCAGACGGGCTGCGGGCCACTGTACGTCACGGTTAACGAGGACAGCACGGGGCTGTTCGAACTGTTCACCACGATGGGGAAGGCCGGCGGTTGCGCTGCCTCCCAGTGCGAGGCCATCGGGCGCCTGGTTTCCCTGTCCTGGCGCAGCGGATTGCAGGCGCGGCAGGTCGTCAAGCAGCTCCAAGGCATCTCCTGCCATTCCCCGTCGGGGTTCGGGGAGAACAAGGTCCTGTCCTGCGCCGACGCCGTCGCCAAGGCGATCCAGGCCCACCTGACGGCTAACGGCGGCGGCAAGGTCAAGGCGAAAACGGCCTTCCTCAAGGGGGCCTGTCCGGACTGCGGCGGCATCGTGGAGCACGAGGGCGGGTGCGCCGTCTGCCGCATGTGCGGCTACAGCGAGTGCGCGTAGGCGGCGTGACGCGCCGAGAAAATCAGTCCGAATCCCCCGATCCCAAGGGGATGTCGTCCATCCGGATCTCTGCCGCGGGCGGTTCCGGATGGACGGAAAGCGCGGCCAGCCCCACGGCGATCCGGCTGAGCCGGACGCGCATCTCGTCCCGGGAATTTCCGAGCATCGTGATGGCCTTCGACAGCCGGCCCTCCAGTTCCTCCTGCAGGGTGCTCATGTCCTGCTGGACGGCCTCCAGGTACGCGGCCAGTTTTTCGAGGTCGATGTCCCGCCCTGATTTGAGAAGCGTCTGAAAGACCAGCAGCAGGTAAGGGATGAACAGGCTGTAGCCGACGATCGCCACGTTCATCTGCAGGGCCTCCACCTGGGCGGCGGCGCTGAGATCGAACACGGCGTCCGGAACGGCGGCGACGCCGAAGGGGACGGTCACGCTGGGATCGATATATTTCCTGACTTCCCGGGCCTTGGCGAGAACCGCCCGCTCCATCTGACCCTTGATCTGCCGCTGCTCCTCCACGTCCTCGCTCGACTGAAAGGCCTCCAGGAGGTGCGTCGCCGTCCACTTGCTGTCAATGGGAAGGACCAGGCCGTTGGGGAGCCGAAGGCCAAACTCCACCGTCTTGTTCCCCACTTGGACGTTGCGGGCCTGCCACTGCGGCGGGAGCTGCGAAAATACCTGTTCGACGATGTTCTCCCCGGCGGCCCCCTTCGAGTGCGTCCCGGCGAGCACCGCCTCGAGGCGCCGGATGGAGTCGGCGGTCCGTTCCTCCAGATGCTGGCGCGCCTTGGCTTGGCTGTGCAGCGAGGCCAGGGTCTCCTGGGCCGCGCCGAGCCCCGAACGGATGGACGCCGCCGTTTCCGCGAGTCCCTGTGCCACCGAGCCCGTCTCGGCCAGCCGACTCTCCAGCGCCATCATCTGCACGCCCGCCCGGCCCTGGTCACGCTCCACGGTGGCGATGCGCTCGCCGAGCCCCCGCAGATCGGACTGCAGGGCCCCCAGGGTCTGCGTCAGGGTCGAAAGCGGACCGAGGAGCACGGAGATGTCCTGCGGTTTCCGGAGCGCCAGCAGCAGGACCACGACGATCAGCAGCAACGCCAAGACGACGATGGCCCCCCAAACGGCAGTGGACATGACGGGCTTTCCTCCTTCAATGCCGGTCCTCCGGGGGCGCCGCAGCGGATCGTCCCCGACAACCCGAGACCGCACGATGCGTGCATAGCACGTTCGGGGCTTTTTTTAAAAGCTGAAACTCGCCGTGATCCCGCCGACCCAGAAATCACCGTCACGGTCGGCAGGCGGACCGCCCTTCAGGCCCAGCCCTCTCATCTCGTCCCTTGCGTCGCGGGTCAGGGGAAAGATGTAGGAGAGGGCCGGCGTGAGGGTGATGCGGTCGGTCACCTTGACAGGCAGGCTCGCCGAAACGGTCCCGTCGTGAAAATTCCTGAACTTGTCGTCGGTCGCCACGCCGTCGCCGTCGTACTTTGGATAGGTGTCGGCGTCGGTGCTCAGCAGATAACTTGCCGCGGCCGACAGCTTCAGGGACACCGCCTTGCCCAATTCGAACACGTGGGACACGCCGAGCAGAAAATACCAGTTCCGGTAGTGGGCGAACTCCCAGTAGACCGTCAGCGTGGGCGTCAAGGGCACGTTGAGGGAGACGGTCGCAAAGAGCTCCTGCGAATCTTTCCGGTCCGCCGCGTCTTCGTTGACGGCGGCTAAGCCGCAGTAGACGTAACCGCCGCCCAGGGTGAACCGGTCCAGCGTCCTCGCGTAGGAAAGGGTCAGGTCCGTTTCGTTCCAGTTCGCCGCGTGGGAATCGTCTCCGGGTTGCGCGTACGGGTTCGTATCCAGGTTCCCCCAGAGGTTGGCGGAAAGGCCCCTGTAGCCGACGGTCACCGATGGCTGGATGACAACGCTGTGACGGCTGGACTCGTACCCTCGCCAGATGTACTGATTCAGAACGCCGACGGATACCTCGCCGGCAGGCGCGGCCGCTTCGGCAAAAAGCGGCGCCGCCGGGACGGCGAGCGCCGCGACGATGAGAAGACCCGTCCGGGCTATCCTGCATACTCGTTTGAAACAGTTCATGTGCGCATCTCCTTTAGGGTTTATTCCGGCGTTTGTCAAGGCGCGCGGGGCGGCCGTTTCGCCCCTCCGCGCCGCCGGGCTTCGGAGCGGGGCGGTTCAGCCGATGGCGACGCCGCCCCGCTCGCCGGAACTGATCCGGATGCAGTCGGCCAGGTCGAGGACAAAAATCTTGCCGTCCCCGACCTGGCCCTCTTCGGCTTTGGCCCCCTGGCTGATGGCGGCGATCGTCGGCTCCACGAAGGCCTCATTCACGGCAATGTCGAGCCGGATCTTGCGGAGGAGACCGCCGACCTCCTTCGCTCCCCGGTAGATTTCGGTATGTCCCTTCTGCCGCCCCTGGCCGAGCACGTTGGTGACGGTCATCAAATTGACGTCCACCGCTTCCAGGGCTTGCTTGACTTCCTCCAGGCGGTGCGGCTGGATGATCGCGACGATGTATTTCATGGTCTGGTCCTCCTATTCGATGACGGTGTAGGCCGATTCGCTCTGCTGGGTGAGGTCGAGGCCGACGATCTCGTCCTGCTTTTCCACCCGCATTCCGATCCATCCGTCCACGACCTTGAAAAGGATCCAGGTCATGACCGCGGCAAAGATCGGCGCGATGACGACCAGGAGCAGTTGGACGAGCAGTTGTCTGGGGTTGCCGAAAAAGAGCCCGTTCGCCCCGGCGGCGTTGATCGCCTTTTCGGCGAACAGGCCCGTGGCGATCGTTCCCCAGATGCCGCCCACGCCGTGGACGCCGAATGCGTCGAGGGCGTCGTCGTACCCGAGTTTCGCCTTGAGCCAGACGACGGCCACGTAGCAGAAGACGGCGACCAGCATGCCGATGAGGATCGCGTTCATCGCGTTGACGAAACCGCAGGCCGGGGTGATCGCGACGAGTCCCGCGACGGCCCCGGTCACAACCCCGAGGACCGTGGGCGCCCCATGGTGCCGCCATTCGATGAGCGCCCAGGTGAAGCCCGCCGCCGCCGTGGCGACGTGCGTCGTCACGAAGGCGTTTGCGGCGAGTTCATTCGCCCCCAGGGCGCTGCCGGCGTTGAAGCCGAACCAGCCGAACCAGAGGAGCGCCGCCCCCAGAACCGTGTAGGGGAGGTTGTGCGGCCGGAACGGCCGCGAATCGTACCCGCACCGTTTCCCCAGCAGAATCGCGAGCGTCAGGGCGGAAACCCCGGAACTCACGTGGACGACGATGCCGCCGGCGAAATCGAGGGCCCCGAGGCCCCGGAGCCAGCCGCCCGACCCCCAGACCCAGTGGGCGAGCGGATCGTAGACCAGGGTCGACCACAGGAGGGTGAAGATCAGAAAGGCCGAAAATTTCATCCGCTCCGCGAACGCGCCGATGATGAGCGCCGGGGTGATGATCGCGAACATCGCCTGAAAGATCATGAAGACCTGGTGCGGAAGGGTCGCCGCGTAATCGGCGTTCGGCTGCCCGCCGACGGAATGGAGGCCGGCCCACTTCAGGCTGCCGATGATTCCGCACCCCGTATCGGGCCCGAAGGCGAGCGAATAGCCGAACAGGACCCACTGCAGGCTGATGACGCAGACGATGATGAAACACTGCATCAAAATGGACAGAACGTTTTTCCTCCGCACCAGGCCGCCGTAAAAAAAGGCCAGGCCGGGGATCGTCATGCCCAGAACGAGGACCGACGACATGAGAATCCACGCTGTATCTCCCGTATTCATGATGATCATGACCTCCCTTGCCGAATGATTTCGGGTTTACCGCCCGCCGGGCCGGCGCCGGCTGCGGGGTCCCCGTTTGTCCTGCCAGGAGAGCAAGACCGGTGCCAAGGGAGAACACCTCGTTGTAACCTCTTGAATTTGAATGCACTTATGAAGATTCGCGGGGTCGCGTCCGATAGGGTTTCCTCGAGAGACCGGACAAATTTGTTCTTTTTCTCTGCCGGATTACGGAAGCGTGGCTTTATTTTAGGACAAATTTGTGGTTTTCCCGTTTTCTCAAAGCGAACGGTGTCAAAACCGCGCTTCTCGACAGGGGCTCTGACCGGGTGGAACTCCTGCGGAAGATGAGATTCACAAGGGGTTTTACGGCGACGCCACGCGCATCGGCATCTTCCAGCCACGGGTGCTGATCGCGCGAGGCTCCTGACAGCCGCCATGGGGCGCGTTCTTTGGAAGAGATCGGGTCGTTTCAGGCAAGGAGGGGACTCAGGGGTGCGGGAGCACGCGTGCGCCCTGGCGCATCTTCTGCTTTGCATTATACAATTCTGCGTCCGCCCGGCTCAGGATATCCTCGATGTTGTTTTTCCCCTTCGCCGCGATGGCCAGACCGGCGCTGACACCCGTCTGCAATCCACTGTTCCGTGCCCAGTTCCCGAAGTCGTTCTGCAGACGCCGGACCGCCGATTCCGCGGCTTCGAGGGAGGTGTTCGGGAGGACCATCACGAATTCGTCTCCGCCGTATCGGGCCAGGATATCGGACTTCCGGAAGATCGATTGCGCCGTGTCGGCAAAGCGCCGGAGCACCTCGTCGCCCTGTTCATGTCCGTGCGTGTCGTTGACGGCCTTGAAATTGTCGAGGTCGGCGAAGACGAAAACGAGGGCTAGGTCGGAGCGCTCGTTGAGGAGCAGCAGGTATTCCGCGATCTTCAGGAACGCCCGCCGGTTGCGAAGCCCGGTGAGGCTGTCGGACTCGCCGATTCGGATCGCCTCGATCTTCATCCGTTCGATCCGCCGCACGAGAAGATAGGCGTAGTACACGCCCACCACGATCAGAAAGACGTAAAAGTAAAGGTTGTAGGGAGGGGCGTCCCCGAGAAGGCGGTGGTGAAAGACGAGCGCGCCTCCTCCGAGGAGGAGCGCCCCGATCATCGACTCGACGATCACGAAGAGCCCGTGCTGGATGCCGTTCCCCAGAACGGCGATCAGAAACAGCAGGATCGTGGGCGGGATGCTGAAAGGATCGCAGAGTGCTGCGGTAAAAGCGCCCAGCATGTCCACCCAGGAGCCCAGGCGGATTATGGTCCGATTTGCGCCGTGCCTGCGGTAATACCTCCACCAGAGAAGGTGAAACGTCCAGTAGGATACGATAATGATATTGAGCTGGGTCAGCGACAGGATGAGGAGCGGAACGGGGAGGAAATTGAAGTAGAACGCCGACAGGATTCCCATCAGTAGGC
>JALNWL010000130.1 GCA_023230905.1 Syntrophales bacterium
GGCGCCGATATTCGATTGACAAGCCCCGTCGACCTTCTTATAGTTTTTCGCCGACCGGGAAAATAAATCGCTTCAGGAAATCCCTCAAGGAGGAGGCCATGCCGGATATTCAGCACCCCCTGCACCGGGACCTCACCGCGGGCATGCGGCGAGGCAAGATCGTCAGCATCGAGGAGGCCGCCGACCTGATCCAGGACAACGATGTGATCGGCTTCAACGGCATCATCGGGATCGGCTGTCCCGACGAAATCATCTGCGCCCTTGAGAAGAAATTTCTCGAAACGGGCCATCCCCGGAACCTCACGTTCTTCTACGCCTCGACCCTGGGAGACGGCAACGAGATGGGCCTGCAGCATCTCGCGCACGAGGGCCTGGTCAAAAAGGTCATCGGCGGACATTTCGGCAAGACCCCCAAGCTCACCCAGTTGGCCCTGGACGGGAAAATCGAAGGCTACAACCTGCCGCAGGGCGTCCTGTCCGTCATGATCCGGGACATCGCCGGCGGGCGCCCGCGGACGATCACCAAGGTCGGCCTGGGAACCTTCGTGGACCCCCGCTTCGGTGGAGGGAAACTCAACGCGAACACGAAGGAGGACCTCGTGGAGGTGATCGCCTTCGACGGCCAGGAATATCTCGCCTACAAGCCCCCCCGGCTCAACATCGCCATCATCAAGGCGACGACCGCCGATCTCGAGGGCAACATCGGCTTCGAGAAGGAGCCCCTATATCTGGACGCCCTCTCCCTCGCCACGGCGGCGAAGAACTGCGGCGGATTCGTCCTGGTCCAGGTCGAGGGACTCGCCGAGCGGGGCGCCCTGCCGATGCGCAGCGTGATCATCCCCGGCGCCCTCGTGGACTGCGTCGCCGTCGTCACGAACACGGAGCACCATCGCCAGACGGCGGCAACCCTCTACAATCCGGCTTACGCCCATCAATACCGGATCCCCGTGACCCTGGTGCCTCCCATCCCCCTGAACGAGCGCAAGATCATCGCCCGCCGGGCCGCGTTCGAACTCAAGCCCAACAGCATCGTCAACCTGGGCATCGGCGTGCCGGAATCCATCTCCAGCGTGGCGGCGGAAGAGGGAATCCAGGAATACCTGACCCTGACGTCCGAGCCCGGCATCATCGGGGGCGTGCCCGCCGGCGGCGGGGACTTCGGCGCCGCCGTCAACGTGGACGCCCTGATCGCCATGAGCCACCAGTTCGATTTCTACGACGGCGGCGGGCTGGACGTGGCCTTCCTCGGCTTGGCCGAGGCCGACGAGGCGGGCAACCTGAACGTCAGCCGTTTCGGCCCCAGGATCGCCGGGTGCGGGGGCTTCATCGACATCAGCCAGAACGCCCGGAAGGTGGTCTTCATGGGGACCTTCACCGCCGGCGGCCTGAAGATCGACCTCCGCGACGGCGAGATGAAGATCGTCCAGGAGGGGAAGGTGCACAAATTCGTCAAGCGGGTGGAGGAGGTCACCTTTTCCGGCGCCGTGGCCGCGGCGGACCGAAAGTACGTTCTCTACGTCACGGAGCGCTGCGTCTTCAAATTGACGCCCGAAGGCCTGGAACTCATCGAGGTGGCGCCGGGGATCGACGTGGAACGGGACATCGTGGGGCAGATGGACTTCAAGCCCGTCATCCGCCAGGCCCCCCGCCTGATGGATCACCGCCTGTTCAAACCCGTGCCCATGGAGCTCAAGAAGGACCTCCTGGACATCCCGATTGTGAATCGCCTGCGCTATCAGCCGGAGGACAACCTCTTCTTCGTCAATTTCGAGGGCCTGGCGATCCGCAGCCGGGAGCAGATCGACGAGATCCGCGCGGCGGTGTCGGCCGTCATGGAACCCCTGGGAAAGAAGGTTCGCACCATCGTGAACTACGACAATTTCGATCTAAGCCCGGAACTGGTCGACTATTACACGGAAATGGTCAGCTACGTGGTCGGCAAGTATTATGACAAGGTCAGCCGCTATTCCACGGGGGCGTTCCTGCGCATGAAGCTGGGGGACAAGCTCAACGAAAGGGGCATGTCGCCCCGTATCTACGAAACGCCGGAAGAGGCGCGTGAGGAGATCGACGTGTAGGGGCGGCGCATCGGCCGATAGCCGTTATCCTGCCTTTATCCTTGACAGATCAACGACCGTCGCTTACTGTGGGCGACAAAAACAACCCCGGAATCGAATGCCATGAAGAAGAAGCCCGCACGGACCACCGCTCAAGCCGAAGCGAAAAAGATCAATTTGGCGCTGCAGGGCGGGGGAGCCCACGGCGCCTTCACCTGGGGCGTTCTGGACCGTCTGCTCGACGACGAGCGCATCAACATCGAAGGCATCGTCGGCACCAGCGCCGGCGCCGTCAATGCCTCCATTCTCGCCTACGGCCTGATCGCGGGCGGGCGCACAAAGGCCCAAGAGCTTCTGCGCCGGTTCTGGGAATTCAACTCCAAAAACGGCCGATGTTCACCGTTCCAGCCGACCTTCTTCGACAAGCTCTACGGCAGCAAGGGGTCGATGGAATTCTCCCCCTGGTGGCAGACGTTCGACGTCCTCTCGCGGATGTTTTCCCCCTACCAGTGGAACCCCAACGATACGAACGTCTTTCGGGACATCCTCGAGGAGCTGATCGACTTTCCGGTGCTGCAGAGGGCGCACACCGTCCGGCTCTTCATCTGCGCCACGAACGTCCTGACCGGGCGGCTGAAGGTTTTCGAAAACCAGGAGATCACGCCGAAGATGATCCTGGCCTCCGCCTGCCTGCCCTACCTGTATCAGGCGCCCGAAATCGACGGGGAGTACTACTGGGACGGCGGTTATATGGGCAATCCGCCCATCTTCCCCGTCATCTACAACACGGACTGCCAGGACGTCCTGATCGTCCAGATCAATCCGATCAACATTCACGAGGTGCCCCGAAGCGCCAACGCCATCTTCGACCGGATCAACACGCTGAGCTTCAACTCCAGCCTCATGCGCGAGATGAGGGCCATCCATTTCGTGACGTCCCTGATCGAAAAGGGGGAACTGGATCCGGCCAAATACAAGCACACGTTCATCCACACCATCGATGCCGAGGAACAGATGTCCAAGCTGACGGCCTCGAGCAAGATGAATCTGGACATGGAATTTCTGAAATACCTGTTCGAGACCGGACGGGAAAAGGCCGGGGAATTCCTCGCGAACCACTACGACGACATCGGCCGGAAATCCTCCACCGATCTGGCGGCGAAATTCTTCTGACGCGGCATCCTGAATTTGTCAACATCCATCGGAAACGCATTTGCCGCCCCAACGGATCGTGGTGTTGCGGATCCCGGCGGCGGCAAGGGGGTTCCCCCGTTTTTTTGCCTGTTCGGGAGGCAGCTCGTTTCTTTTCCGGCGGATCATTCCGGCTTGCCGACCATGATAAAGGCTCCCCAATAAAACGGGTGCGGGTTTTGTTTCATCATCTTCAGCTTGGCTTCGCGTAACGCGGACGCCTTCAAGGCCCCCCGCGACATCCGCGTGTAGAATTCGGTCATCAGGGTCGTCGTTTCGGCGCTGGGGACGTTCCACAGGCTCATCATGAGAGTCTTCGCGCCCGACATCAGGAAGGCGCGTTTCAGGCCGAAGACCCCTTCTCCGGCCCGGATGTCTCCCGTGCCCGTTTCGCACGCCGAAAGCGTGACCAGGTCGGTCCCGCGCAGGTTCAGCCCCAGAACCCGTTCGGCGCTCACCAATCCGTGATCCGTCCCCACCCGGATGGAGGCATTGGCGCCGGCCAGCGCAACACCGGAACGCAGCATGGGGTTCTGAACGGGGTCATTCAAGTTTGTCAGGACAGGCTCCTGGAGCAGAATCCTCACCCCCCGGGTCGCCGCGGAGGCCGTGGCATTCCCGTTCAGAAAATATCCATGCGTGGCAATGTGCAGGATCCGGGGATGTCTCACGGCGAACAGATTCTCCTCAACGGCTTCGCGGCCCTCGTAGAGATCGACCCGGTAACCCGAGGCCTTCAGAAGGGTCCCGATGGCCTCCGCCTCCTGTTTCGTATCGGGCAATCTGTCAAAGTGAACCCCGCTGAAGATGCCGACAGCCGGACGCCGGCCATCTTCGGCCGCTTCAACGGCGGGTGTCTGCGTGTCACCCTGTCCGGGTCGCTTCAAATCAAAGTCCGGGTCGGCGAGGATCACCGCCCGTCCGACCGGAGGATCAACCGTGTCGAACCGGGCAAGATCACGGCCGGAGGCGACATAGTTGATCCGGTAGTCTTCCACGGCGTAGCGGCCGCTTTCGCTCTTCAGAACCTCCAGGGGGATCAGGTTCAGGAGGCCGTCCGGACTGACGTATAGCCGGGTCCGCACGTTCAGACCAGGAAGCAGCGGATTGAGCAGCATCCGGTACAGCTGGACGGCATCCCTCTCCAGACGCGTCGGATCGTGGTCCGGCCGTCCCGCGGCCTTCTTCCTCATTTCTTTCAAATAGCTGCCGATAACGGCATCGAGCGCATCCCGATCCGCAATGTCCAAGAGTCTGACCGGATCCTTGCCGCCGGAAGCCACAACGAAAGCGGCGTAGTGCATCCTCCCGGGCATCTGCCGGCTGAAATCCGTCATGGCGATCTCGGCAAAATCGACATACACGGCATCGGGCGGCAGGAGTTCCGTCAACCGGGCGATATCGACCTTGCCGATCCTGCGTTCAAACGCATAATCCCTGCTGAGCCCGCTCAGCTCGGCCTCCAGGGCCTGTTTCCGCTTTTCCAGCCGGCTGGCCGTTTCGGCGGCCCCCCGCTGGCGGGCGGCCTGTCCTCCAAAGAGCTGGATGCCCCCCAGCTCGCGCCTGACCCGGACAAGTTCATCGAACTTCCGCCGCAGGACGGGATCGTCGGAGCGGTACAGGGCATCCCCGTATCGCCCCTGGGCCTCCTGTACGGCCCCTTTCCATCTCAGCCAGACGGTCATGGCCTCCCCGAGCGCTTCCGGGTCGGATGCGCCATGCTGCAACAGGTGGGACAGATAAAGTTTGACCTGGTGCAGCATGGAGGACACATAGTTAAGCTTCTGCTGCTCGGAAAGGATCAGAAAGGCATCCTCCCGTTTCTGTTCGTTGATGCCGATGGCGCCGGCAAACATCCGGTTGGCCTCGCGATGCCGGCCTCGGGCCGCGAGCACATTCCCCAGGTTGGACAGATAGACGGCCAGGCTTTCATGCCGCGATCCCAGCGATGCCCGGGCCGTCTCCAGGACCTGCCGGAGGACGGATTCCGCCTGTTCATATTCCCCCCGGTAAATATGAATGACCGCAATAGTGTTAAGGCAGCGCAGGGTTTTGGGATGGCTCCCGCCCAGGGTGTTTTGCAGGATGGGGAGGGCGTGTCCGGCAACCTTCAGCGCGTCCCGGTAATTGCCCATTTCCTGATACAACTGGGCCAGACTGACATAATACTCGGCGACCACGGGTTGGGGCTTGTCGCCGTAGGCCGTGCTGGCGCTATTGATGGCTTCGGTCAGCAGTTTTTCCGCCCGGGCGTACTGACCGGTTGCCGAATACAGGACGCCGAGATCGCCTTTGACGCGCGCCACCTCCGGGTGTTCTTCCCCCAGAATCGGCTGAAAGATCCCCAGTGCCCGCATTGTCAGGGATTCCGCGTCCTCATGGCGCTTCATCTCGAAGTACAGGTTCGCCAGGTTCAGCATGCGCCGCCCCCACTCCAGCCGACGGCCGTCCATGGAAATCTTCATCCTTTGGCTGAGACGGTCCGGCTCAGCCTTCTTTTCGGCCATCGCGAGAACACGCTTCAACAGCGGCTCCGCATCCGCATACCGGGCAAGGTTCATATACAAAACCGCGAGGTTGCTGAGCAGGGCCGCTTCACCCTCCCCGCTTTCATCCCGGAGGGACTTTTGCATGTCGACGGCCCGCAGATACAACGCTTCCGCGTCGCCATAGCGCCCCATCTCCCTGTACAGTCCGGCCAGGTTGTTCAGCGCCGACACCGTATATTCGGGGGGCAGGTCCGGCCCTCTCCTGACCAGATCAAGCGCCGCGATCAGGTTGGTTTCCGCGTCCGCGAACCTTCCCATCGCCCGGTAAACAGCGGCCACCCGGTCAATGGCGGGCGCCGTTCCGGCTGACTCCTGGCCGTAGAGGCCCCTGGCCATGTCGAGGGTCCTCAAGGCCTGTTGCAGTGCGTCATCGAGGCGCCCGTCTTTCAGGAGCCTGTTGATCCGATCATAGCGGGCCTGCAGCAGATCCGCCGTAACCGCGTCGCTGCCGCACACGTTTCCAGGCATCGACAACAGCAGCATCGCCAAGCAAACGGCTGTCTTGAGGAATAGACCGATCATACGACGGTTCAGCATGGCCACACCATGAGACGACCCCGGGCGCAACGGTCATCTAATACCGATGCCCGGACGCAACCGGGCTTTTGACACGACCTTGGCAATCCCGTTAAAAAGTGCTACAGTCCGGAACCTATCCTTCAAGGGAGGTTGCCCGTGAAAACAAAAGCCGTCTGCCTGTCCCTGCTGTTTCTCTTGATCACGGCGTTCGAACTTACGCCATTTCCGTCCTTCGCGCAAGACGGGGCCGAACAGCGCCGGCGCTTGCGCGGGGATGCCGCGCAACACATGGTCGATGAAGCGACCCGGGCGGTGGATCAGGCAAACCGCGACAGAAGGCGCATCCGTCCGAATGTCGCTCCCGACCGTGCCGCGCGGCAAACCGACACGGGGCGGTATGGCGGCGATGATATCAACCCTGCCCAGACCTCCGACGACCCCACCTACGGCTATACCCGGGAGAACCCGGTCAAGTTGGGCGGAGACTCAGGTTCGGGGGCGGCCTACTCCCACGTGTATCTCAAACAGTTGCGTGACAAAAATCGCCGGCCGTTCAAATACTACCGGGTCGGCAATGTCGGCGCAGGTCCGGACGGCCACATCACCGATCAATACAAGCTGACCGATTCCGATGGAAGCGAATTCACCCTCTTTATCGATATGTACCACCCCGAAAAGAATCCACTGGATTGTCTGGCGCCCAAGGGCATGTTCATGGCCCCATGATTTAAGCCTGTCCCCGCATCTTTGATCAGGACCCTGCAGGCCCGTACGGATCATCGGATGATTTCTGCCTGAAACGGATCCCTGACGGCCGCGGGATGCCGGGAAGGGGCTCGAAGGGAGAGGTCCGTTTTATCCCCGGGCCCGAAAAGAGCTGTAGCGGTACAGGGCAGCCAAAGACCGGGCGGCGATTTCGGGGGAACCGACCAGGGAAACGGCCGGTCCGTAAGTCTTGCGAATGGATTCGAGCCAGGAAGGTCCACCAACCGTGAAC